>CAXEOX010000063.1:0-17618 GCA_963997925.1 uncultured bacterium
CTTGTTAATCATAGCAGTTTTGCTTATGGATATCAACGATTCGGACCGGGCGGCAAGAGCTATACGGTTCCGAATTTAAGCCTATACAACACATGACACACAGCTAAAATCTGACCGGCGAACATCCATCAAATAACACCCATGGCATGTCCCGGCGTCTCGTTTCGGAGTATACTAGCCCAGAAGCGAGTGGCCCCTTCTTCGTGGCTGGCGCACTTCCAACAAGTGACTAGTTAGGGAAAGGCCGAAACCTAAAACAAACGCTGGCTTGATCCGGCGGCAAAATCAAGAAAGATCGCTAATACCAAACGGAGAAGGTGAATTCTTAACCATTGGATTGCGGTCGATTCAATCGGAGGATAACTCATGAAAGCGATCCAGATTATGGAACATGGCGGCCCCGAGGCGATGAAGTACCAAGACGTGGCTGACCTAAGCCCCGGAGAAGGACAGGCATTGGTTGAGGTCCAGGCAGTGGGAGTCAACTTCACTGATGTCTACAACCGTATGGGCGCCTCTCCTGCCCAGACGCTTCCCAGGATCATCGGCGTGGAAGGAGCGGGAACCGTGCGCAGCGTCGGTTCCGGTGTCACCCAGGTAAAAGAGGGCGACGTAGTGGCCTACTCCGGAACCCCCGGGTCCTACGCCGAGCAAGCGTTGGTACCGGCTGACCGCTTGATAAAGATGCCGGATGGCTTGGACGCTAAAGACGGGGCCGCAGCGATGCTGCAAGGCATGACCGCCCATTACCTTTGCCACTCCACCTATTCTGTGAAACAGGGCGACAAGGTCGTCATTCATGCCGGAGCCGGCGGAGTTGGATTATTGTTGATCCAGATGGTGAAAAAGCTGGGCGGGTACGTCTTCACCACCGTTTCCACCGAAGCCAAGGCAGACCTGGCAAGGGAAGCGGGAGCCGACCATGTCATCCTCTACACTCAGCTGGACTTCGCCGAAGAAGTAAAGAAAGCGACCAACGGTGACGGAGTAGCCGCCGTATACGATGCCGTGGGCAAAACCACCTTTGATCAGAGCATCAGTTGTTTGAGCCGAAGGGGCCACATGGTGCTTTACGGTCAGGCCAGTGGTCCGGTCCCAGCTTTTGACCCTAGCAGCCTTGGCAACGGCTCCAAGTACCTGACCCGTCCCGGATTGGGCGATTATACGGTCACCCGGGAAGAATTGGAGCAGCGGGCTGGAGACGTTCTGGGCTGGGTCAAGTCGGGAGAATTAAAACTCCGGGTTGAGCATGTATTCCCCTTGGCCGAAGCGTCGGAAGCCCACCGGCAGCTTGAGGGACGCAGCACCACTGGTAAGGTGTTGTTGATACCCTAGCCTCCCGTATAAGATAGAGATAGAAATCAGTAGTTGGAAAGGGTCGATGGAGGCTTCTGTTCGAGACTCTTTTAGAGGAATCGAAGACCTGCCAGATTCTAACTTTTGGCTGACCCGAACGGCAAAAATATCAGCAAAGGGTAATTGTTGACCAAGTCGGTCGACTTTCCATATAATTAAGCCAGCCGGGTCCAGCCGGCGTCTACGATGGAGGTAACGATGGCAGATGAACTTACAGCGGAAGCAGTCTTAGAAACCCTCAAGACCGTTTACGATCCGGAGATACCCGTAAACGTGGTGGACTTGGGACTGGTCTACGACGTACAGGTCAAAGAAAAAGATGTCTACGTCCAAATGACCCTGACCTTCCCCGGCTGCGGCATGGGCCCTTTCATCGCCCAGCAAGCGGAGTGGGCGATTCAGGATCTTGAGGGCGTGGAAGAGGTCGAGATAGAGTTGGTATTCGACCCGCCATGGTCTCCTGACCTGATTAGTGAAGAGGCTAGGTCCCAGCTGGGCATCTAGGCTTCCATCCCTCTTCAGGGACCCTTTTCAACCTTAAGCTCATTCAACCCAGAATCCCGGCTGGAGGACCGTATGCCAACGCCCCAGGAAAACGCCCGGCTCGAACAGATAAAGCGTAGCTGGGAACAGAAACGCCAAATCACCGATCGCCTATCCAAGATTAAGACAAAGATTGGTGTGTACAGTGGAAAAGGCGGTGTGGGTAAGACGACCGTCGCCGTCAACCTGGCGGTCACCCTAGCGCAGCAAGGAAATAAAGTCGGCCTGCTAGACGTTGACATCGACTGTCCCAACGTGACCAAAGTTCTTGGGATCGAAGAAAAACCCGATTACGTCGACGGTCAGATCCACCCATCGGAGAAATGGGGCGTCCGGGTCGTTTCCATGGCCTTCTTTCAGGAGAACGAGGAGGAAGCGATAATCTGGCGTGGTCCGATGATTCACAACGCCATCAGCCAGTTCCTGCAGTCTACCGAGTGGGGAGAACTGGACTACTTGGTAGTTGACCTTCCTCCGGGTACTTCGGACTCTCCGCTGACCATCATGCAGACTTTGCCCATGGACGGCTTTGTGGTTGTGAGCACCCCGCAGCAACTGGCCAACATCGACGCCCGGCGCTGCATCAACATGATTCGAAAGCTCAACCTCAACGTGCTGGGAATAGTGGAGAACTATACCGGGGACATCTTCGGGCAAGGGGGAGGGGAGAAACTGGCCGACGAGGTGGAAGCTCCTTTCCTGGGAAACTTGGCTCTACGGTCCACTTATCAGGACTCAAGCAAACCCACGTCATTGTTGGACAGTTCGGTGGGTGAAGAGTACGCCTATCTGGCAAAAGGTGTAAAGGATAGCCTGCTGGAACTTGGAAGGGAAGCCGCCTAGCAGACAGCAGACTACTAATCGTCAGAATCAGTAGGGACCTGGGAAGATTCGTCTTCCGGGGTCCTTTTCTTTTGGACGCGTCCGTTTCTACCCGGTGCCGGTTCTCCGGTGGATATTCCACGGAGTAGCTCCACTTCACGGTTCACCGCTTCGTGAGAATAGTTGCTCCGTTCACCCATCCGCCTGAATTTTTGATAACGCTGCTTGAGAAGCTTGCCCTGGGACAGCTTGGATAACCCGGCCAGTTCCTTAAGCAGAGAGGTCTGCAAAGCCAACGCCGCTTCTTTGGGATTGGTGTGGGATCCGCTCTGCGGTTCACGCACGATTCCGTCCACTATTCCCAATTCCACGCAGTCGCCAGCGGTCAACATCAATGCCTCGGCTGCTTCCCGGTCCAGCCTATGGTCGGGATAGGAGCCTCCCAGATTATTGTTCAACGTTATCGGCGAGTAGATCGCGAACTGTTGCATGAGGATGCGATCGGAAAGTCCCAAAGCCAGCGCGCCCTCGCTGCCACCCTCGCCGATGATGACCGAGACGATGGGGGTAGGAGCGTCAGCCATCATCGACAGAGTCTTGGCGATGGCGTTGCCGATGCCCTGCTCCTCTGCTTCCAGGCCCGGATCGGCCCCTTGAGTGTCCACCAGCGTCACAAGAGGCAGCTTGAAACGGGTCGACAATTCAATCATCCGATGGGCCTTGCGCAGTCCGTCGGGATAGACGTGGTTGCGCTCTCCACCGACCGGGGAACGGCGCTGCTGACCGATGATTGCCACCGGCTCTCCCGAGAGAAACCCCACGCCACCCACGATCGACCGGTCGTCACTATTTAGCCGGTCGCCGTGAAGTTCTACGAAGGGGTCCAACATGGCCCGCATGTAGTTCAGCGCCAAAGGTCTTTCGGCGTCCCGGGCGATAGTGACGGCCTCCCATGGCTCCGCGCTTTCCGGAGTTTCAATCTCGGTCTTGAGCAGTTCCTTTAGATTACCGTTACTGTGCTTCTGGGCGGTGAGAATCTGTAGGAGTATGGACAACCTGGGCTGGAGAGCCTCCCGGTCTACGACGCTATCAAGCAGCCCGTGACCCAGATGGGCCTCGGCTGTATGGGCGTCTAGCGGGAGGGGCGTTTTAGATACTTCTCGCAGGGTTCGAAGGGGCGACAAGCCTATCAGCGAACCTGGTTCGGCGATGATTATGTCAGCTAGATTGGCGAAGCTGGCGTAGGCCTGGCCTGTTGACGGGTTGGCCAGTACAACAATGAAGGGTAATTCCTTCTCTCGGAGGCGGTTGGCCGCAGTCACGGTTTTCGCCATCTGCATGAGCGCCAGAACGCCCTCTTGCACCCGGGCGCCGCCGCCGGTTACCAGCGCAATCATCGGAAGGTCTCGGCGAGCCGCAGTCTCCAGGGCCGTAGCAACCTTTTCCCCGACCACGCTGCCCATACTTCCACCCATGAACCCAAAGTCCAGCACGACCATCATCGTTTCGATGCCGTCGACCTTGCAGCGGCCGGTTACTGCGGCTTCGGTCAAACCGGTGCGCTCCTGGTCGTCAGAGATCGCTTTCCGGTAGCTTCCCTTTCCGGAGAAGGAAAGAGGCGCAACGGAACTGAGATATTTTTGAGACTCTTTGAAGGTTCCCTTATCCGCCAACAGCTCTATGCGTTCGCGAGCGGAAAGGGTGTAATGGAAGCGGCAATAGGGACAAACCCGGAAGGTAAGATAAGTAGTGGAGTCGCTGATCGGCTGTTCGCAAAGCAAGCACCGGTCGTATACCTTGGAGAAGGTTATACGCTCCTGTTCGCCTTCGCGCCCGAAGAGATGAACCAGGAAATTAGCGAGATTCCTCAAGTGTTTGCCTCGGGACCGGCCTCCATGCGGCGGCCTATGCTTCGTTGTTGCAGGTCCGGGGGGTCTCCTCCCATGATACTACCAGCGCTCCGAAATTTAAATGCGGGAACATCATCAGAGCTTGGTTATACCGTGGATCTGAAAAGGACTTGAGGATTTACGACAAGATTAATCCAGGGTATTACTCGCCTCCAGTGACACCGGAGTTCTTCGGCCTATAAAAAGCACCGCTCCCCGAGGCGGCACCATCTCGATCGTGAAGGCGGTGTTTGTCCCCAGGTCGGTCGTGAGCTGCGTGTCCATGTTTAAAAGGGTGACCTGGAAACTTCGCCGACCTCAAGCAGATAATCGCTGTCTCCAAAGGAAGCGATGTTACTCGCAGAAAATTCAGTGCTGGAGTTTAAAGTCAATGTTTGGTTCTTGTCTCCGTACTTGATAACCGTATTACCGGGAGTCATGTCGATGGCCTCACCGGCGGCGGCATTGGAGAGCTGGAACTCGATGCTTGTCACTACGCCGCTGGCGCCGGTGGTTCCGCTAACCTTGGCGACCACCGAACCTTTTAGTTCAAGTGTTCCTCTGGCCTCAGAAAGCCCAGCGGCATGAGTCTCTTTAGCTTTGTCGCTGGAGAACAGTCCGGTGGACAGCGCCGCGAAAGCGAACACCGAAGAAACCACTACGAAGGCTATCAGCACGATGGCGGTTTCCAACCCGGTGATACCCCGCTGGTCGGACCAAGATTTGCCGATGGAACTGAAGGGTATCTGTTTTTTGTTTTTAGACATTCTCACTGGAATCATGGTTGTAAACGGAGATGCTCCTCGTTAATCTCTAATCCACTTTAACTTTGGATCTGTGTCTGCTCCACTGGATAAACCCCTAATTTGAATATGGAGTGATTACAATATTTCGCCCTTAGATTCACCTAAGCGCTCTGGGTGCCAGCACCTTGCCGGGCCACTCATGTCTGGCCCGGCTCGTTGCTTTCCAGATAGGCCTGGTTTACACTCTGCCCAGAATCACCCCCAGTTCGGAGGCCAAGGCCATGGCGATTTCCAAAGACACCCTGAAAGCGATGATTCGAGACTTTCACGGATTTGAGCTTTCCGATAGCGAGATGGATCTCATCGCACCGGAGCTAGACGCATATCTGTCCGAGTTAGAAAAGCTGCGGGAATTGGACTTATCTAAAGTGATGTCCAGCCGCTTGATCAAAGCCGACGAGGGAGGTCAAGCTGATGGCTAACCAGGACCTGCTCAAGCTGACTATCTCGGAGATAGCTCCAATGATTCGGACCGGAGAAGTTTCCCCGGTCGAACTGACTGAGGCGGCCCTTGCCCAGGCAGACCGGCTGCAACCCACATTGAACTCCTTCATCACCATCCTCCGCGACCAGGCGATGGACCAAGCTAGGGAGCAGGAAGCGGCCTTGGCCCGGGGAGAGTATCTCGGTCCGCTGCAAGGGATCCCCATCGGCATTAAGGACAACATCGCCACCGGGGGAATCCGCACAACGGTGGGAACCAAGGTGCTATCCGATAACGTTCCCGAAGAAGACGCCGAGGTTGTCCGGCGTTGCAAAGAGGCCGGGGCCATCATCCTGGGCAAGGAGAACTTGGAAGAGTTCGCCGCTGGCGCAACCTCCAACAATCCCCACTATGGACCGGTGCACAACCCCTGGGGTCTGGAGCACATTCCCGGCGGTTCCAGCGGTGGGGGAGGCGCCAACGTGGCAACCGGCGTTACCTTCGCCTCTTTGGGCACCGACTTGGGGGGCTCAGTCCGGCTACCAGGAACCTTCTGCGGCGTGGTCGGGCTAAAGCAGACCTATGGCCGGGTAAGCCAGCGCGGCCTGCTGGTAACCAGCTTCAACGGCGACCACATCGGTCCCATGACAAGATCTGTCAGCGACAGCGCTTTGGTTTTACAAGCGCTCGCTGGCTACGACCCATTGGACCCCAGCACTGTTCCGGTTCCCGTACCCGACTACTCCGCCGCCCTGGCACGGAACCTCCAGGGAATGAAGATGGGAATCCCCTCCAACTACTTCTTCGAAATGGTGGATAGCGAAGTGGAGGCGGCGGTCCGCCTGGCGATCGAGGCATTGCAGGAATTAGGCGTGGAGACGCGTGAGGTCAGCCTGCCCAGCATGGAGTATTCCGGTGCCCTCCGCTTCGCAAGCATGGCGGACAGTGTGGTAACCCACGAGCCGTACATCCAGGCGAAGCGGGAAGACTACGGGCCGGACACCCTCTACCGCACCCTGGCTGGGCAGTTCATTCTGGGACGGGACTACTCCAAAGCCCTGAAGGTGCAGCGCATGATCCAAGAGGAACATGCCCGGGTGCTTCAGGAAGTGGACTTCCTTGTAACCCCCACCGCTCCCGTGCCAGCGCCCCGCATCGACGCCAAGTACATCACTCTGGACGGCGAGGAACATCGGGTGCGCGGCCCAGGCTCCGGCATAATCTCCCGGTTCACCAGCCCCGAGAACGCCACCGGATTGCCAGCAATCACCGTCCCGTGCGGCTTTAGCGAAGCAGGACTCCCCATCGGAGTCCAATTCATCGGCCGCGCCTTTGACGAAAGCACCCTATTCCGGGTAGCCCAAGGCTACGAAGCCGTGTCACCGAGCCGGGGACATTGGCCGGCGGTAGCGAATCAGGGATAATTTCAAAAGGAACCTAACTAGGAGATAAATCCGATGCCCCTACCACCAGACCGGGTGGACTACAGCCCCATCATCGACCGGCCCATCATTAAGTGGCCCAACGGCGCGCGAGTTGCCCTGTGGATCTCGCCCAACGTTGAGCATTACGAGTACATGCCCGACGACGACGCTGCCCGCACGCCATGGCCCCGCACGCCCTTTCCCGACGTGCAGCAGTACTCCTACCGGGACTACGGCAACCGGGTGGGATTCTGGCGTATGCTGGAGACTTTGGACAAATACAATATCCGGAGTTGCGTCTCCTTGAACGTGGCCGTGCTGGAGCATTTCCCGGAGATACGCGACGCCATGGTAGAACGGAATTACGACTACATGAGCCACGGTATCTACAACACCCGCTACCTCTACACCTATACCGAAGAGCAGGAGCGGGAGTTCTACCGGGACACCATCGAAACCCTGAAGCTCCACACTGGCAAACAACTCAAAGGCATGTTAGGCCCGGCCATATCCGGCACCGAACGGACCCCGGACCTGATGGCCGAAGCGGGCCTGATCTACCACACCGACTGGATGCATGATGACCAACCGGTACCCATCAAAGTGAAGTCCGGGAAGCTGATATCAGTGCCCTACTCGATAGAGTTGAACGACTCGTCGCTACTCAGGGACAACCATTACGAGGGCGACTACTTCGCCCGCATCTGCAAGGCCCAGTTCGACCAGCTATACAAAGAAGGCGCCGAGAGTGGGCGGGTCATGTGCATCGCCCTGCATCCCTTCCTCATTGGCCAGCCCCACCGCATCAAGTACCTGGACGAGATTCTGAGCCACATCATGTCCCATGACGGCGTATGGCAGACCACCGCCGATGAGATAGCCGACTACTACATCGAAAATTACTACGACGATGCCGTGGCCCACGCGGCAAAACTTAATTCGTAAGCAATCAGCCATCAGCGCCGCCTCCTCTTGGTTCTTAGTGAGTGCTGACTGCTGGTAGCTAACAGCTAGGAGAGTTATGCCTGCAAACCGTCAATTTGGGATGGACCACCCGCATTACGACTGGTCTCCCATAACCACTCGGGGAGTTCTCCGTTGGCCGGACAACGCCCGCATCGCTTTGTGCGTGATTGTAAATCTGGAGCACATGGAATGGGAAACGCCCACCGGGAGCTTCCAGTCTCGCAGTCTGGCCGGTGGCTCCGTGGCCCGTCCCTTCCCCGACTACGCCCGCCTATCTCACCGGGAGTATGGACACCGAGTCGGGATATTTAGGGTGTTGGACGTGCTGGAAAAGCACGGGATCAAGGCAACAGTCGCCTTGGATGCCATGACCGCCGCCAACTACCCGTACCTGGTCCGCCATCTGCTTGGCCGGGGCTGCGAGATTATCGGCCACGGGGTTTCCGTTAGCAGGATGATCAACAGCGGCATGACCGAGGAACAGGAACGGGAATACATCAGCGAGTCTTTGATCGCCCTGACCACAGCCACCGGCTCCGCTCCTAAAGGCTGGCTAGGGCCGGAGTACGGCGAGTCGTCCAGAACGCCCCAACTTCTAGCGGAAGCCGGAATATCGTATGTTTGCGATTGGACTAACGATGAACAGCCCTACCCGCTAAAAGCTCCCCAGGGCGAAATATTGGCATTGCCCACCATGCTGGAACTGGACGACGTTCACGCCATGGCAGACCGCAAGGTGACCATGGACCGTTACTCCCTCATGCTCAGGGAAGGCTTCGACGCCATGTACGAGGACGGTGCGACGAACGGCCGGGTCATGGTCTTGCACCTGCATCCCTGGCTCATCGGCCAACCTTTCCGCATCGGCTGCCTGGACGAAGCACTGGCCCACATGGTCCGCCGACAAGGTGTTTGGGCGGCCACGGGCGGGGAAATCACGGACTGGTATCGCCAGAAACCCCCAGTCGGGTGAGCTAGGTAGACGGCAAGTTCCGTCACGATGTTGTGATTGTGGTCAGGCTGGTTGTAAAGTACCAACAACATATGTAAATCAAGATGTTCCTCTGATGTGACCCGGCGATAGCTTGTTGGGTTAACGGTTGGGGGTGTTAATGGGAGAGGAGAAGGTTTGAGCAACGCTGATAGATTATTGGAAGGCGCCCTAGACATACACGTCCACTGCGCGCCTGACCCCAAGGTGGAACGCCGGGGTAGCGCCATCGAAATGGCCGAGCAGGCCAAAGCCATGGGGATGCAGGGTATGGTTCTGAAGAGCCACGAATACCCAACACATCCAGTAGCCTATACAGCCAGTCAGGCAGTGCCGGACATCACTTTGATCGGCGGCATCGCCTTGGACTATGAGGTTGGAGGCCTGAACGCAACGGCAGTGGAAAGCAGCGCCAAGATGGGCAGCCGCGTGGTCTGGATGCCAACTTACTCCGCCCGGGCCGACCGTGAGCATAAAGGATTGGAAGGCGGGATCTACCTACTAGACGATAGAGGGCAACTGGTTCCCGAAGTACACGCCATCCTAGAACAGGTCAAGGCCCACGATATGGTGCTGGCCACCGGACACATCTCCACCAAGGAAAGCATGGTGTTGGTGGAAGAAGCCCGGAATATGGGTATCGGCAGGGTTGTCGTCACCCACGGCACCACGATGTCCTTTTGGACCGGAATGACTCTTGAAGACATGAAGACCCTGGCATCAATGGGGGCTTATATCGAGCACTGCCTGCACGTTATGATGCCGCTCACCTATCGCCTGGCGCCCCGGGAATTGGTGGAAATCATCATGGCCATCGGCACGGAAAACTGCATCGTCAGCACCGACTTCGGCCAAGACTACCACCCAATGCCGGCCGAAGGATTTCGGATGGGTATCGCCACTCTGCTGCAAGCCGGGATGGAAGAGGTAGAGGTGGGGATGCTGGTCAAAGACAACCCATCGCGACTGATGGGGCTGTAGACTTACTCGCCGACGGCACCGGTCAAGGCGATTACCAGATGGTCTGCACGGCAGCGCTATTCCGCAATGTCTCGTCTTTGGTTATGATAGCCGCGTCTTGGGCCAAGGCCGCTGCGCAGATCAACCGGTCGTGCATCTCCGGCACATCGTTGACCTTCTCCAGACTCTCCAAATCAGCCTGCCCCAATTCTAAGAAGACAAACTCCCGGCTGTTGTTGATACCTGCGAGAAGGTTGGAAGGCGATTGGACAGCTCCAATCTTCCGGGTCAGATAGTAGAGTTCCGCAATCACGATAGCGGGAACTAGGATGCGGGCTCCGCCGACATACGCCAACCGAAACACGGCGTCCGCTGCCGGACTCAGTTGGCTGGGTTCCTGACGATACCAGAAAAGAGCATAGGTGTCCGTGACGTAGACAGGAATCTCCGGATCATACATCGACCCGAGGTTCCCAAATCTTCTTGGCTTCCGCGAAATCCTCATCTGTGAGCTCATGCATATGAGCCCATGTACCGCGCAAGCTTATCCGATCCTCCCACGCTATGTCTTCCGAAGTTTCCTTCAGTGACACCAGCTTGGCTGCGGGTTTTCCGTAGCGAGTAATTATGATTTCCAAACCGGGTGTTTCCTCTAGCATATGGATAAGCTCCGTTGGGTTGGCTTTCAGTTCTCGGACACCAACCTCTTCACGGATAACTTTATAACCGGAATTACTCGGCACCATCGGTCCGAACGTTTCAGTGCAAGCCGGGCAACGTCTGTTGTAGGGCTTCTTAACCTTCGATTCAATCTCGATCCCGCAATCAACGCAGTTGAACTTTGCCATCAGTCCTCTCAAAAGGTTCGGTACGTCCAGTATTAAGACCATTTATTATCATTGATTATGTCTTAATACTATAAATATAGTAACACAATCAATGCTATATTAAGTCACAACAAGGCCAAGATTCCCGCCACTAATGTGACTTCATCTCTACCCAAACTACCGGTCGGCTTGCAACTTCTTCAGTCTTAATGGCCGCCCAATCGGCGATCCGGTGCCCTGCGACCCAAGCGATACCCCGCTCGGAAACCAGCAACGGCACCCGGTCGCGCCAGATTCGAGGCACTTTAGCGTCGGTGAAGAAGTCCTGAAGCTTCTTCTCCCGGCTCATACCCAGGGGCTGAAACCGGTCTCCGGGACGACGGGTACGCAGTGACAAAGCTCCCACCAGAGATTCCCGGTCGAGCCATGCGGACCAGACGATTTCGGATTCCTGTTCATCGGTGAGTCCCATCGACCTCTCGGACTCCACGGACTGGTCCCAAAGGCTTCGATTACCAGCCCCGCCTCCGGAGGACGTTTCTGCCCGCATCGTGACCCGCCATCCGTCGATGGACACAGCCACTTCCGGTCCTCCGTCCAATGGCAACTGCAAAGAATGCTCTCCTTGGAGATTCGGCAAGGGACAAGACAACTCGGGCTCCCGGGACAATAAGAATCGATCGTAGGCCCGGTGGAGGCGAGCCCCTTGCGGCAACTCTACTGTCCCCACAGTCGCAGCGTCAGATATCAGGTCGGCCATGGCGTTCAAGTGGCTCTCGCGTAATCGCCGAGTGTCTCCGGTCAGTTCGGAATAGCCCCGCCGCAATACCATCCGCTGCAAGGCAGGATGAAGGGCCGTCAGTCGGCTGATGTCAAACCTAACGGCATCGTCGGTCACCGTGGCCAACTCGGGCCACAAGCGTGACACTTCACCTTCGATGAAATCCAGGTCCGATGCCGCCGTTCTAGCCAAACGACCGAGAGCCTCCCGTACCCGAGGGTTGAACTCGTTGGCAAGCAGTGGCATCAACTGATGTCTGACCCGGTTGCGGGTGAACCGTGGCAGGTAATTGCCGCTATCATCGCGGAAGTTCCGGCCCAACTCCCGGCAATAGGCAGTCGTGTCCGCCTTGGTCACTCCCAACAGGGGGCGAAATATACGAAGGTTGGGATAACCCATCGGCCAAGGCCAAGGCGCCGATTCAGTCATGCCCTGCAATCCGTGGAGCCCGGAGCCGCGCAGGACATGCTGCAGAACGGTTTCCGCTTGGTCATCGGCGGTGTGTCCTACCGCCACGGCGGCGGCGCCGAGTTCGTCAGCCACCTTGGACATGAAGACGTAGCGCATCTCCCTGGCCAGTTGCTCAAACGACGAGATAGACCGGTCTTTCCGGTATTGGGTGGGGTCTTGTTTTACTACCGTAAAAGGCAGGTTGAGTTCGTTCGCCAGATCTTCGGAGAAACGAGCGTCTTCATCGGCCTCATCGCCACGGAAATTGTGGTTCAGATGGGCGACGTGGAGTCTTAGTTGATGGGCCTCTTGGAGGCGGTGCAGGCTATAGAGAAGGGCCGAGGAATCGGAGCCACCGGACACGCCCAGCACAATAAGGCTGTCGTTTCCGGAGAGACCCACCCGGCGCAAGGCAGCGGCGACTTGCCTATCTAGGCTGGCAACATCCGCCATGGGCCCTTACTAACGGTTTTCCGGGGACAAGTGCCCGGTAGAGTTATAACAAGCCAGCCGTCGCCCCCTGGCGGTGTATTCTACGGTACAGATGGAGCCCAAGCTGAGGGACAACCGGTGGAAATTGGCCAGTGGCAACCCCAGAATCTTGTGAATCATCGTTCGGATAGCAAAGTTATGGGAGACCAGTACAACAGCATCATCCCCGGAGTGGGCTTCCTCCAACTCCAGGAGCGACTGCCACGTCCGCTCTTGAAGCTGAGTTAATGACTCTCCCTTGGGCATCGCTAATGTGCCAGGGTCTTGGTTCCAAGCTGCATACACGTCGGGCCAGAGATTACGCATCTCTTCGCCGGTGACGCCCTCAAGTTCGCCCAGGTTCAGTTCTTTGACGCCGGGCACGGGAACTACCGGCACATCCGTCAGTAGGGATATTTCGTTTGCAACCTGCATCGTCCGTTGCAGCGGGCTGGAGTAGAGGGCTATCTCCCCATCCTGGGCTATCGCTCGCGCAGTTTCCTTGGCCTGGGCCAATCCGCGAGCGTTCAAAGCGATGTCCTCCTGGCCCTGAAACCTACCCAGTTTGTTCCACTCGGTTTCGCCATGACGAACCAGGTGCAACTTCACGAACCGGCCCCATCCGCCTCAAAGACCATCCGCCTCAGTTCAACCGTTTCAATCTTGACACCGTTCATCTCTTTGACGGTCATTCTCAGATTTTCGAACTCGACCATGTCGCCTTCCTCCGGGATGCGTCCCAGACTGTCCAGGATAAATCCGGCGACGGTCTGATAGTCTCCTTCGGGAAGACCTAGGTCCAACTCCTCATTTATCTCCGGGATTCCCACGCCGGCATCAAGGCGGTAGGTATTTTCATCCACCGGGATGTAGGACTCTTCAGAATCGTCGTCCTCCATTGTGACTTGACCGACGATGACCTCCAGAAGTTGCTTCACCGTTGCCAGACCGGCGATGCCTCCGAATTCATCGACCATCAAGACGAGCCCATTGCCGCCTTGTTGCATCTCGTTAAACGTACTGCTGACGGTTTTGGTCTCGGGAACGAAAAATGCCGGCCGGAGCATATTTGTTACGCTATCCTGGAGTTTGAGTTGGTTCTGACCCAGGGCCAGAAGCACGTCCTTGCTGGAAAGAACACCCACCACATTTTCCATCGAATCATCGTAGACGGGGAATCGTGTATGGCTGTGATCGGAGTACACGCGGAGAAACTCCTCCAAGGTCGTGCTGAGTTCCACCATGACGAATTCCGGCCTTGGGGTCATGATTTCCCGCATCTGGCGGTCGCCAAAGCTGAACACTTTCTCTAGCAGATCCGCCTCGTCCTCATCCACCGCGCCTTCGGTCTTGCTGATATCTATGAGCATCCGCAACTCGCCCTCGGTGACCGACGAAGCCCATAGACCCTGCTCTCTCCCCATCAGTTTGACCATCAAACGAGGCATCAATGTAAAGAGGAAGATGACCGTTGTCTCCAGATACATGATTACGCTGATGGGCCGGGCCACGAACAGCGACCATCGCTCGGCCGATCCGGCTGCCAATGTTTTGGGCGTAATCTCTCCGAAGGCGACGATAACCACGGTCATCACTAATGGAGCCAGCAGAACCAGGGCAGCATTGCCTTGAACCAAGGTGATGGCCACTGCGGTTCCCAGGGATGAGGCGAAAATTATGAAGGCGTTTTCGGTGAGGAGGATGGTAGCGAAGAACTTCTCGTGGTGCTCTAACACACGGGTGACAACCTGGGCTGACCTATTCCCCTGCTCCGCAAGGTACCTGATTCTGAGCTTGTTGACGGAGATAAGGCTGGCCTCAGCGCTACTGAAGAACGCCACCAAGGTTATACAGACGACAATCACGGTTATCTGTAGATACAGGCCGGAAATGCCCAGGCTACCACTTGCGCCCCCCGCGGCTAATACAAAAACCCCGGATGTGCCCAGACCTAACGGCAGTTCTAGCATATGTTGACCGATTCCTCCGCAAGCTCACCAAGTATCATAGAAAGCGATGGCTTGTATCACGATGATAGCATTGGCCCAAATACGTGTAAAGTTGACGGTGACGCGGCCCACCCATATGATTGGCCTTGCGTAAAGGTAGCTGTCCAGGGGCATTTCTCGTGACATGCGCCCTATTTTTATCCACCCCTAACCTCTTGTTGATGGGTCCTGAATAATGGGATTGAAAATCCTGGGAATAGAAACATCTTGCGATGAAACCGCTGCCGGAGTTGTCGAGGATGGCCGGTTGCTGCAATCCAACGTAATCTCGTCCCAAGTGGAGCTTCACTCGGTCCACGGCGGCGTGGTCCCCGAAGTCGCCTCCCGCCAGCATGTCCGTGACATAGTCCCGGTGGTTGAAAAAGCGGTAGCCGACTGCGGCATGACATTGGACGAGGTAGACGTCATAGCGGTCACCCACGGCCCCGGACTAGGCGGCTCGCTGATAACCGGGTTGAACACCGCCAAGGCAATCTCCTATTCGCTCGACGTGCCGCTGATGGGCGTCAACCACCTTGAGGGCCACATATACGCCTCCTGGCTCACCCAGCACAACCCGGCAGAAGATCCCGGATTCCCCCTGCTCTGTTTAGTCGCGTCAGGAGGACACACCGACCTGCTTCTGATGGAAGATCACGGACGCTACAAACTGCTGGGAAGGACCCGGGACGATGCTGCCGGCGAGGCTTTCGACAAAGCAGCCCGAATCTTGGGATTGGGTTTCCCCGGAGGTCCCGAGATTCAGCGAGTCGCCGAGGGGGCAGTAGGCGACGAACGGCTTCCCAGGGCTTGGATGAAGGACACGCTGGATTTCAGCTTCAGCGGTTTGAAGACCGCACTGCTTCACATGGCTCAAGCGAAAGGGGTTTATCCACCGGGTAGTGAGGACCTGTCCGAAGAGGCGTTGGCGCGCTTGGTGCGGGAAATGGCGTCCGCCTTTCAGGAGTCGGTGGTTGATGTAATCACAGTCAAGTTTCTGGACGCCGCAAAGCGGTATCATGCCAAAGGGCTAATCTTGGGCGGAGGCGTCACCGCTAACTCTCGGCTGCGCCAGGAAATCACCAAGCGGTCTCCGTTGCCAGTGATTGTCCCTCCGCCGATATTGTGCACCGACAACGGAGCCATGATTGCCGCTTGCGCTTACTACCAGTACAAAAGTGGGCACCAGTACGGCTTGGAACTGGACATCGACCCCGGCCTATCCTTGGGTTAATCTCAGAACCGGGCAACGTCTCCGTGGCACGTCTTCGTGAGCCGAATCACTCCACCGGCGCCGGGGAATAGCCGTTAACCGACCGCCGGGCAATGAACGCCGAATTCACCATTCGATAGACCTGATCCCGAGCTCCTACAGTCTCGAATGGAAAGCTGAACACCCAGTTACTACCTTGGAAAGTGACTGAACCGGACTCATTGGTCCGGTAGAAATTCCAGATGAGCAGAATGCCGGAGAAGATGGCGAGTAAGACACCAACGGCGCCGAGATCGATGTTTATTATCGGCACGTTGGGCAATTCAATCTGCCCGGCCAACCAATAAGCGACGATCCCATAGACAAACAACCCACCCACCACCAGGAATATCCCTTGCACTAACGATCCTGTGTTGCGGGCTGCGGTTTTGACTACCACACCGCTCAGTTCATCCACTGGAACGATATGCGTCTCGTCCTTCCCTTCTTCTTCGGAGAAAGCCAGGATCCGTTGATTGGTGGTGACTAAAACGTGCCCGTCCACCGGAGGTTCTTGGGAAAAACCTTGGGACGGTGAGAAGATGTGAGTCAGCTTCTCGCCTGGCAACATGGCCACGCTTCGAACCCGGGTGATATAGCTATCTTGTACCAAGGAGCCGTTCAACTCGCCACCTCCGCGAATCATACTACCATAACCTCATCTGAAGGCAGCGAACTCTCCCCGCCGATCTGGCATTCGACCTCTCCACATCCCCACATACCTGCGACGCGGCTTGACACAATAGGGCCAGGTTCTAGTATGGAAATAAGCCTGGCAACTAATAGTATGGGGTCGATGCTACCGGAACCGGCATGGTCTGAGCAGACCGTTGACCGGTCTTAGCATATGTGAATTGATATGGCTTGGATCGAAGAGTCGGACCTACCGGACGTACCCGCCATTTTTCAGGCGATGTCCATCAAGCCGGAAGCCCTGAATGTGGTGAAACGGTTGAACGAGGTCTTGTCCTTCGGTAATTCGGGTTTGAGCCGGATTCAAGAAGAGGGCATCGCCACCGTCGTATCTGTCGCCAACAGGTGCCGTTACGGGGCCATGACCCACGCCGGATTCCTGCGCCGCCATTCTCAAAATCTGGAGATGGCCAGCCATTTTCTCTGCGACTATACCCAAGCCCCATTGTCCTCAACCGATCGCCGAATATTGGACTTCGCAGTGCAGGTTACCCAGGAACCCAGCGCACTGACTGAAGACGACGTGGACCAACTTCGGGACGCCGGTCTCGACGAACCCCAGATCCTGTCTGTTGTCTTGATCGCTTGCCTATCCAACTTCATGGACCGGTTGGCCAACAGTTTGGGCGTCGACCTCGAACCCCGCCATCGCCGTGCGTTGGACAATTGGCTGACGGGGCCGGCGGCGCAACAGGATTGGTTGATGCCGCCGCCAGCGCGGCCGCAAGCGGATACACCAAAGAAAGCTAAGCAAGGTCTCTTCGATGGAAAATACTCCTACAACGGCGCATCGCCCAATGGAAACACGGCCTTGCCAGAGGAAGAACCCGTCGAGCCGGAACCGGACGACTCACTGAGCCAGGCGGACGAGTTTCTCAGTGACCTCGAGGCCATCATTAATTCCGGCTCTCTCGCCAATGGGTCGGGTCCAACCGACAAGCTAGATGATGAGCTAGAAGAAGATCTGGAAGACGA
>CAXEOX010000064.1:0-17439 GCA_963997925.1 uncultured bacterium
CTCAGTACCGGCCATACAAGGACGTGCCATTTGAGGACCTGGTGGCTTTGGTAGAGAAACTGGACCGGCTGCAGGAAGGCGGTGTGCTTGTCGATGAGGGGAAGGTCATCGACAGCTAGGGGCTTTGTATAAAGGCTGGCCAAACATCCACCAGGAAAATGGACACCAGACCTGCTCTAGCTAAGTGCGGGCCTACAGGTTAAGGAGCATTTGACCGGTTGGATCAGTGGGTCAGTTTGTAGGTGAACCAGCTTCAGGTTTTGCTAACCAACTTCCAGTGAATAGACGTGACGATACGGTATTGTAGGCACGAATGTCGGGTTGTCGATTCCACCCAGAAGGTCTAAAACGTAGCTAGAGGGACTGGATGGTAGATGTGGCATCAGACTCGAAAACCGGTATGCCTGCTGGCACTGCTGCCCAGCCGCGTCTCCCTACTATTCGGAAACCCAGACTTCTGGATGCGGCTGGCTTAAAAGTCCCGTTGGCCGAACATGCGTATGCCCAGTGGCGGTAGGCCTACCAGAGGGAAGAGCAGGGCCGTTAAGATAGGAAAGTGGAGTGACCACTTGAACTCGCCCTGTAGCAAGGCCGGTATCTGGCCTAAGACTCCAGAGGGGGAGAAGCCGTCTGCCTGGATGGCCAACAACATGGTGATGGCGGTATACCAGAGTATGTAAATCATCGCCAACGATCCGGGGGTGTTGGTGACTACGGCACTGAATGTCACGCTCAGAAAGACCAAAACCGCAAACAACAGACCGGTGTAGATCAGGGCGATGAGGATGCCGCTGGGGTCTAGGTCGTTAGAGACTCCAGTGCCCATCATGGCGAAGGCTACCGGCGTGATTATAAGCAATGACATGCCCAAGACGGTCAGAGTCCGGGAGGTTAGCAATGACAAAACGAACTGGACAGGGGTGACTCCGTGGCTGATGATCGAGTCGCCCAAGGTTCTTGGGTCGATACCACCTGACGAAGAGCCGATAATCATGACCATGAAGCTTCCCAAGGCCACGTAGAGCACCAAGAACCAGCCAAATAGGAAGGACGTGCTTTCCTGGTCGAATGTTCCGGCGAATACTACGGCCGACAGGCCTCCGACGCCGCTTATCGCCAGCCACATCCAGACGGTCCAAGACCGCATCATGGCGAAGACGTCTTCTTCTAACAAAATTATGAAGGCGGTCATACTTTTTGTTCCTCCACCACCACATGAGACCCGTTCACCCTGTCTTCCGGTATCGAGTAGGCGGGCTTTGTCATTACTGACTGCGATTGCTGATTCCGTGAGGGCAACTGGCCTTCGAAGACACGGCTGAATCCCTTCGCCCGATCAGCCTCCAAGCGCTTTAGGAAGGCGTCCTCAATCTCTCCTCCGGAGCGGATGGATAGCAACTCCACCTGCGATCTGCCAATCATCTCCATGATACGGTTGAGTTGTTCGGAGAAGCCATTGCCGTCGCTGAAGTTGACTCTGATAACCTCCGGACTCAGGTGCTCCCAACGTAAGATTTGGTTGTCGGCGGACAAAGCCTCTTGGAACTTCTTTATGTCCCCTGACAATCCAAGGTCCACCAAGTTTTCCCGGACGAACTGCTTCATATCCATGACTGATCCGGAGAAGACCACCTTCCCCTGATTCAATACGCCGATGTAGTCGCAGACATTGTCGGCGTCGGGTAGCAGGTGGGTAGAGACAATCATGGTTTTACCCTGGCTTTTCAGTTCTTGAATCAGATCCAGGGCGTACTTCCGGCCAGTGGGGTCCAATCCCGCAGTGGGCTCATCCCACAGTAGGAGGTCGGGCTCGTTGACCATGGACGCGGCGATGGCCATGCGGGTGGTCATTCCCGCCGAAAGGTTTCCGATGCGAGTAGAAGCGGCGCCCAAAAGGTCCACGGCGTGGAGCAGTGATGAGATGCGGCGGTGACACTCTTTGCGGGGCATTCCCCGCAGCCTGCCCGCCAATTCAAGGTAGTTGATGGGGGTTAGGTTCTTGGGGTAGTGCTCTCCTTGGGGCAGGTAGCCTATCCGGCGGCGCAGGTGCCCGGTGGATAGGCTCATCGTCTCGCCGAATACCTTGACCTCTCCGGCGGTGGGATGCAGCAGGCCAAGTATCAGGCGGAGGGTGGTGCTTTTGCCGGCTCCGTTGGGCCCAACCAGGCCGAATACGGAGCCTTTAGGAATCTGGAAGCTGATGCTGTTGGCCGCTATCCATCGGCGTTGGAATATCTTGGTCAGGTTGGTGGTCTCTACTGCGTAGACCTCACCTTGGTGACCGTTGGTGTCAACAGTCTTCTTCTTAAACACTTCGTCCCCCTTCCCCCCGCTCAGGCGGCTCCGCAGAACTCTGAGTTGATATTGTTGCTGGGAAATGAACCGGCTCCAGGCAATATCAAAAGTTATTGTCGTCTTAACATAACGACTGAGCAAGATGCAAGTAATATTTCTTTCGATGTTTGATGCTAATGGCGGATTTCGACCACATTAGTCACAAGAAGTTGCCCGGTTTACCGTGGCAGGCCCCTTGTCAGACCGAGCCGAGCCGCCTCAATACCCCGTAGAAGCCAACTCTAGAAGGATAGACCGGATTACCCATCCGCTTATCACCGGGTGTAGTAAACTAAACAAACTTGTCGGGATTTTGGATATTCGGGCCGAAGGCTGGAACGTTTCCCGGATTTCTTAAAACATTGCCCCACTTTTCCCTCAGTTGATTCTCAGAGATTCCTGATTTGCGGTGATAAGTAACGATAAAACGTGGCAGGTTCGGAATAGAAATGACTGACGTCAATAACCGATCCCAACGACTCGGCATCCTAGTCGGTGGAGGTCCCGCCCCAGGAATAAATAGCGTCATCAGCGCCATCACTATCGAGGCGCGAAATTCCAACCTTGAAGTGATTGGCATCTACGACGGTTTTGCGCGTCTTATCGAAGGAGACACGACCGCTGTCCGTCAATTGACTATCCCGGATGTGTCGAATGTTCATTTTCAAGGCGGGTCTATCCTCCGTACATCCCGAGCCAATCCAACCCGTAACAAAGAGGATTTACAGCGGGTCGTCCAAGGGCTCAAGGAACTGGGAATCAGCTACCTGGTAACCATCGGCGGGGATGACACGGCGTTCAGCGCCTCTGAGGTTTCCCAAGCGTCGGACGGATCTATACGGGTTGTCCATGTTCCCAAGACCATCGATAACGACCTACCCCTCCCCGCCAACATGCCAACTTTCGGATACGAGACGGCGCGGCATGTTGGCACCGGGTTGGTACTGAACCTGATGGAGGACTCTCGAACAACTAACCGGTGGTATTTCGTGGTCGCGATGGGGCGTTCGGCGGGGCATCTTGCCCTGGGAATGGGAAAGGCGGCGGGGGCAACTCTCACAATTGTCCCAGAGGAGTTCCTTGCGGATCGCATCACGATTGGCCAAGTGTGTGACGTGCTGGAGTGCGCGATTCTCAAACGCCGAGTGATGGGACGGGAACGGGGATTGGCCATCATCGCGGAAGGTATCGCAGAGAAGTTGGATCCGGAAGAGTTGGCCGGTCTGCCAGGGGTAGAGGTTAACTACGATCAACACGGTCATATCCGCCTTGAAGAGATACCGCTGGAGAAAGTTCTCAAAAGAGAGATCCAACACCGATTCCAGCAGCGAGGCGAGGCGATTGGCATCGTGGATCGGACCATCGGATACGAGCTAAGGTCAGCTTCTCCTACACCTTTCGACGTAGACTACACCCGTACCTTGGGGCACGGGGCGGTACGGGGCTTGCTGTCCGTGACCGAAGCGAACAGGCGGACCGATGGCGGACTGGTGTGCCTTGAGAATGGACAAACTAAGATTGTTCCATTCGAGGAACTTCGTGATCCGGTCACTCAACGTACCAAGGTACGGCGAGTGGATATAGACAGCGAAGGCTACCAAGTAGCGCGCGACTACATGATTCGACTGGAGAAGGAAGATTTGGCGAATCCGGAAATGAAGCTCCAGCTAGCCACGGCCGCCAACATGACACCGGATGAATTCGTGGCTCGATTCGCCCACGTTGTGGAGCTGGCAGGCACGATTGACTAAACCACCGGTCCCTTGATTCAAGCAAGCGGCGTCTCGATCGCGAATGATAGCTAAAATGTGGTGCCCCAGCTTCATGAACTGCTAATACCCCTCATGCCGGTGGACTGTACCCAGTAAAGGCTGACCGTCAGCGAACCGGCGTATGTTCTCAATCAATCTTGTGGTTACCAGCGGATCGATCCCACAGTTATCAGATCGTCGACGATTTGCTAACCCTTGATTGGTTTTCTCCTCCGGTTTGTTGAGACGCCGATGGCTGTGAGCAAGAGGACCAGGGCTGACGGTAGATAAAATATCCCGATGGTGAAACTGCCTAAGATATAGAAGACTAGGAGCAGAGCCGTGAGGAGCCACAGGAGCGTTTTACGTCTAGCTTGTCCGGTATGGGTAAACAGAACCGTCAACAAAGCCAACCCGGTTAGCGCGGCGGGCACCAGCAAGATGGGAAGGACTTGCCAACCGTTGACTTCGATAAGCGAAGCGCTGGTCCTGGTGGGCTCATTCGGCGTTTCGCCAGGCCCAACCGGAACTACTGACGTACCCTGGTAAATGGGTCCGAACGCCAGCCATATCACCACTACCCAGGCTAGGGCGTGGGCGATACCCGTCGAGAACACTGCGGGGTTGCGAATCTGCAACTAGTTTCACTCCACCGGGACATCAAGTGCCTAGGGACCGGTCTCGGCTGTGGATTCTTCTTTGGGAACATAGGCCCACAATCCCAAGCCCTTTCGGTGGGCTTCCTCTTCTAATGTGAGGATTTGCTCCGCATATAACGTGTCAGGCGGGAGGATGGCGGCCTTGGCGTAACCTTCCGCCACCAGGATGGAATTGACCGTCTTACCGTCTTCCAGCCAGACGTATCGCAGTAGTGCATCCCGGCCATCGGTCTCGCTAACGTCTTTTTCCAGGTAGACAGTCTGGCCGCTCACCAACTCTTTGTTCCGTTGCGATGCTTTGGCCCCAAAGGTTCCGTCTCCCAAGATTTCTCCGGGAAGGGCATCGTCCCCGGTTTCGGGTGCGTCGATCCCCAGATAGGTTATCTTGTAGTTGGTGCCGTCCAGACGTATCTCAATGGTGTCTCCATCCGTCACCCGAATCACCCTTGCCGGAACCAAGGGGCCGGAGTCCAGAAAAACCGGAGTGGCCGGTTTGCAGGCCACGACTTCCAGCAATACCAGAGCGATCAGGAGAAGCCATCTGTAAGACCGTCTGCGTATACTCATAACCCATCCAGCTGTTCCACGGCGGCGCGGAATCAGCCGAGAACTATTCGGGCCGTCTCTTCTAGGTCTACCAGCAGTTCCGCTTGGTCCGCACCGGCTAGCCGCATCAATATACGGTCTGCTCCAGCTTCTTCGAACCGTTTGACCAAGTCTTTGTCGGCTGGCTGGCTGTGCACCGTGATGTTGATTGACTTGGGATCCCGTCCCGCCGCCTCCGCTAACTCGGAAAGAGAGGCGCGAGCCTGTTCGATGATTTCAGGCGTTGCTCCAGTGGGCATCCAACCGTCGCCCCATCGGATCACTCGATTGAAAACGTTACCGGCGTTGCCGCCCAGCATCACCGGAGGATGGGGTTTTTGCGCAGGCTTGGGTTCGCAGCGGACCTCGGGGAAATCGACGTAGCGACCGTGGAATTCGGCGGCGTCTTTGGTCCAGAGTTCCTTCATGGCCAGCACGTGTTCCCTGGCCTGAGTCCAGCGATGGTCGAAGTCGGCGCCCATTATCTCGCTTTCCTCCCTGAACCAGCCGGTGCCGATGCCGAAGATGAACCGGCCATTGGAATAATGGTCCAGGGTGGAGATTTGCTTGGCCAAGTCCAAGGGGTTGTGCTCGGTAACCAGGCAAACCCCGGTGCCCAGCTTCAACTTCGTGGTCGCCGCTGCGGCGAGGGTCAGGCCGATGAACGGGTTGACTTGGTGGTTCATGAATTCCGGGATAGAGCCATCGGCGCTTCCCCGGTATTTGGTGTTGTGATTGACAGGGATGACGGGGTGTTCCGGCAGCCAGATGGACTCAAACCCCAAGTCCTCCGCTTTCTTGGCCAGTACGCCGATATCTCCATGCCGGCTTGATGCGACTCCGCTGACTCCGATCTCCATAGTTCTTCCTTTCTATCTCAAGATTACTTGTTTGTATGGGGGACGCCTGACGGGCGCTGCTCGCGTAACATTATACGCTCGCCAACACCGGTCGACGACGTTCGCCCAGACATACGAATTTTCTATCTGAACGAACTCTTCATTCCAAGAATCAGTATTAGGTGGATGTCAGGCTCGGTGTGGAAATATCGAAACCCGGCTGCCCCTTGATAGTGTCCGGGCGTCAGTATTATTATGGAGATGGAATCCGTAACCGATGGCTTGAACTACCACTGCGGGTCCGATATGGCCCTGGCATCTTGTTCTAGGAGTGTTCATGGTCCCTGAGATTATCAAGTCCGGAGATGATGCCGGGAACAAAATGGTGGTCAAATACACCTATCCCGACGGGGTGGTGATTCACGGTATCGGAGTCCCTCAAGCTTGGGACAGTCCCCTTGGCCCCACTTGGTGTTACGTGGTGGAAGGAGAACATCTGACGCTGGTGGACACCGGTAGCAACGGCACTGTCCAGCACCTGGAAGAGGGACTCCAATACGTTGGATATCCGTTGAGCGCAGTGGACCGGATAGTGGTGACCCATGGACACTTGGACCACGATGGCAATTGCTTCGATGTTGTTTCTCGCAGTGGCGCCGAGCTATGGGCTCACGAGATCTGGGGCAAGTTCTTGGGCGTCGGCCGCCGCGATGAAGAGAACGATTGGCGGCAACGGTACATGGATTTTCCACCCTCACGAGACCCGGAGTGGGAACAGAGGATACAGAACCACCAGGAATTGAGCCAGAAGCTAACCCTGACCAACCCGGTCACCGACGGCACCGTCTCGGAGGACTTCACTTTCTACTATACCCCCGGCCATTCTCCCGACGAACTGTGCATACTTCACGAACGTCTATTATTTTCCGGCGACCATATCCTGCCGTTGATAACGCCCCATCCCAGCGTCAGCATGAGCTATCAGATTTTCCGGAGCTTGATGCCGGAAGAGTACCAGAACGAGAACCGGTATTACGGGTTAAAGACCTTCATCACTTCGCTGAAACGCGTCGCTCACCTGGGTGAAGACATCACGGTCATGCCGGCACACCGGGCATATTTCCGGGGCAAGTTCAATCCCATCGGCCTGGACCGGGCCTTGGTCATCGCCGACCATCACCGGTCCCGCTGCCATGACCTCATAGGCCTGGTGCGAAAAGAGACCATGGACTTGTCTGAGGTGACTCGAAAGCTGTTTTCCCACCTGAAACTGGATGACCAACTCTTTAGGATGGCCTTCACCGAGGTCATCAGCCACGTGGAGTTACTGGAAGAGATGGGGGATATTACGTTGGTGGGCGACCAAGCCAGAACGGTCCAGTGGAGCGGCACAGAGAATTTCGCGGACTTCTTCGAGGCAGACTAGGGGAGGCCCATACCCCCGACCCCTCTCCCCATGGGAGAGGGGTCGGGGGTATGGGAATCGTTAGACTAACGGGATGGCTGGGTGAATTGGGCTAGTTCTCGGCCCCTCAGATATTGGGAAGGCCATCCAATCTCTTCATCTAGCTCGGCCTGGGCTTCGATGGGCCAATAGGGACTACGTAGCAGCACCCGGCCCAGTAGAATCGCGTCTGCTTCTCCGTTGGTCAAAACCTCTTCGGCCTGCTTCGGCTCGGTGATTAGGCCGACGGCTGCCGTCGGGATATCAGCTTCATTCCTGATCCTAGTGGCGAACTGGACTTGATAGCCGGGGAAAGGCTTCAGGGTTTGGGCGGGGGAATTGCCACCGGACGAGCAGTCGATCATGTCGACGCCTTCTTCCTTGAACCACCTGGCAAGCTCGACACATTCATCGATGTCCCAACCGTCGTCCATGTACTCCGTGGCGGACACCCGGACGAATAATGGCATGGAATCCGGCATCTCTTTGCGCACTGCTCGGACGACCTCTAGAGGGAATCGAGCGCGATTTTCCAGCGAACCTCCGTAGTTGTCACTGCGATGATTGGACAACGGCGACAGGAATTCGCATCCCAGGTAGCCGTGGGCCATGTGCAGTTCTATAACGCGTATTCCGGCATCGATCGAACGTTTGGTTGAATTGGCGAAGTCGGCCACCACCCCGTCAATGTCCTCTATGGACAACTCTCTGGGGTCGGCGTAGCTGTCGTCGAAGCTTAGCGGACTGGGGGCGACGACCTGCCAACCGCCATGGGCCAAGTCCAGGGTGGCTCCACCAGCCCATGGTTTGTCATGGGAGGCCTTGCGTCCGGCATGGGCAAGCTGGATAGCCGGGGTCGCGCCACGGCTGTTGATGGCGTCGACGATGGGCCGATAGGTATCGGTATGATCGTCAGACCAAATACCCAGGTCCCAGGGCGTGATGCGGCCCTCCGCTTGGACGCTGGTCGCTTCAATCATGACCAGGCCGGCCCCACCAACCGCGCGGGTGCCGTAGTGGATGTTGTGCCAGATCCCGGGCTGGCCGTCCTCGGTTTCCGAGGAGTACTGGCACATGGGCGAGACAAACACCCGGTTGGGGATGGTCTCGCCTCGGATGGTGATAGGTGAGAATAATTTGCTCATGGGTTTCTAGCGTTCCTCCGATCTAAAATTCAGGCGACAGTATAGTGCTATATATGAACAGGCGTCCACGCTCCTCATTGTTCGGCTCGCTTCTACGAGCGGAAACGAGTCGGTGTGGCGATAGCCTGAGTGTTCCGTTGATCTGCCGCGAGGCTTACTCGATGCCCACCGGAGGCCGCATGGTGTGCCAAGAAGTATTCTGTTCGTAGGCGAAGGCGGCGCGGAAAACGGTTGCCTCATCGAAGCGCTTGGCCATGATTTGCAGGCCTACGGGTAGCCCGTCGCCGGTGAAGCCGCAAGGAACGGAGATGGCGGGAATCCCGGCGATGGGAGCGGCGTTGGAGAAGGAGAAGGCCTTGAGGTCGTTCATCGCCTGCTCTTTAGATGTCAGCGGCTTCTTGGTGGCTTCGATGCTGGGCGGCGGCGTGGGCTGGGACGGCGATACTAGAATGTCGTATCGTTCACAGGCGTCCAGTACCTGGCGTCGGTAGATGCTGCGTAGCTGCAGGGTCCGTTGGTAGATGGAGCCTGGAATCAACCCTGGCAGTAGATTGAATCGGCGAGACGCCACGTCGTATTGATGTGGGTTCTCCAGCAGGTTCTTCCACTGTAATGCCGTGCGGTCGGACCCGCCGGTGCCGCTGATAATGTTGGTTAGCGGGACCATGGGCAGGGAGACTTCCTCCACGATTGCGCCCAAACCTTCGAAGCGGCGCAAGGCCTCCGCAGCCCGGGCTTTAACCTCCGGGTGCAGGTGGGCCGCTTCCATCATTTCTTTCACCACGCCGATCCTCATCCCCTTAACATCACCGTCTAGGACGGACAGATAATCCGGGACGGGCAGGTTGGCCGAAAGAGGGTCGTTGGCATCGTGGCCGGCGATTACGTTCATCAACAGAGCGCAGTCGGCGACGGTGCGTCCCAGCGGACCAGCAGTGTCCTGAGTCCAAACGCCGGGAATAACGCCGTACATGCTCACCCGTCCCCAGGACGGTCTAAGTCCGACGCAACTGTTGTGGGCGGCGGGCCGGCGGATGGAGCCGCCCGTGTCTTCGCCAAGGGAACCGGCGCATAGGGCTGCTGCCGTTGCGCTGCCGGAACCGGTGCTGGAACCACCAGCGTCGTGGTCTAGGTTCCAAGGGTTGCGGGGGTGGCCAAAGGGAAACTCCAAGGTGAGGGGAGTGGCCCATTCGGTCATGTTCAGCTTGCCCAACATGACTGCGCCTGCCTCACGCGTCTTGGCCACGGCGGTTGCGTCATAGTCGGGGAAGAATTCGGACAGGATGATTGATCCGCACGTCGTCAGGACGTCTTTGGTGTAAAACTCGTCCTTGTAAGCCATGGGAACACCGTGCAACTGGCCAAGGGTTTGCCCTGCTGACACGGCTTGTTCAGCGGCTTCGGCCTCTCTCCGAGCGTCATCGGCGAGGACCGTGATATATGACTTCAACTGCCCGTCGAACTTGTCGATTCGCTCCAGGTATAGGTTGGTCAGCTCCACCGGAGATACCTGCTTGGTGCGTACCAGGTGGGCCAACTCGGTGATGGGCTTGTAGGCGAGGGGTTCGCTGGACTCCGTCGCGACGTAAGGTGATGAACCGGCTGGGCGGCTGGCGGGCATTTCGAAGGGGTGTTGTAGGGCTGGCAGGGCCAGTTCGCCGACGAGGGGATACTGGTCCAGAACCTCCAAGGACTCCATCAAGGCGTTGTAGCGCATGGTCAGATGCTCAACGTCCTCTTCGGGAAGCTTCATCTGAGCGGCACGGGCCAGGGCAAGCAGTTCTTCCTGCGTGAAGTCAGCCATGGAAGTTACCTCTGTTGTTCATATTGACGGGTATGGATCGGATTTCAGAACCGATGATGATGCGAGCCTTCAGGGATCCTGGGATGATGGAAGCTTTGCCGAGTCTCATCCAGCCGGGAAGTCATCTGATTACTTGTCCCAGCGGTGTTTGATCAACTCCCTCTCGTTCAGGTCGGCGCCCCAGCCAGGCCTCGTGGGAATGGTCATGTGACCGTCGATAATCTCCGGGGGCTGGGTTACCAGGTCGTCTTTCCAGGGCACGTCGTCGATATCTATCTCCATGATGCGAACGTTGGGCAGCGTGGCGCAGAGGCTGGCGCACATGTAGGTGGATAAATGACTGTAATAATTGTGGGGCGCTATGTTTAGCTGGTAGACCTCGGCCAGGTCGCCTATCTTCTTTGACTGGGTGTATCCGTTCCAGGCCACGTCAATCATGAAAACGTCGGCCGCCCGAGACTCGAAATAGGGCAGGAACTCCCGCATATAGAAGAGGTTTTCGCCGGTGCATATCTTGGTGCTGGTGGACTCTTTTATCTGCTTGATCGCTTCATGATCGTACATGTCGATCTCCAGCCAGAGCATGTTGAACTGCTCCAGCACTTTGGCGATGCGCATGCAGGCTTCGGGTTTGAAGTTGAAGTTCAGGTCCAGGTTGATGTCAACGTCGGGACCGACGGCGTCGCGGAAGGTGCCGATCAGGTTCTCGATGTGACGCAGGACCGGCGTGGAGACGGTGCCATCGGTAGTGCCAGAACCTGGGGTGAAGCCGCCCCCGTACACCGAGGCAGGCTCGCCAGGAATGACTATGTTGGTCTTCAAGGCGGTGAAGCCTTTCTGCACCACTTCTCGACCAAGGTCGGCGACGTCTTCCAGGGTGCGCAGGGGCGGGACTCCTATCAGCTCATGGGCTCTTGCCCGGGAAGTGCCGCAGTGGGACCAGTAGACCCGCACGCTGTCCCGGGTGGGACCGCCGAACAGCTCCGTTACGGAGATGCCCAGAGACTTGGCTTTAATATCCACCAAAGCGCAGTCGATGCCGGCGATGGCTTTGGCTGCGATGCCGCCGGGGCTTTGGCGGGAAGCTCGAATCATGTCCCAGAAGCGCATCTCGAAGGGCAAGGGGTCCTGGCCGATAAGGACCGAGGACAGGTCTTTTACGGTGGCCACGACGCCTAAAGGGGTCCTCTGGTCGCTGCACTCGCCGTATCCGGTGATTCCCTCATTGGTTTCGACTTTCACGAATATCCAGGGCCGCCATCCGGCGTTGACGATGAATGATTCGATGTTTGTAATCTTCACGTTGGCCTCCAAAATTGCGCACGATCGAGCTTGAGGAAGTGGGTTCATGCTACTCCAGGCTTCTGGGTGGCACAAGAGCTATAGCGATGGGGGATAATCTTTAGTGACGCCCGATTCGCATCCGACCTTGATTAGTGCGACAATAGGCCGGGCAAAACGGCAACCGAGATTATTGATAGGTAGGGAGACATCATGGCAGGCAAGGACATCCGGGGAGTAATAGTCCCGATTCTGACACCGTTGAACTCCGACGAATCCGTGGACACCAGTTCCATGCGCCGGTTGGTCAATTATTTGCTGGACAACGGAGCCCACGGCATCTGGGTTTCCGGGACGACCGGCGAGTTTGCTAACCTGACCAACAAACAGCGACTCATCAGCGTGGAAACGGTGGTGGACGAAGTTGCCGGGCGGGTCCCCATCATTGGCAATATCTCTTGCCCCAGCACCCAGTTGTCTCTGGAATTAGCCTTGGCAGTTCAAGAGATGGCTCTGGATGGCATCGCCGTGACGCCTCCTTACTACTACAACAACGCTCAAGACGAATTGCTGGACCACTACCGGTACATCGGAGACAGATCGGGATTGCCTCTGTGGGTCTACAACATTCCCCCGACGGTCAAGACGATTGTCGAACCCAACACCATCGCAACCCTAGCCGCCGAAGGAGCTGTCGTTGGAGTCAAGGATAGTTCCGGATCTGGGGAGCCGTTCGCACAACTGAACGTGCTGTGCGAGCAAGGCAATCTCAACCTGCTGCGGTTCTTGGGGACGGTATCCAGAATCACCACGTCGACTGCGCTCGGCGCGGATGGCGTCATTCCGGCCATCGCCAATCTGGCGGCCAGCGCTTCCGCCCGGGGTTGGGAAGCAGGCGAGGCCGGAGACATGGAGACGGTGAAGGAGTGCAACGCCAAGCTCATCGCCGCCAGCAAGATAGCCCAGTTGGCCAAGGGCGGTGGACCCAACGCGGCCGCATTCTCGGGGATGAAGTCGGCTTTGAAGCACATGGGGATATTGGACAGTGACACGGTGTCCCGTCCCCTTCGGGCTCTCACGGAAGAAGAGAAGAAGGGGATACCGGCGATTCTGGAAGAGGCGGGCATAGCCAACGGCGCCTGAAACTAGAACGGATCGATGAAACACTCAATGAGCGGGGCCGAAATCGGCCCCGTTTATTTTTTTGGCTGGTTGTTGAATTGCTGAGTCCTTACTGCCGGGCGATTCGCCCGCTGTTCTGGGAGATAACTTTCCCTTGGCCGGTGGAGTTTATCAGAGTGTTTGTGGCGTTGTCGGTGACAAAGACGTTTCCGAAGACTTTTCCCCTCATTCCCTTCACTACGAACCATCGCGTTTTCCAAGGTGAGGGACGATTTTCCTTTGACTGGGGTTCTTAGCCCGGAGGCTTAGGCCCTCTGACTGTGGTGTATACTAGTAGCGTCCCGCGGTGGAATTGGGAGAAGTCTGACTAGTTACTTGGCGACCTGGACTCGGATCAATCGTTTTAGGATAGAACCCGTATTTCTTCGCCAATTTGCTTAATATCCTGCCCTACATCGGCTCTCAAGTTTGAGGGACTGACGAAGAGATGCCGCTGATGCATCGGCTGTAAGGAGTTTAGATATGCCCCTTCCGGAGCCTAGTGAAGAATCTGTCAAAAAGATACGAAACATGGTGGAGAAGTTCACTGAGAAATCAGGCAGTTTTACACATCCGATAGAAGAGATTGCTGAGGACGTTATCCTGGGATTAGCCCGGCACGCCGATGACCTTGGCAGGCCCTTGTGTCCATGCCGCTTCTACCCGGATAAGAACGAGGAAGTCAAACATCGGACCTGGATCTGTCCCTGTGACGACATGCAGATCTACAAGTATTGTCATTGACTACTTTTCGTTAATGAGGACGGAGTCCCCATAACTGAACACCTACCGTCAGACCATGAAGGATTGCAGATGCACGGTGTAGTTAAGGACCAGATACCCGACAAAGGCCGGGCGTTACGCGCCAAGGCCGAAGAGCGGGAGAAAGAGCGGAAAGAACGGCCTTCTTAGGAATATGCGAAATGGGGGTTCACTGGTAGCCTACCACCAGTCCCGAAGATTATCAGCCCCTGCTAGTTTGCCTATCACATGGATCACTTCTAGCTCTTTTATCATTTCCGAGGTTAATCCGCAGAACAGACGAAGCACATTTTCCGTGTCCCAGCCGATTGGGTTGCCGGCCACTTCGATGTAGCCTGGCGTGCCAGAATATAGGGGCACCGGACCCTGGGCCTTCCGGCTTCCATACCAGGGGTCGTTTATCTGCTGAATCTCTCCCCGTTCCTCGTAGAGAGGTTGGGAGTAGGCGTCTTCCGCGTTCTCGACTGGCAATGCGCCAAAGCCGTGGTGCTTGGCCAGTGCCTCAATCTCTGCCAATAATTTCCCGGCCGCCCATTCCTCTATGATTCCGTAAATCTCGTCTTCGGCGGACTCGTTTCGTAGACACTTCAATCCCAACCCTCTCCCTTTACCGGGGAAGGTTTTTTCTCCACAGTTGTAACTGAGAGCGTAGTTAGTCTTCGCGTACCACGAGTCCCTCAGGTTTTTTGCCCCAAATCTTCTCAGGATTTCCGAATCCACGGTGTGATTGGTTCGCAACCGCGGTCGTCCATGTCACAGTTGATGGTAAAAATTTGCACTTGGAGACTGTTGACTAACTCAGTATTTACTCCTCCAATGTCGTGATATCCCCTGGGTCCAAGCCCAACTCCTGGGCTTTTAGCAGTCGTCTCATAATCTTGCCAGATCGGGTCTTGGGTAAGGTAGGGGTAAATTCCAACTCGGCTGGCACGGCTATTGGGCCAATCTCTTGGCGCACGTGGAGTTTTAAGGCTCTAACCATTTCCTCTGATGGCTCATTACCGACACGCAGAGTTACAAAGCCTTTGATGATTTCGCCACGTAGCTCATCGGGTTTGCCTATGACTGCGGCTTCTGCTACCGCTGGATGGGACACCAATGCACTTTCTACTTCTGCGGACCCGATGCGGTGGCCGGCTACGTTTAGCACATCGTCGGCACGGCCTACAACCATGTAATAACCTTCCGAGTCTCTGAGTGCCACGTCGCCGGTGAAATAGTAGCCTGGGATAGTGGACCAATCTCGATCATACCTGTCGGGATCTCCATAGACATCACGGTAGAAGTGGGGGAAAGGTTGTTTGATGACCAACAAACCGCCTTTGTCAGGTTCAGTAATTGGCTGGCCTTCTCTGTCAACTATGTCCAACACGGCTCCCGGCAATGGGATACCAACTTTGCCCGGCTTAACTGGAATGGTCGCAGGTGTGCCGAGGCAAGGGCCTCCGGTTTCCGTTTGCCACCAATTGTCCACGATGTGACCCCATTCTCCGTTGCCGCAAAGATACTCGTAGCTCCAGCGTAAGGCTTCGGGGTTCAGAGGTTCACCTGCGCAGGTTAAAAACCTCAGAGAACGCAGGTCATACTGCTTCGGGTAGGACTCTCCGTACCGCATCAGCATCCGCAGCGCCGTGGGAGCTGTGAATATCACGTTAACCCCGTATTTCTCTATCACTTCATAAAAAATTCCTGGATGAGGGTAGTCTATAGCTCCCTCTCTGAACACTGTAGTAGCCCCAGAAATTAAAGGCGCGTAGACGATATAGCTGTGTCCCACAACCCATCCGATGTCAGAAGTACACCAAAAAACGTCGTCGTCTTTAACGTCCCAAAAGGTCTTGAAGTGATAGGAGGTACCCACCATGTATCCGCCATGAACGTGGAGTACGCCTTTAGGTTTCCCAGTAGTTCCGCTGGTGTAGAGTATGTAAAGTGGGTCTTCCGCGTCCATGACTTCGGCATCGCAGTGAACGCTGCTATTTTCTATGAGCTCGTCGAAGTCCACCTGTTTGGCATTCCTGCTCCCTCCATGTGCATCATCCTCCTCGGTCTCCCGCCTCCAGACTACGACATGTTCCAAGACATCTAAGCCTTCAACTGCTTCGTCGCTGATACTCTTAAGGTCCACCTTGTTTCCTCTGCGATAGCCAGCATCGGCGGTTATCAACACTTTGGCTTGAGCGTCTAGAATCCGTTCCCGCAAAGACCCTACGCTGAACCCGGCGTAGACCACGCTGTGGATAGCGCCGATTCTGGCGCAGGCAAGCATGGCTATGGTACCTTCGGGGGCCAAGGGCATATATATGACTACTCGGTCCCCTTTCCCCACTCCTATCGACTTGAGTCCATTTGCAAGCCGGTTGACCATTTGAGCCAGTCGCCCGTATGTGTACACGCGTTCCGAGCCGTCTTCGCCGAGCCAGACTAATGCGGCCTTGTTTCTCTTGCCCGATGCCAAGTGACGATCCAAACAATTGTAAGTGATGTTGCATTTAGCTCCCAAGAACCATTTGAAACGGGGATAGTCCCATTGGAAAACCTTATCCCAAGGAGCGAACCAGTCGAGCTCTTCGGCCACACCACTCCAAAACTCCTCAGGGTCGTCAATGGACTGGCGGTGGGCTTCTTTGTGATCTTTAAGATAAACCTGCCGAACAAGACTATCAGGTGGTTGTATCTGTCCGCTCTCTTGGAGCAAATGGTCGATTTGTCCTTGGTTTACCATGGCACTTCCTCATTGATATTTTGCTGTTAGAGTTGAGCGAATACCCTCCGGGTAATCGTAGGCCATACAAAGGTATTGTGTTGAACGCGGGGAGATAGATCCCTTTTATGAGGGAACCGGACATCGGAATATCGAATCGCTCGTAGTCCCCAGGTGCGCTTCATTCGAAACCCACGTCCGAGCGTAGGGTCAACGGTTCTCACCATCACGATACTATATGCTGGGAACTGAGGTTACAATAGATTCCCGCTTTCACCTTGTCAATGTAGCCGTGAGCTCTGGCCGCGCGGCGTTGTAGCGGTTTAACTTAAGGGCAGATAGACCGTAGCCTGTCATTGGTTTTACGTTCAATGAGTGTTTCTTGTCACTCGATTGGCTGAAAGGTATCTAGGTGTCCACGGGTTTTTTCGAATGTGAAGAAAACCTCTTGAATTAACGGCCCCGTTCCAACTACTAGCCTGATTGGGGTAACACCGGGGAGTAAAGATGGAACTGAGAGTTTTAGGGGCTCACAATGCGGAGAGCAAGACCACCCGGTTGGAGTCCCACCTCATCGATAAGGTTCTAGTCCTCGACGCTGGCGGTCTTACCAGGTCATTAACTTTCGAAGAGCAAGCGGGCATCCGAGCCGTGATTCTTTCCCATAGGCACTTCGATCACGTGCGGGACCTGCTTCCCCTGGGTGTTGGGCTGCTTACCGCCGGGAAAACCATCGACGTCTACGCCATCGAAGACACGGTGAAATTCGTCTCCGAGAAGCTTCTGGACGGTAGTTTGTATCCGGATTTCCGGATCTTCCCCAGTCCAGAAGCCCCGGTGTTCCGATTCCACACCATCGAGTTTTACAGGGAGTTTCAGGTCCTGGGTTACAACGTGATGGCGGTGCCGGTCTATCATGCCGTTCCGGCGGCGGGCTTCCAGATAACGTCCGGCAGCACCACGCTGTTTT
>CAXEOX010000065.1:0-17406 GCA_963997925.1 uncultured bacterium
GCGACGAGGAATCTTGGAAGCGGGATGCCGCCCACCTCAGATTCCTCACTGCGTTAGGAATGACAAAGCGCGCCCTGGAATGACAAAGTGGCGCTCCAGAACGGCAAGGGGCACCCCCCGGAATGTCAAAGGGGCGCTCCTGACCAACAAGTGGCGCTCCAGAACGACCAGCGGTACTCTGGACCAACAAGGGGTGCTCCGGAACGGCAAGGGGCACCCCAAACAAACATGAGGTGCCCCGACAAGACATGAGGTGATTCGGAAGCTTGTGGCGCCTTAGTTAGGCACCCAGGCCAAGGCCCGCACCTCTGTGAATTCCTTCTTAATCTTATCCCAATTCTCGCCACCGTCCGCGCTGCGGTACAGCTCGCCGTAGACGCTGTTGGCGAGAATCAAATCCGGGTCGGCGGCGTGGGTGGCGAAGTTCCACAGGGGTGAGTTGGGCTCGACAGGCAAGGGCCGGGTATCCCAGGTCTTTCCGCCGTCGGTGGAACGTTGAATCGTGCCGGTGTTACCGATGGCTGCATCGCCGTTGGCAGCGAACAGCACCTGAGGGTCGTCGGCCTTGACTGCGATCCACCGGCAGTAAGGCATCGGGAAGCTAGAGGTCATCGCCAGCGACTGGAAGGTCTCCCCATCATCTTGGCTGGCAAAAATCTCTCGAGGAGTGCTCACCAGCACGGTTTTCTGCTCTCCGAGGCTGATGGCCATGCCGTGGATGTCTGGATTGGTGATGCCGCTGTCCACGTGGGTCCAGGAGTCGCCGCCGTCTCTACTGCGGTACACACCGTCGATCTCTACTCCAGCCATTACCGTGCCATGGTCCACCGGGTCCACCAGCAAGGCGGTAACCCGAGTCGAGCCGATGGCGCATTCCTGATTGATCGGAACCGACAGATCCTTCCATCGTTTGCCGCCGTCCTGGGTGCGGAATACCAAACCTGGACTGGTGCCGGCGAAAACGGTATCTGAATCTGTGGGATCGATGGCGATGGACCAGATATTCATCCCATCCATGGGTGAGTCCAGCTTCACCCAATTGCTTCCGGAATCCTCGCTTCGGTAGATTCCGTTATTGGAGCCAGCGTATACGACGTTCGGGCTTTGAGGGTCGCTGGCCAGGGCCCTTATTTGAGACTCTCCGGGGAAGGGGTCACGAATGCGGCTCCAATTCTCCCCGCCGTCCGGGCTCTGAAACAATCCCGCGCCGGTGGTTCCAACTAAGATACTGTAGTTAGCTGACATAACCAAAGCCTCCTCGCTCGGAATTCGTTCAAGACATCCCGCCGGGGTCATTTTATGCTTGTCCAAGGCCCAGATGGGATGGTCGAAATATACACCTAACCGTCAAGTGAGTGTCAATCACCTATACCTATTAGATAATAGACCCGGTGTTTACATAAACGCTCCATGCGTGACGCCGTGTTAATATGGGGTCTCCGGAGTTTCGGGTCGGCGATTCAATCATGGGATGCGCCCTCTCAGCATGGAGGAATAACGATGCCAGCACGCACCGGACAGGAGTACATAAACGGGCTGAAAGAGCATCCTAGGGAGGTGTGGATCGACGGCGAGCGCGTTGAAGACGTAACCACCCATCCCGCACTGCGCAACGGTGTCAAGTCGGTGGCGGCCCTGTACGACATGCAACATGATCCGGAACTGCGGGAGGAGATGACCTACGCGTCTCCCACGACCGGCGATCCGGTAGGGCTTTCGTTCATGATTCCCCAGACCGTCGAAGATCTGGAGCGGCGGCGCAACATGATGACCCGCTGGGCCTGGGCAAGCTGCGGCATGATGGGCCGTTCTCCCGACTTCCTTAACGTGATTTTCGCCGCTTGGGCCGGGGCGTCGGACTTCTTTGCCCAGGACCGCCCGGAATTCAAGCAAAATGTATCTAACTACTACGAGTACATTCGCGAGAACGACCTAACCCTCACCCACGCCCTATTGAACCTGCAACGGCGGCGCGGCGCCTCCGCCACGGACACCGTTAGCGAAGAAGTGGCGCTGACCGTCGTGAAGGAAACCGGCGCTGGGGTAGTCCTGCGGGGCAGTCGCTTGCTAGCAACCCTTGGCCCTATCTCCGACGAGCTAGCCATCTACCATGCCGGCAATCATCGGATGGACGAAGAAGCCCAGCGTCAGTCCTTCGCATTGTCCATTCCCTGCGATACTCCCGGTCTAAGGTTTCTTTGCCGGGAGAGCTTCGATGTTGGCCGGTCCCACTTCAACCATCCCTTGGGCTCCCGATTCGAGGAGATGGATGCGACTATTTTCTTCGACGACGTATTGGTGCCCTGGGACCGGGTCTTCCTGTTGGGCAACGTGGACATGTGCAACAGAATCGGTTCGGCCACCCAATCCCAGGGGCATAGCGGTCACCAAGTCTTGACTCGGTGCCTGGTCAAGGCCGAGTTCATCCTAGGTTTGGCGGACTTGATGGTCGAGACTCTGGGGTCGGGCACCGTTCCCCACGTGCAAGAGCAGGTGGCTGAGCTAATCACCCAGAGAGACATATTGAAGGCCTGCCTCCGGGCATCCGAGGCCGACGCCGCGCCGAACCAATGGGGTGTCATGTCTCCCGCCACCGCCCCTCTCCAGGCTGGCCGGGCCCAGTTCGGCCGAACGATGTACCCCAGGATGGTTGAAATCATCCAGCTTCTGGGGACCAGCAGCCTTATGGCCCTGCCCTCCGAGGCCGATTTCGATGCGCCCTTCGCTCCCCAATTGAACCAATACCTGGCTACCGACACGTCCAACGCCCGCGACCGGACGAAGCTGTTCCACTTGGCGTGGGACGCCTCGTGTAGCTCCTTCAGCGGCCGCCAGGTGTTGTACGAGCGGATGTTCGGAGGCAATCCCTTGCGGAACGCCATGACGTTGTTCAATACCTATGACAAAGAACCATTTAGAAAGCAGGTGCGAAATTTCCTTGATTCCGAAGACTGATTCCTCAACAAAAGTGTCCCACTTTTGCTGGTTGCCAACAGGAGGAATTGGGTTCGGATCTGCCTCCCACATTCATAGAGTGTCAGAACCGGATAGCCAGCCTTTTGCCAAGTAGTCCGTTACCAGCTGCGTAAAATAAAATAATTGTAAAAAAGGGCTCCGGAAGGGCAAATGACCCTCCGGAGCCTTTTTTAGCTTGGTGACCGTCGTTGGTTATTGTGTACTCACTTTAATAAAGGGGGTACCCATCAATGCGGTTCATCAAGCACAACGCCAAGAAATGGTACTACATCGGATTCGCGGCAGCGCTCGCCCTGGTCCCGGCCCTCACCGCTCTAGCCGACGGCGGCTCAAGCTCCGAGTAACACAGGCCCTGGGACGCCCGGCCATCGCGCCGGGCGGCTTCCCCAATTACCCACAATCGAAAAGGAACGCCCCGGCCAATTTGGCCGGGGCATTTTAATTATCTGCAAGCCTACTCTAGGAGGCGGAGTGTATGGTTCCCTATAGCGGTCCGCCACCGAAGATGGCAGTTTGCTTGCGGAACACTTGGAGGCGTTGGCGGGAGGTTTCCACTACGAAGATGTGGCCATCATCGTCCACCTCTACCGCTATGGGTCCGTGGAAGCGTTTCTCGCGCTCTTCCAGCCCCGGAGCGTTCAGGCGTCCCCTTACCATGGAGGGGTCCAGGTTTACCCGCTCCGTTCCCCACTTGGACAGGGTTGCTTCGCCCAGAAGCTTGGTCATGAACGTGCCATCGGCGTCGAACACCTGAAGGCGGTCGTTCTTGAAGTCGGTTACGTAGATGAGGCCATCTTTGTCGACAGCTATTCCCGTAGGCCGATAGAACTCCCCGTCTTCTTGCCCGGAAGTCCCGAACTTCATCAGGAACGTGCCGTCGGGGGAGAACTTCTGGATGCGGTCGTTGCGCCAGTCGGCGATGAATATGTCGCCGTTGTGGTCAATCTCGATTCCCCAGGGATAGTCAAACTCGCCGTCACCGCTTCCTTCCTTGCCCCAGGTTGCCAGGAACTTACCATCTTTGGTGAATTTCTGGATCCGGTGGTTCGAGCCGTCTACCATGTAAAGGTTGTCTTCTTTATCGAAGGCCAACCCGGAGGGACGATTAAACTCGCCTTCGCCATCGCCGAGCGTTCCCCAGGTGCCTACACAGTCGCCATCTTTGTTGAAGATGGAGATTCGGTTGAGCCACTCGTCTGACACGTATGCCAAGCCCTGGGAGTCGAGGGCGACGGATGTGGGCCACATGAAGGTGCCGTTTGGGGCAGAAGCATTCGCTTCTTCGGGCTGGACCTTCTCCCCGAACTCCCGGACCAATTCTTCGCCTATGGTGAAGACGGTGACTCGCTTACAGGGGAAGAACGCCGGGGTTTCTGAGCCACGGTTCAGTACGTACAAATTGTTCTCTTCGTCCCGGGTGATTGCCACGGGGTAGAAGAAGCCGTTGCCGCTACGGTTTTCCTGCCGTCCGATGGTATGGCTATATTGAAAAGTCACAGGCGCGATTTCAGTGACCATTTTGCCTCACTATAGGTGAATTTTAAGAGTCTCCAAGACTTGGGTCGGGTACGAAATCCCCCTCGGTCCCCCTTTATAAAGGGGGAGGCAGGGGGATTTGGGCCGCTGCGACATTCGCCGGTCTCGTTTATCCAACTCCACCAGCGGCCAATCATCTCAATAGGATGGGCTTACTTGATGAAGTCGAACTGCTCGTATGTGCCGCCCAGGATCGGGTTGGCATCCAGGCCCATCCACTTCTCCAAAATCGTGGCGTAGGTGCGGCGGAAGTCGTTGTTCCAATGGAGATCGCCTGAGTCCAGTTTTTCCGGCTCAAGGGAAGGATACTCTCCGTATAGGCCGCCCTTGACACCGTCGCCAATCATGAAAGCTACGCTGCCAGAGCCGTGGTCGGTTCCGGATCCGTTCTCCTGCACCCGCCGTCCGAACTCGGTGAACAGCAAGATGATGACTTCTTCGTTGGCATCGTGTTCTTTCAGGTCCTGGTAGAAGTCGCCGATGGCGTTGGAGACATCGCCCCATAGCTTGGGGAGAGTGATGTTCTCGTTGGCGTGAGTATCGAAGGTGCCGGGATTGACTCCGGTGTAGAGAATCCGGGTTCCGTAGTCGGAGAAATGCACCTGGGCGATGTTCTTCAACCACTGGGCAAAGGGACTTCCACCGTACTCCACACTGGAAGTGTAGTTCTTGGGTGCGTCGCTCAGGATGTCAGCACCTCTCAGGGCGTCCAGACCGGTCTGGGACAGATACTCGCTTACTGCGCCGGTGCCAATCATTGGGGCGTACATACGGGCGAAGATGTCCAGAGCTTCGGTCCGGTCGTCAGCGCCTTGGATTCCAGTCAGCACTCCGTAATTGCTCAGGTCGCCCACCGAGGCTACTGAAACACCCGGTGCGGCCAGAGCGCGGGGAAGGCCACGACCGAAGTTTACGGCGGTCAGGATGTTTTCTTTGTTGGGATCTAGCTCACGGATCGTCTTGCCCAACCAGCCTTCAGAGATGGTCTTTTCGGGCTCGGCGGTATGCCAGATATCCAGGGACCGGAAGTGGGAGCGGTTAGGGTTGGGATAGCCGATGCCCTGCAGGACGGCTACTTTACCTTGGTCGTACATGTCTTTGATCGGGGCCATGGCCGGGTGGAACCCAACCTTGTCGTCAACGGCCAAGACGTCTTCCGGAGCTATATTAACCACTTTGCGGTAATCGTTGTAATGAGGGTCGCTGTAGGGGATGAACGTATTCAGGGCGTCATAGGCCCCAGTCATCTGAAGAACTACCAGAACCGGATCTTTCTTATTGGAGGTCATCATTTCTCCTTAGCTATATTTTTTGATGTACCTGAACCTATCGATTGCTAGGCGTATAGATATTCTTTGGTAGCTACAATCATCTGGAGCATCTTGGCGACCTGTTTGGGGAACTCCCGTGTATCGGTCGGTAAGTCGCCGCCCTTCTGCGCGTGTTCCAGAAGCATCTGGTGGGTTTCATCGGCCACTTCGTAGTGACCCAGCAGCCGCAGGCAACCGTCCACCAGACTCTCGGGGGACATGGTGGGTCCTTCTGCCATCAGCTTTTCAACTATGTCTTGTATCCCGGGGTAGCTAACATCTCCCACGTGGTCGGCTATGAAGTTGATTCGGCGAAGGAGGGTACCTCCGTCGATCCACTCTCTGCCCGTGTGCCAACCCTCGACTGAAGGCGGGTTCAGGATTTCCTGACCCATATGCTTCATCTCTTCGAAGATGGCTTCAAATCCCGGCTTGGGCTCCGTCCAGTCGCCCACCAGTCGCAACGTGCCAATCACCGTATCGATGGGGCCCTTGATCCGGGCGAAGCGGGTGGTCTTGAAAACTTCGGAGTTGAACAACACCCGAAGCATCGAGCGGATGTCGTAGTTGGACCGGAAGTACTCGTCTTCCAGCATCTTAATGGTCTCAGGGTCCCGTGGCGGCGTGTCCATCCATGACGGCACCCCTGCCTCATCGGCTACGAAGTAATTGTAGAGGTGGCGGGAGAGGTACCGGGCCGTGGCCGGCTGTTTGACGATGATGTCGATGATGTCTTCGCCATTGAAGTTGCCGGTCTCGCCGAGGAACGTTTTCTCGCCGTTATCGTGGTCGGCAGCGTTATAAAGGAACTGAGAACTGTAGCGGCCGTAGGGCTGGCCGGGAATGGCGTTGGCGATGGTCCAGCCGGTGAAGGCCCGGGCGCACTCTTTAACGTCATCCTCGGTGTAGTTGAACTTCCCGTCCATGCCTACACCCAGGGAAAACAGTTCCAACAACTCTCGTCCGTAGTTCTCGTTGATCGCGCCTTTATGGCTTAGGCAGTTGTCCAAGAAGTAGACCATGGCCGGATCTCTGGAGACCTCAAGCAGCAGTTCTTTGAAGCTGCCCATCCCATATTTGCGGAACATGTCCAACTGGGCGTTCTCGGTGACCTGACTCTGCCCTTTGGCGTCAGCGGTGCACAGGAGACCGTGCCAGAAGAGAACCATTTTCTCTTCCAACTGGTTGTAGGAGTTAACCATGCGGAATGCGATGTATTCCGGGACGCATCGAATGAAGTGATTCCATTCGATGAAATAGCGTTCCCCCAGGTCCAGATCCATTCGATGGGTCTCTTCCGTGGGATTCAAAAGCTCTTCCACCATCTCCTCGTATCCTTTCGAGGCTCTGGCTTCAAGTTCATCATACTGGGCTCCGAAACCGGCCCGCCGCATTAGGTGGGCCATTAAAGCGACATCGTTATTCGCCATCTATTCTCCTCCCAGAGTAGAGCACGTTAATACTTAATGCATATGTTAGCATTTCGCCTTGGTCACAAGCAAGCTGAAATTTGACTTTGGGCACAATCGACGGCATGACTTAAACTATCTTGAAATAGGGTAGGTAAAAACGTGTTTCAAATCAGGAGATTCGGGTGTGGTTTAGTCCTAGTTCGCCGTCCACTTTGATGTAGACATGATTAACGCGGCAGTATTACTATTCCTGCATCATAGCGAGTGATAGGCCACAACTTCGGATCGATAAGTTACTTGATGGGGCTGGTTAGGAGATTGTCCAGTTGGACTGGGCGGTTACTTGGAAGCGTGTACACGGGGTGGTTATCATCCACCAAACCAACTCGGACTTTGCCAACTATCTAGCATACGTGGCTTGTGCCATCGGCGGAAAGGGTCAAGAGGTGGAATTGAAGGTCTTGGCGGGGCTGAACACGGTGTACAAGGTGGATCGGGAGTAATTTGGACCAGAGGTAGCATTCTGAGTTATACGAAACACAACTTATATACGAGCGACTACCTATTGAGTGACCAGGGAGTGTGCAATCCGCCAGACGACAGCGAGTGGACGGTCTTGGCGCAGGTGGGGGAGCACGACGAAGGGGGGCATTTTGCCGAGGTTGATGGCCGGGCGGATTCTATCTGCTTAGTTCTGCAAGACGAGGAGTCGTGGCCGGTGATGAGCTTCATTACTCCGACTGAAGCACGGCTACTTGCCCACACATTATTGGAAGCCGTAGGACTGGAATAAGCAGCGATATCGGCACGCCTTTAACTCTCTGAATGGGAGGAAGAATCATCACGACGAACGCTGATCTTCTGGACAGATCCTTCCATGCCATCATGACCCGGATGGTAGAGACGGGCCACGCTCCAACCTACCAAGAGCTAGGTGCTGTACTTGGTATCGGCCCTGATGAAGCGCTGACAGTTCTCCATGACTTGATGGCCTCCGGGTATCCAGCGTGGGTTGACGAGAAATATAACATCGTCACCATCTGCCCCTTTTCTGACCAGCCCAACCAATACAGAATCAGCGTGGATGGCGAACAGAAATGGTACGGCCAATGAGGAAACGAATCGCTGGCAGTGTGCTGGCTGTTCCCCGGCAAATTAATCAAGATTGACACAGTTTGCCCCGACTGCGGTGAGTCGATCTCTGTTGAGATGCGTGATGGCGATGTGCTTTCATGTGAGCCGGAAGAAGCAGTGTCCCATAACAACGGGCCCTCCAACCGGAGTTGGGCGGACCGTTGAAGCGGGATGAACCTCTTCCGGTCGGAAGAGCACCTCGAGCCATGGAAGGACCTGATTCCCGGGTATCCTCCGTCAATGACGGTTCGGGATCGGGCCTTCGTGCAGGGCTCTGAGTCTCGTAAACACTGGCTAGATGAAGACTATTTTTCGCGGTGGAACCCGCAACGCGCCAGAGAGCGGGATGAAGCGATGGCGCAGCTAGACATTGGCCGGCCTTAAACCGTGTGTGAGTTGGCCAGAGCAGGAACCCCCCGAGTGCTAACTGAATTCCAGGAAGACCCCCGTCGGTGGCGAACTCTGGCCTTCGTGGTCACAGCCACGGTGTTTAGCCTGACTGTTTGGTTCAGCACCAATGCTATCTCCCCGGCGCTGCAAGCTGAACGCGGGTATTCCGGGTCCGACATCGCCTGGTTGACCATTGCGGTTCAACTGGGTTTCGTGTTGGGGACCCTCACCATAGCCGCCACCAACCTGGCGGACATAATGAATACCCGCAAGTTGTTCGCCATCAGCGCGGTGTTGGCAGGAGTAGCCAACGCCGCACTGATCTTCTTGCCCGACGCCATTGCCCCAGCTATCGGACTTCGAGTCCTCACCGGTGTGTTCCTGGGAGGGGTCTACCCGCCGGGGATGAAGATTCTTTCCGGTTGGTTCCGCTCCGGGCGGGGCATCGCAATCGGGGCGATGATTGCGGCGCTCACCCTGGGTTCCGGCTCGCCTCACTTACTGCAGTCGATTTTTGTCGCTCAATGGGAACTGACGCTGTGTATCAGTTCGGCCCTGGCCGCCTTGGCTGGGGGGTTGATTTACTTCATGGTTCAAGACGGGCCTCTCGATGTTCCGGCGCCGAAGATGGATCCGCACATGTTGCTGCACGCTATCCGAGACCGTCCCATGCGGTTGGTCTTCTTTGGTTATCTGGGTCATATGTGGGAACTGTACGCCATGTGGGCCCACATCCCAGTGTTCCTGGGGGCCGTGTATGGAACGAAGAGCCTGATCGGGAATCCCTTGGACCTGGCCAGCTTTATCACCTTTATAGTCTTCCTAGCCGGGGCAGTGGGCAGCGTTGCCGCCGGATATGGCGCCGAGCGTTTTGGACGCACTGCGACGACGAGCCTAGCGATGATTATCAGCGGCGGGTCTGCTCTGTTTATCGGGTTCCTGCCGATGGATTGGCAGGTGGTTATTTTGATTGTCGCAATCGTGTGGGGGGCTTCGGTGGTCGCTGATTCCGCCCAGTTCTCGACGGCTCTCAGCGAATTGTGCGAGGAAGCTTACCGAGGCACAAGCCTGACGTTGCAGACCGGCTTGGGGTTCCTGATTACCATCGTGCCCATCTGGTTGGTGCCCGTCGTCGCTGCATCGTCGGGTTGGGGCGTGGCGTTCGCCATTCTGGCGATAGGCCCGGCCCTGGGAACGGTAGCGATGCTGAGGTTGCGCTCCATGCCGGAGGCGGCGGCTCTGGCACTGGGCAGGCGATGAGCTTCCTACGGTTTAGTCTGCTTCTATAGCTCGTTGAAAATCGGACCAATCCGGCGGTGCTCCGGTGCTTTCCCAACCGTCGTAGTGCAGCAGTTCGCTGAGGGGCAGACGGTCGCGTCATCCTTCGGTCTGCAACAATGGCTCTCCTAGATATTCCACCGGGTAGCCGACGCAGAGGTAGGCTACGGGTATGACGTGGTGAGGGATGCCGAGAATCTTCCTCAGTTGGGACATCTTGAGCACGCTGACCCATCCCACGCCGATACCTTCAGCACGGGCCGCCAGCCACATATTCTGCACTGCGCAGCAGGTAGAGTACACGTCGGTCTCCCGGATAGAGTTCCGCCCAAGTACCTCTTCTGCTCTGGTTGGGTCGCAGGTTATACATAGATTAACCGAAGATTCCACGATTCCTTCCAGCTTTGAGGATAGGTAATGGGAGCGGCGGGGTTCGTCGTAATAGCGGGCCGCTGCTTGCTGCTCCCGCTCGCACAACTCCTTGACCTGGTTACGCACGTCCAGATCGCGGATGAGCATGAAGTCCCAAGGCTGCATGAAGCCTACCGAAGGGCCTTGGTGCGCCGCTTTGATAATCCGGGCCAAGACTTGGTCCGGGATCTGGCCTTCGCGAAAGTGCCGCACGTCGCGCCGGGCGTAGATAGCCCGGTAGATAGCCTAGCGCTCTTCTAAGGGAAAAACATCCGGAATACCGGACGAATCGGGTATGGATGTCATTGGAGCGTTCTCCAGCGGGTAGGGTTAAGGTAAAAAAGCCCCGCCTATTCAGGACGGGGGCCTAACGGCAAGAACCAGGCCGGGGATATCATCCCCACTGGACTTCTCCAGCCCGGCCTGTTCAACAGACCTCACGGGATGGCCGTGGATCGGCAGGGCAATCTGTTCGTAGCCGAATGGCTCATCGGTGGACGATTCGTAAAGCTGGAAAACCTTCGTCCTCAAGGCTAGGTCGGCGCCATAGCACCTCGAACTTCTGGCCCCAACCATTCTGATGCACCGTTATCCGGTTCATACGCATCAGAATGGTGGTAAAGCACAGTGCTGAATCCTGTTTTTCCTTATATACTTTACCCTTCGCGGCCAACGTACCAAGCGTGTCAGGTGGCTGGTGGACCTGATCTGCTAGCCCGAGAATCGAAGGAGTGGATATATGGTCAGTCCGAGCCTGGACGAACTTTGCGTCAACACAATCAGGTTTCTGTCGATAGACACGGTTCAAAAAGCTAACTCAGGCCACCCCGGCGCGCCCATGGGTGCGGCCGCGATAGCCTACGCATTGTGGGACCGGTTTCTGAAGCACAACCCCGCCGACCCCTCTTGGGCCGATCGGGATAGGTTCATTCTTTCGCCGGGTCACGCTTCGGCTCTGTTGTATTCCCTACTGCATCTCACGGGATACGACTTGCCATTGGACGAGTTGAAGCAGTTCCGGCAGTGGGGTAGCAAGACTCCCGGCCATCCGGAATACGGAGTCACGCCCGGTGTGGAGATGACCACCGGTCCCTTGGGACAAGGTTTCGCTCATGGTGTCGGCATGGCTGCCGCCGAGCGGTGGTTGGCTGAACATTACAACCGTCCCGGACATGAGATTATCAACCATCACACCTACGCGATAGTCTCTGATGGAGACCTACAGGAGGGTGTGTCGTCTGAGGCTGCGTCGCTGGCGGGGACTCTCCGACTCGGCAAGCTGATCTACCTGTACGACGACAACGATATCTCCATAGAAGGGAACACCGATATAGCCTTCACCGAGGACGTTTCGCAACGGTTCCAGTCCTATAATTGGCATGTAGTTGGACCCATCAACGGAATGGACCCTGAGGCCGTTGATGCGGCTATCCGTGCGGCTCAGGCGGAGACTGCCCGGCCCAGCCTGATTGTGTGCCGCACCGTGATTGGCTACGGGAGCCCGAACAAAGCTAACACCGGAGGGGTGCATGGTGAACCCCTAGGCCAGGAGGAGATTGTTCTGACCAAGGAGCGTTTGGGCTGGCCGTACGAAGAGGCCTTCACGATTCCAGAGGAGGCTCAGGCCCATTTCCTACAGGCTAGGGATAGGGGCCGCAGCAGCCAAGAGGAGTGGCGATCCCGGATGGAAGGATACCGCCGGGAATTTCCAGATGAAGCTGCCAAGCTTGAATCGGCATTGGCGGGGAACTTGCCGGAAGGTTGGGACCAAGACCTGGCCGGATTGTTTGATGGTGTTGACCGTCCCATGGCAACGCGGGAGGCTTCGGGCCGGGTGATGAATGCCATCGCCGGACGGGTGGATTCCCTGGTCGGAGGCTCGGCTGACCTGGCTCCTTCAACCAGGACGATTCTCAATGACCAAGGCCACTATAGTGCCAAAGAGTACGGGGGACATAACTGGCACTTCGGCGTCCGGGAACATGCCATGGGGGCCATCGCCAACGGGATGGCCCTCCACGGTGGCCCGATCCCCTACACCGCTACTTTCCTGCTATTTTCGGACTATATGCGTCCTCCCATCCGCCTGGCTGCATTGATGGGTCTTCGCGTGATTTACATATTCACCCACGATTCCATCGGTGTTGGGGAAGATGGACCGACTCACCAGCCCATCGAGCAGTTGCTCAGCCTTCGCGCTGTCCCCAACGTCATGGTTCTGCGCCCCGCCGACGCTACCGAAACCGCCGAAGCGTGGAAGGTCGCTATGGAGCGGCGGAACGGACCGACGGTTCTGGTGATGAGTCGCCAGAATCTTACAGTGCTTGACCGTGAAGCCTATGCCGCGGCCTCGGGCGTCCTCCGAGGGGGCTATATTCTTTGGGAGAGTTCGGACAAACCGGAAGCCATCCTCATCGGCACCGGCTCCGAGGTCCATATCGCATTGGACGCGGGGAAGATTCTGGAAGAAAAGGGCATCGCGTCCCGCGTCGTCTCGCTGCCCTCCTGGGAATTATTCGATGAGCAACCGGCTGATTACAGGAGCGGAGTTTTGCCATCCGATGTCAGGGCGCGCGTCGCGATAGAAGCAGGTACGCCCATGGGTTGGGAACGATACGTCGGCATCGAAGGTGTCACGTTGGGAATGTCCCACTTCGGCGCGTCAGCTCCTGCCGGCGTCTTGTACGAAAAATTTGGCCTCACCGCTCAGCGCATGGCGGATGAAGCGGAAGCGCTGGTGAAGCGCAGCACCGGCTGAAGGAAGCCTAACAGGGCCAAGCAGGACCGGCTGGTATATCAGTGTTATGGTCTCCAGCAGACGCATATACGGAACGGGAAGGTTCGTCTGATGACCTTGGAACACCAACATCAAGGATCCAGCCTGGGGGCCTACCTGCCGGATGTAGAGGCTGCGCTGGCGGGCTTGGAACATCGCCAGGTTATTTCTCCCGTAGCTGGAGCGGCGACCACACCGTGTGGAAGCGTGACCCCACGGAGATTTCTAACCGCCTGGGGTGGCTTACGGTTACCGACGTCATGCTGGAACAAGCGCCGGTCATGCAGGCGTTGGCCCGTGAGGTTCGGGACGGGGGGTACCGCCACGTTGTTCTGATGGGAATGGGCGGCAGTAGTCTGGGTCCTGAAGTACTGCGCCAGACTTTCGGCAGCGCCCCCGGCTACCCCGAGCTTATCGTGTTGGACTCCACGGTTCCTGCTTGGGTGCAGTCGGTGGCGGAGGCCATCGGTCCAGCCCGCACCCTTTTCCTGGTCTCTTCCAAGTCCGGCTCAACCACTGAGCCAAACATGTTTTACGTTTATTTCAGGGACTTGGTGGAGAGAGCCGCCGGTAAGGATGGCGCAGGCCGGCATCTCATAGCCATCACAGATGCCCGAACGCCGCTGGATAAGCTGGCCGTGGAACAAGGTTTTCGCCAGGTCTTCGCCAATCCCACGGAGATAGGCGGACGCTACTCGGTCTTATCCTACTTCGGCCTGGTATCGGCGGCACTGATCGGGCTGGACCTTGATAGATTGATTGGTAGAGCTGACCGGATGCGGGAAGAAAGTGCTCCCGCAGTTCCGGCTCACGAAAACCCGGGGGGTTGGCTGGGAGCGGTCATGGGTGTCCTTGCCCAGAGAGGGCGGGACAAGCTAACCCTGGTTACGTCTCCCTCTATCAGCAGTTTTGGACTGTGGGTAGAGCAGCTTATCGCCGAGAGCACCGGCAAGGAAGGAATGGGCATCGTTCCGGTAGCCGGTGAACCTCTGGGGGCTCCCAACTACTACGGCGATGACCGTGTATTCGTGTATCTGCGCCTATATGGCGACGATAACGATGAGTCCGACAAAGCCGTTGGAGCCATCCAGGTTTCGGGGCAACCTGTGGTCCGCCTGGATCTGCGGGACGTATACGACATCGGCGCCGAGTTCTTCCGATGGGAGATGGCGACGACCATCGCTGGCTCCATACTAGGGATAAATCCCTTCGACCAGCCAAACATGCAAGCGGCGAAGGATATGACGGAGAATGTTCTTGGCCAGTTCGAACGATCGGGACAACTTCCGGCGATGAAGGAAACGGCATCCTTAGATAAGTTGCTCTCCCAGGCGGGGCCGGGTGACTACCTGGCAATCATGGTCTACATCCGGCAGACCCCGGCGATAGACCAGGCTCTCGACGCCTTGCGCCGCGGGGTAATGGAAACGCACAGAATCGCCACAACGATGGGATACGGTCCCCGCTTCCTGCACTCCACCGGCCAGCTTCATAAAGGCGGTCCCGGGTCCGGCTTATTCCTCCAACTGACGGGAGATCACTCCCAGGACTTGGCGATTCCCAATGCTCCCGTCACCTTCGGCGTTCTGGCCGACGGCCAGGCTGTAGGCGACCTGCAGGCGTTGAGAGCTTTCGGACGCTGGTCGGTACGGGTTAATCTCGGCTCGGACCATGAGGCAGCCATCCGCGGAATCGGTTTGGAGGGTTGAGCGGTGATTAACGCAATCATATTCGACCTGGACGGTACGCTGGTGCAGTCGGGGAAGATCAAGGAACAGTCCTACGCCATCGCCGTGCAGCGGATGCGAGGCTTGGCGGAACCAGAACCCCGAGCCATCGAAGCCTACCGGGAGATTGTTGGGTCTGCGCGGGAGGCCGCCACCCGGCATGTCATTGAAAACTGGACCTAGAATCCGAGTGTTGAGGCCCCTGATGGCCCAACAAGGCGCCAACGAGCCTTGGGAAGCGCTGGCGGGTATGAGGACGGAGATCTACGACAACATGGTTGAGGACCCCCAGGTTCTTAGGGACAACCAGTGGCCCCACACCATCGGGTTGTTGCGGGTAGCTCGTGAGAGATCCTGCCGCACCGCCCTGGCGACCATGTCCTACCGCAAAGAAGCGTTGCATGTGCTGAGATCGTTGGAACTTGAGGACTCGTTGGATGAGGTACTTACTAGCGAAGACGTGCAAAACCCCAAACCGGAACCGGAGATATATCTTCTGGCCGCACAGAAGCTAGAGGTCGATCCTCAGGACTGTCTGGTGCTGGAGGACTCGCCCAACGGAGTGCAGGCTGCAGTTGCCGCAGGTATGAACGTGATTGCCGTGGCCACTCCGTTCACTATCTCAGGACTACATTCAAGTCAGGTCTTGAATCATGCCTGGATGGTACATGATCCTGAAGAACTGCTTGACGTGGTAAGAGAGAGAATCGCTGAACATAACCAGGAGCCGCATTAAAAGTTGCCGTAATGGCTACCGGTTAGTCCAAATTATCTGATAGGGGGACGTTATGGAGATTGGCATGATTGGCTTGGGCCGCATGGGCGGGAATATGGTGCAGCGCCTGCTGAACGGTGGGCATCGCGTCGTGACCTACGACCGGAGTGCCGAGGCGGTCGCCGCTAGTCAGTCACAAGGAGCGATTGGGGTGTCTTCCATCGAAGAACTTGTCAAAAATCTGACCGCCCCCAAGGCTGTCTGGGTGATGTTGCCCATCGGCCAACCTACCGAGGACACTATAAACAGCCTCATACCGTTGCTGTCGGCTGGGGATACCGTTCTTGACGGTGGCAACGCCAACTACAAGGACAGTATGCGGCGGGCGGAGAAACTGGCTGAGCATGGTATCGACTTCATGGACGTGGGCACCAGCGGCGGCATCTGGGGGCTGGTTGAAGGTTACGCCTTGATGATTGGCGGGAAGAAGGATGTGTTTAAACGGCTGGAACCCATCTTCCAGACCCTGGCTCCCTCTAAAGACCAGGGTCTCAGCCACGTGGGACCGGCAGGAGCTGGCCACTTCGTCAAGATGGTCCACAACGGGGTTGAATACGGCCTGATGCAGGCCTATGCCGAAGGTTTCGAGATCATGGAGGCCAAGAAAGAATTTGACTTGGACCTGGGTCAGATCGCCGAAGGTTGGCGCTATGGCAGTGTGGTGCGCTCCTGGCTGCTGGACCTTGCCGCCGCCGCGCTTGTCGAAGACCCGAAACTAGAGAGTTTGGAAGCCTACGTAGAAGATTCGGGAGAAGGCCGCTGGACGGTTCAGGAATCTATAGACCTGGCGGTGCCCGCTCCCGTCATCACTGCGTCGGTGCAGGCACGTTTCCGCTCCCGCCAAGAAGGGCCTTTCGGGGCCAAGATGCTCGCTGCCCTGCGGAACCAGTTCGGCGGCCACGCGGTGCGGAGGACGGAGTGATGGCTGGTGAGCCCACTACCATCGTCATCTTCGGGGCGACCGGCGACTTAACCCGCCGCAAGCTGATTCCGGCGCTGTTCCAATTGGCTTGCAAAGGACGCTTGCCCGATCAACTGCGCATCTTCGGCTTCTCTCGCCAGGAATACCCGGACGATCGCTTCCGCGAGTCCATGGGAGAGGGCGTAAAGGAGTTCGGCGGTTTGGCGTCGCGTATCGGCGAATGGGACATGTTTGCAAAAAGCATCTCCTACGTCCAGGGCGACCTGGAAACTCCTGGGGACTATGTGCGGCTCAAGCAATGGTTGGACCACTCCGAAGGTGGCAGCGGCGGCAACCGGCTGTTCTACCTGTCAGTCGCCCCAGGTTTTTCGGAAGCGCCATCGCCAATCTGGGTAGCTCCGGCTTGGGGGGCAAGGAAGGAGGATGGCTGCGGATAGTTATCGAGAAGCCCTTTGGGCATGACTTGGAGTCCGCTCAGGCCTTGAACCGCGCCGTGCACGCCGTGTTCGATGAATAACAGGTATACCGGATAGACCATTACCTCGGCAAGGAGACGGTGCAGAATCTGCTGGTGTTCCGATTTGGCAATCGCATATTCGAACCCCTATGGAACCGGGAGCATGTGGACAACGTTCAGATTACCGCTATAAGGACGTCCAGTAGCCCCAAAAAGTTCCACCTATGATTTCTGCTAAGCAATAAGACCGACTTTGGATGTGTTGCAAGGCTAGAACTTTGTGGCGTTTCGTGAATGCAACT
>CAXEOX010000066.1:0-17174 GCA_963997925.1 uncultured bacterium
TTCTGGTGGTGGACGACGAACCGCATATACGAGATCTTCTGCGGAAGTATCTGGAGATGGAGCGCTACATGGTTGATCTGGCCGCAGACGTCCAGGAAGCTTGGCGTAAGTTGGCCAATATGGATTACAACTGCGTCATCCTTGATCTCAAGATGCCCGGCATGAGCGGTCCGGAGCTTTACCAGCGCATGCAAAGCATAAGTGAGAGTCTGGCCAGCAAGGTGGTGTTCATCAGCGGCGACACCGTCAGTCCGGATACCCGGGAGTTCGTTTCCCAGACCGGCAACTCGCTACTCACCAAGCCTTTCAACCTTGAAGAGATGCTGCAGGCTGTTCAAAACCTGTGGGACAGAATGCCTGTCACCACCTAGCCAGTTATGTAGGGATGGCTAGGTACGCCTAAAGCACCGAGCGTACCAGGCCCCCGTCCACCATGGTGGTGGTTCCGGTGATGTATGTCGCCTTGCTGGACGCCAGGAAGGCGACCAGGTGAGCCAGTTCCGCCGGGTCGCCGACCCGCCCCACGGCCGTCTCCTTGGCCCGGTCCGCCAGGGCTTCCTCCACGGAAATGCCAAGCTCGTTGGCCCGGGAGGTTACGTTGGAGAGCATCCGGTCGCTGAGGATTGATCCAGGACAAACGTTGTTCACCGTTATGCCGTCACGGCCCACCTCGTCCGCTAAGCTCTTGGCGTAGGCAACCACTCCCATGCGAGTCGCTCCCGACAGAGCTAAGTTATCTATGGGTTGTTTGACGGTGCTGGCCAGGATGTTGATGATGCGTCCAGCCCCCTGTTTTCTCAGGTGAGGAAGGGATGCCTGGGACATCCGGGCGAAGAATAGGAGCGACCGCTGCACCGCTGTCGCCCACTGTTCCTCGGTTGCGGTGGCGGCGCGGGCCAGAGGCGGGCCACCGGAATTGTTGACCATGATATCCAAACGGCCAAACCGCTCCACTGTGGCGGCAACCAATGCGGTTATCGTCTCGGGGTCGTCCAGGTCACCAGGGAATTCCAGAATATCCGCGTTCGTTTCCCCGCGTATCTCTTCAGCCGCTTGGTGAAGATCGGCCGCGGTTCGGCTACACAGTGTTAATTTCGCGCCTTCTTGAGCTAGAACCTCGGCACAGGCCCTTCCCAGACCCTTGCTGCCGCCACCGATGATTGCTACTTTGCCTGCTAATTCCAGGTCCATCTAATGTTTCGCCTCCCCTTTTATGGGTTTATTTCGTCCGGCAACCGATTATATCAGGCGCTTCCCATCGGGCCAAACCAAGGACCGCGGTGAACAGGCCGGTAGGAGCCACCTGAGATGAAGAGCACAACCCCCATCACCCCACAGTCATCCCCCGTGACACTGCATACCCCTATCATCAACCCTGCATCCGCCTACCATCAACCCGCGTCCTCCCAGCGTCACCCCCGCGTAGGCCGGGGTCCAGTTGTATCGCTGTAGCCAACATTCTCTGGATTCCGGCGGAGGCCGGAATGGCGAAGGCTTTGCCGGGACGATAATCTGATAGGAACGATGACCTGACGTAGTTCAAGGTTCTTGGAATCTGCCGATGTTATACTGAGTCCGCCTGAAGCCAAGTCAGGCTTCCTCCAGTCTGTCCCCAACGTAGCGAGGTCCCGTGAACCAACCATCAAAATTATTCGAAGACGACGTTCTGGCGTGTGAGATTGAAGCCGCTGCGGTTGAGATGGCCCAAGGCGCCGGAGACATATTGGCGGCTCATTTTGGCCGCAAGATATCCATAGAGTACAAAGACAAAGAGGAACGGGATCCGGTCACCGAGGTGGACAAAGCCTGCCAGGACTACTTGGTGGGAGAGATAAATAGACGCTTCCCGGACCATTCGATATTGGGTGAGGAACAGTCTGAGGAAGAGGCTAAAAAAGCTAAGGAAGACTCCGGTGCTACAGACCCCCCCTGTGGAGATTTCCTCTGGGTGCTGGACCCTCTGGATGGGACTACCAACTTCCTGAACGGTCTGCCGGTGTACGCCGTGTCCGTTGGTGTTCTGCACAAGGGACGTCCCCTGGCCGGAGCGTTGTTCATACCCTGGCCCAAGCCGGGCGGCGGCTTCGTTCTGCATTGTCGGCAGGGCGGCGGGTGCTTCGCCGGGGAGGATCCGGTGGAGGTCTACAAGTCTGATGAGCCGGTGAATAACCGTCTGGCCGGTCTTCCCGGTCACTTCAGCTATTTCACCAAGTACGGGAAGGGGCTTCGGGGCAAGTCGGGGGAACCTAGAACCACCGGCAGCATCGCCTACGAACTGGCCATGACGGCCTGCGGTGTGATGCAGTACGCAGTCTTCGGAGCTCCCAGGATGTGGGACATGGCGGCGGGCGCTCTGGCGGTTATGGAGGCCGGCGGTACGGTGATGACCCGGTCGCCCAAAGAGAAAGGTTGGCATGTCATGGAGTCTTTCGTGCCCACCTGGCAGGAGAAACCTCCTACGTTGAAAGAACTGCGGCGCTGGGTTGCTCCGTTGGTGGTGGGGAATAACAAAGTGGCGCCTTTGTTGGCGGCTAATCTTCGTTCCAGGTTCCATCCGATGGCCAAGGTTCGCCGCATCACGCGCCGCTTCCATTGGCCCAAGAAAAAGCAGCAGAAGGAGTCCTAGTAGACTCTCAGGTTCGGGACACTCGCTGGTAGCCTTAGAAACTCTTGAGTAGCCCGCTGGCTGGTGTTAAGCGGAGTCTGGTTCCCAACCCCATGATCTTGGACCCCAACCGACTTCAAAGACCTCTCCCTTCTTGACCGTCAGGGTCGGAACAACCGCTTTTTCGGTACGGCGTGTGCCGCCCACTACGTCTTTAAGTACCCAGTCCCCTTCTTCCAGGTCTAAGACCGATATGTCGGCTTGCATGCCAACGCCCAGAGTGCCGATTCGGTTTTCCTCTCCGATGGCCTTAGCTGGGTTCAGGGTGCACATGGTGACTACTTGGTCTAACGTGAAGTCCATCGCCAGGAAGCGGGTCATCATCTCGGTCATGCTGTGGACGGTGAGTTCCCGGCCGGGTAGGGTTAGGTCGGTGCTGATACAGTGGGGAATCAGGTCTTGGTCAAGGACTCGTTGGCCCACGTCGAAGCTGAAGTTCATCCTTCCGTGGGCGGTGTCCATCCAGACGCCACGGTCTTTGGCTTCTTGCGCCTCGGGGACTAACTTGCCGTCTGTGTCCAGAACGCCTCCGGGATTGGCGGTGAACAGGTGGGTTACGATGTCGCCCTCTTCCAAGATGGGCAGTAGCTCGCGGATAACGTTGGGATCGTACCGCTTCTCCGTGTCGCCGATGTGAACCATCAGCTTGACTCCGGCTTCCTTGGCGGCCCGCTTCGCCAGCTTGGGCATCTCCATCCCCATGATTTCCAGGGCCGGAGAAACCATGCGGGCCTTGATTCCGGAGATTATGTCTCGATTCTCGGAGACAACTTGGATGGTCTTGTCCAAGTTGATGCTGTCCGGGCTGAAGATGTCCGGCGTTGTGGCCAGGCCGGTGCGGCAGATGTGCAAGAAGCTGATGATTTCGGTGTCGTTATTGGGTATAACGTGCTTGGGAATGCCGCCGAAGGTGTCGCATCCAGCGCTACCGGCGTCAACCATGGTGGTGACCCCAGCCCTTACGCCTCCCAGATCGGCTTTCACGCCGTTGCCGTTGACGCCGTCGTAGATGTGGGTGTGGAGGTCAATCAGCCCAGCCGTGACAATCTTTCCGGCCACGTCGATAACTCGGGTAGCCTCTTCGGCGGGTATGTTGGGCGCCACTAGGGCTATCTTGCCGTTTTCGACGGCTACGTCGTTGGGACCGTGGATGTTTTGGGAGGGATCGATGACTGTCCCGCCCTTAATCAGCAAGTCGTACATGGGACGCTAGACCTCCTGTTCTTTCCGAGAATAAGTGTTACCAGCCCCGTTCCTGGCGAGCCCTTCGGCTGAGCTCAGGACAGGCCTGTCGAACCATTCTTTCGCGGAGGGACCCTTCGACAAGCTCAGGGCGAACGGAGGATGCTATCGGCTAATTAAAAACTAGATCCTCGATCAGGTAAACATATCTCCCACGGAGATTCCCTTGTGGATGCGGTAGATCGCTTCCCCAAGCAATGGGGCCACCGGCAAAACTGTAATCTTGCCGTTGCGCTTCTCCGCCGGCATCGGGATGGTGTCGGCGACGATAACTTCTTTAAAATGGCTATTGGCCAATATCTCAGACGCGTTCTTGGAGAACACCGGGTGGGTGACGCAACAATAGACTTCCTTGACGCCCTTCTCCGCCAGAACTCCTGCGGCGTTGACGATAGTGCCCCCTGTGTCGATCTCATCGTCGAAAGTTAAAGCAATCTTGCCTTCGACGTCGCCGATGACGTTCATTATCTCGCTGCGTTCGTCGTTTCCAGTCCGGCGCTTTTCAATGATGGCCAAGGGAGCGTGGAGCCGCTCCGCCACGTCTCTGGCTTTTTTGCTTATGCCGATGTCCACGGCAACAACTACCAAGTCTGACAATTCTTTGGCTTGGAAGTAGTCCGACAATATGGGCAAGGCGGTCAACTCGTCCACCGGGATGTTGAAGAAGCCTTGGATCTGCCCGGCGTGGAGGTCAACGGTCAAGAGGCGGTCGGCTCCGGCGGCGGTGAGCAGGTCGGCCACCAACCGGGCAGTGATTGGCACCCTGGGTTGGTCTTTCTTGTCGGTGCGGCCGTAGGCGTAGTAAGGGACCACTGCAGTGATGCGCCCGGCAGATGCCCGCTTGCAGGCGTCTATCATAATCAGGAGTTCCATCAGGTTGTCGTTCACCGGAGCGCAAGTGGGCTGAATGATAAAAACGTCCCTTTGCCGGACGTTTTCTTGGATTCTTACGAAGGTATTGTCGTTGGAAAACTTGAATACCTCTGCTTCGCCCAGAGGTATATCCAAATACTTGCACACCTCTTCAGCCAATCCCCGGTGTGCGTTGCCGGTAAATATCTTGAGTTCGTCGAGTATCGCTTCCATCATCTACCCTCGTACGTCGGCTTGCGGGACTCTCGGATAGCCGTTGTACCCTCCTCATGATCCCGGGAAGTTAGAGTGATAGTCTCGGCGGCGGCGGCCATCTTCATGGCCGTCTCCAGATCGAACTCCAAGCCTTTGTAAAGCATCAGCTTGGAAAGGCGGATGGCGATGGGCGGTCCGGCGGCAATCTTCTGGGCCATCTCCAGAGTAGCGCTTTCCAGTTCTTCCGGGGGCACCAATTTGTTAAGAAAACCCAAATCTTTGGCTTCGTCAGACTCTAGGAAGTCCCCGGTGAACAGCAACTCGGCGGCTTTGCTCACGCTTCCCAATGCTCTGGGGTACAACCAAGTGCCGCCGAAACCGGGGAAGAGCCCAACCCGCACGTAGGCCGACATGAACCGGGCGTGGGGAGAACCGACGCGGATGTCACAAACGCAGGCGATGTCGAAACCAGCTCCGGCGGCGATGCCGTTGACCATGGCGATAACCGGTTTCTCCATCCGGTGTATCTCCATGATAAACCGCTGGATGTGTTCGAACCCCCGGCGGATATCCTCGGGATTGTCGGAGACCAGGGATCCGGGATCACTGCCGCCTTTCAGGGTTTGCAGGTCTGCGCCGGAGCAGAACGCTCGTCCGGATCCGGTGATAATCAATACCCGCATATCGTCGTCGCGGCTAACGTCTTCGACGGCGTCGCCAATCTCATCAATCATGACGTCGTTCATGGCATTGAGACGATCGGGGCGGTTGAGAGTCAGTTTGGCGATGTGGGTGTCCGTGTCTTTTTCCAGAAGGACGTGTTGGTAGTCAGGCATCGTATCTCTCAAAACGGGCTAGGGGGAAAACCCGATTATAGCATAGGCTCAATCGGTTCAAAAGCGGAATTTCACCCTATTTGTCAGGACGGCCAAACGTACCAAAGAACACGCCCAAGGAGTATGATATTCTAGCGGCGCAGACGACGCCGGATCAAGAGGGGCACAGCGATATGACGAGTTATCTGGACCATTTGGAATGTACTCAATGCGGCAAGGATTACCCTCACGCCGAGCTGATTAAAGTCAGTCCTTGCTGCGGCAAAGTTCTATTCGCTAGATATGACCTTCCCAGGCTGCGCCGTGAAGTGAGCAGAGACGTCTTCGCGGAGCGCCCGGAAAACATGTGGCGCTTCGCTGAACTGCTTCCGGTATTTAAGGATGAGAATATCGTCACCCTGGGCGAAGGGGCCACTCCGCTATTGGAAGCCAACGCGTTGGGGAAAAACCTGGGTATGAATAGCTTGTTCATCAAGGAAGAAGGCCTGAATCCCACTGGCACATTTAAAGCCAGAGGGCTGTCGGCGGCGATCTCCAAGGCCAAGGAGTTAGGAGTCACCGGGTTCACCGTGCCTTCGGCAGGCAACGCCGCCGGAGCCGCAGCCGTTTATGGCGCTCGGGCGGGTTTGGGTGTCAAAGCATATATGCCTCAAGACGCCCCGGACGCCAACAAGAAGGAGTGCCTTCTGGCCGACACCGAACTCAACCTGGTCGACGGCCACATCGGCGATGCCGGGCGGCAGGCGGTGGCGGTGGCCGACGAGGAAAATCTCTTCGACCTTTCTACGCTGAAGGAACCCTACCGGGCCGAAGGCAAAAAGACCATGGCCCTAGAGATTGCCATGCAGTTGGGCTGGACAATGCCCGATGTCATCGTTTACCCCACCGGCGGCGGCACCGGCATCATAGGGATGCATAAGGGATTCAAGGAACTGCTGGAGCTGGGCTGGGTGGAAGGGACGCCGCCCAAGTTTATCGCGGTTCAGGCGGCCGGGTGTCAACCTGTCGTTAAGGCATTTCATGATGGGGCGGATTCGGCGGAGCCCTGGCAGAACGCCAAGACCGTAGCCGATGGCCTTCGAGTACCAGGCCCCTTCGCCGACTACCTGATTCTGCAAGCGCTTCGTGAAACCGGTGGTACCGCCTTGGCGGTGGAGGACCAGGAAATGGTGGATGCGATGTACGAGATTGCTTCCGCTGAAGGGGTGATTGCCTGTCCCGAAGGATCGGCCACTCTAGTCGGACTGAAACGGTTGCTGTCGACTGGGGAAATAACAAAGGACCAGACCGTAGTTCTGCTTAATACCGGTTCGGGATACAAGTACCTGGACCTAATCAAGGGATACGGAGAATAGAAACCAGCATGAATTTTCCGGAGGAATCGTCTTGGAAGTGATTCTCAGCGCTCCCAGGGGTTTTTGCGCTGGAGTGGTACGCGCCATCGAAGTAGTGGAGATTTGTCTCGAACGGTACGGTGCGCCAGTCTACGTGAAACATCAGATCGTCCATAATCCATATGTCGTTACCGAATTGGAAAGGAAGGGAGCGATAACCGTTGAGTCGGTTGAGGAGATTCCGCCTGGCTCCATGGTCGTTTTCTCGGCCCATGGCTCCGGGCCCGAAGACTTTGAACAAGCCAAGAACCGCAACCTGCGAGTCATCGACGCGGTCTGCCCTCTGGTGACCAGGGTCCATAACGAGGCTAAGAAGTACCACCGTGAGGGTAAAAAGGTACTGCTGGTGGGTCACAAGGGCCATCAGGAAGTGATTGGGACTATGGGGCAGGTGGAGATGACTTTGATAGGCGACGACTCTGTTTCCGACCTGCCGGACTGGGACGCGGATACCGAGGTGGCGGTGCTGACTCAGACCACCCTCTCCGTGGGCGACACTGCCGAGAGCATCGGGGCTATCACCGATCGATTTCCCGAAGCTCTGGTCCGCAACGACATCTGCTACGCTACAACGAATCGCCAGTCCGCAGTGATGGAAATGGCTGTTCTGGTCGACCTAGTGCTGGTGATAGGCGCGGTAAATAGCTCCAACTGCAACCGGTTGCGTGAGGTGGCCGAAGCCCAAGGCGTGCCGTCTTATCTGATAAACGGGCCCGAGGAGATCGAGCCGGCTTGGTTGGATGGCGTGGAGAAGGTTGGAATCACCTCCGGCGCCTCTACTCCGGAAGTCCTGGTTAAAAGCGTGATACAAGCGTTGGAACCAGAGAAAGTGACCCTGCTTTCCGGTGTGGAAGAGGACGTTAGCTTCACCCTGCCCAAGGAGCTGCGTTAGCCATGGGGGCTGACCGCTCTGATGTACCGCTGCGCCGGTAATGCCCCTTTTCAGCGCCCGCACTAACGACGAACAAGGGGAGCCCGTCCCCATCAGGCGGCGGGTGTTCTCTCTTCCCTCTTTAATCTCCCTTCTGCTTGCCGGGGCTTTTTTGTTCTTTCTGGTGACCCGTTTCGATGTGGACCCTAAAGCTGCTTGGGCCGACGTTAGGGACAGCAACCCTTGGTATCTGGTTTTGGCGGTGCTGGTCCACTACATGACTTTCCTGTTTAGAGGCGCCCGGTGGCGTATGCTGCTTCGTAACGCCCAAGAAGACGAATCAGCCGTCCCCGGGGTCCTGTATTGCAGTCAGTTGGTGCTCCTGGGTTGGTTCGCCAACTCGGTGGCGTGGCTTCGGCTGGGAGACGCTTACCGGGCATATCTGTACCGGGACGAGTTGGACGCATCGTTCTCCCGTACTTTGGGCACCCTGCTGGCCGAGCGGATGCTTGATGCGATTCTCGTGGTGCTACTGCTCCTGTCTGCGGTTCCCTTTCTGCTGGGAGGCGGCCAACTTGTTACTTGGACCGTTCTGGGAACGGCCATATTTCTGGTGGTTGCGCTAACCGCAGTGTTCCTAACCTTGAGGTTGGCCGAAGACCGGGCACTGAGGATGCTGCCCGGATGGCTGGCCGAGCGTTATCAGCGGCTTCAACAGGGTGCTGCCGGTAGTTTCGGACAGCTGGCGCCGGTGACTATTTTGGGGTTGCTGGGTTGGCTGTCTGAGGTGGGAAGGCTTTTCCTGGTGGTCCAGGCCTTGAATCTTGGATTGGGACTGCCTCTGATAATCTTCATCACCCTGGCTAACTCCCTACTCACCCTGGTGCCAACTCCCGGCGGGATCGGAGCGGTAGAGTCCGGCGTGGCTGGATTACTCGTACGGCTATCCAGCTTATCCGTGAACGCCGCCACCGCACTGGTCTTGGTTGACCGGTCCATCACCTACGTCTCGGTCATCGCCGTGGGCGCGGTTCTGTTCGTTCTGCGCCAGGCGATTCCCCGGTGGCCCCACCCCACCCGGCCTGAGATACATCAGGTAGAGACCGGCTCATCCAGTAAGGAACCGGGATCGGAGCGCTGATGCTGTATACCGCCAGTTTTTATGCTCCGGATAACTGGCAGGGACTGCGGTATCGGGTTTCACGAAGCCATCCCCGGGGACGGAAAACAGATTGGGAGACTTTGCCCTTCCTATACCCGGCCCGGGAACTCCTAGTGGCTTACCGCGCCGGTGATCTGGACTTTGGGGGGCTGTCCGCCGAGTATCTAATCTCGCTTAACCATCGCCTCAACGAGTCAGCGGAGCTACAAGACTGGCTGGATAAGACGCCGGACTTGGGAGACTTTACCTTGCTCTGCTTTGAGCCGGAGGGCAAGGCATGCCACCGTTTGGTGTTGGCGGATTGGCTGCTGGAGCGGTTGCCGGGGCTGGTTCTCGGCCAGAAACGCTGACGAACTCATATCGATTTTTGGTCCGGCAGCTTCATCACAACTACTCCCGTTCGTGGTGAGCTTGTCGAACCATCCTTCCGCCGAAAGACCCTTCGACAGGCTCAGGGCGAACGGGTAGCAGAAACGCTTTGCTGTCGAAGGGGCCATTGCCCCTGATCTCCACACCCGGCTACCACTCGGAGCGTGGTGGACGCTCCATCAGTTGAGTGATGGCTTCCTGAGGTGAGAGGCCTTCGAATAGCACCTGGTAGGTGGCCTGGGTGATGGGCATCTCCACCTTCAGATCTTCGGCCATGGCCAAGGCCGCTCCGGTGGTATTGACTCCCTCGGCCACATTGTTCATCGACTCTTGAATCTCGGACAAAGAACGTCCCAGCGCCAGTTGTTCGCCCACGTGCCGGTTGCGGCTTAGCTTGCTGGCGCAGGTGGCTATCACGTCGCCCAGTCCGGCCAATCCAGCGAAGGTTAGGGGCGTTGCCCCGGCGGCGATTCCCAACCGGGTGATTTCCGCCAGTCCCCTGGTTATGAACGCGGCTTTGCCGTTATCCCCGATATCCAACCCATCGGCGATGCCGGCTCCCATGGCGATGATATTTTTCAATGCTCCGCCCAGTTCAACCCCTATCAGGTCCTCGCTGGTGTAAACGCGAAGCGAACTTGATATCAGAAGCTTCTGTACCAGCTCCAGACCCTGGCTGTCTCCACCGGCCACTACCGTTGAAGCTATCTTTCCTTGAACAATCTCGTCGGCAAAGTTCGGGCCGGAGATGGCGCATATGCCGGAATGAAGCTTGCCCGGTAGTTCTTCCTCCATCACCTGGCTCATCCGCTTGCCACCGGGTAATTCCAGGCCTTTGGCCGCACTGAGGATCGGGACGCCGGGGCTTATGCAATCCCGTATCGTCTGGATGTTTCCCCGCAATGTGTGGGAGGGAACCGCGACGATGATTAGTTCGGAGGGGCCGACTACCTGGGATACGTCTTCGCTGACCGTGAGAGAGTCGGGAAAGGGGGTGTCGGGCAAGAACCGGGAGTTTCGTCGGTCGGACTGGATCTGCTGCGCCTCTGAGGCCGTACGGGCCAACATCCTCACTGGGATGTTCTTCCTGGCGATGGTGATTGCCAGCGCCGTGCCCCAGGTTGTGGTTCCTATAACGGCGACGGATGCGTCCAAATCCAGGCTGCTCCTTGGGCTGCGCTATCCATTGGCCAGACGCACCGCCTGGCTGGCGCTAATGGGTGACATGGTCCAATGCTATAGGCTGTTCACCCGGACGACTAAGATTGTTGGCGGATGATTCAAGAGTGGGAATCAGCTGGGACCGGTGCTTGGGTGCCCCAAACGCCGCTCGTTACCCTCTCTGATTCTCTGGATGTTGTCACGGTGCTGCCAGATGATAATGCCGCCGCCCAGGAAACCGTAAAGAGTGTAGGGGGTGGGGGAATAGCCCAGAATGTCCAAGATCAGCAGTGCCAGACTGGCGGCTATCACGCCGGTGATGGACCCCAGGGAGACGTAGCGGCTGGTGAAAGTGGCGGAGATAAAACCAATCATGCCGATCCCTGCGGAGATCGGGGCCAGCATGGTTAGCGCGCCGGCCCCGGTGGCGATGCCCCGGCCACCCTTGAAGCCCAGGAACACCGGCCAGTTGTGGCCGATAAGGGATAGAAGCGCAGCGGCGACTTCAGCTTCACTCGCTCCGATTATCATGCGGGCCAGGTAAACCGACAAGACGCCCTTGCTCACGTCCAGAAGCAGGACTAGAGCCGCCACCTTGCCTCCCCCAGTACGCAGCACGTTGGACATGCCGGTGCGCCCGCTGCCATATTGCCGGATGTCTACGCCCATGCGCAATCGCAGCAGCATGTATCCCCAAGGAACGGAACCCAGCAGGTAGGAGATGCCCAGAATGGCGGCGTATTGGGCCGGTTTGGGCTGGTTTCCCATGGTCAGCAGCACGGCCACGAAGGCTGCCCCTAATAGAGGCAGTCCAGCCACTGCGAAAATTATTGTCGGAGAGGGCCGGTTCATGATCTCTTGAATACCAGCTTCAGGTGAGTATGGTCGAAGCCAAAGTTTGAGCGTATCTGGTTCTCCATGTACCGCTCGTAGGAGAAGTGTACCAGCCATGGCTTGTCTACTGTGAATAAAAAGGTAGGCGGGTTTATGCCAACCTGGCGCAACCGGCTGAAGTAAACCCGCTCCCGGGAGTGTCCTTTCACCGGCGGCGGGGCGTGACTGGCCAATGCCTTGGCCATCACATACTGCAACTCCCTGGATGGCACGAAGCGAGACCGCTCCTGTTGTAGTTCAAGGACGGTGCGCAACAAGGGGTCTATCCCACGTCCGTGCAGCGCTGAGGTAAATACGATCGGAACGTAAGACATGAACTGAAGTTTGTCTCGAATCAGGTCATCGGTTCGCTGTTGAGCGTACCGGCTACCGTCCTCTGCCAGGTCCCATTTATTGACCACAACAATCAGGCCTCGGCACATCTCCCAGGCTAGTCCGGCGATGTGGGAGTCTTGGGCCGTGGCCAGTTCGGTAGCGTCGATGACCAGCAAGGTAATCTCGCTGCGGCCAACAGCGTTGACGGCGCGAATCACGCTGAATTTCTCGATACCCCGCTGGACGAGGCCCCGCCGCCGCATACCGGCGGTGTCGATGAGCGTGATGTCGTGGCCGTCATAGCTCATGTAGGTATCAAGGGCGTCGCGGGTGGTACCGGCTTCAGGGGTAACGATGGACCTTTCCTGGCCCAGGATGCTGTTCATCAACATGGACTTGCCCACGTTGGTCCGGCCTATGATGGCTATCTTCAGGTCGGTGGGCGCGGATTCGTCCGGCTCCCAATCCTCGTCGAATTCAGGCGGGGTGGGCAACAGGGCAAAAACCTGGTCCATCAACGGGTAAACGCCGATGTTGTGATAAGCGCTTATCAGCATCGGTTCTTGGAGTCCCAGTTGGTAAAACTCCGAGGCGCTGAACTCCCTGGTTTCGTTGTCGACCTTGTTCACCGCTAGTATCACGGGTTTCGTGGTCCGTCTCAACCGCTCCACGGCAGCCAAGTCGTCGACTGTTAGCCCCTCGGTCACATCGGTGAGGAAGATGATGACATCGGCGCCGGCCACCGCCATGTCCGCCTGTTCTTGAACCCGCTCCCGAATGGGACCTTCCGGCTTGGTCTCCAGTCCTCCGGTGTCGATCAGGATGAAACTGCGATCGAGCCACTCGACTTGGGAGATAAGGCGGTCCCGAGTGGTCCCGGAAACTTCGCTCACGATGGCGTGGCGGCGTCCTAGGATGCGGTTGAACAGGGAAGATTTGCCCACGTTGGGCCGTCCGACGATAGCGACGATGGGCAAGGAGACGTGTGAATCGTGCGGTAGGGCTATCTGGCCCTCATCCTGTGTTTGTATATCCGGCATTTGATGATCCTACTGTTGCGGTTGTGGCCGAGGCTCGGTCCCTGGGACCCAAACCCGGTGTGCCGGAGGGTTATCGACGAACCTGGTCTCTGAACAACTGTGTTCTCTTACGCGATTGGAAAAATTCCCGGTCAGACCCCGGTTAAGAGATACTCCAGAATGGCTTTTTGTGCGGGCAACCGATTGTGTGCCTGGTCGTAAGCTACCGATTGGGGGTGTTCCAGCATCCCCTCTGATATCTCCTCTCCGTAGTGCACCGGCATGTCGTGCATGAAGTTAGCGGTGGGTTTCGCCTTGGAGAGCAACTCTGCGCCTACGCTATAGCCTTGGAACGCCTTGCGGCGTGTCGCGGCTTCATCTTCATCTCCCATGCTGGTCCAAACATCGGTGTACACTACGTCGGCTCCGTTGACAGCGGCTACTGGGTCGTTAGTAGTCAGTACCTGGATGGAGTCGTCACCGGCTAGCTGGCGAGCGCGGGAGAGGGAGGCTTCGTCCAGTTCATAACCCTGCGGTCCGCCCAAGGCGAAGTGGACCCCCATGGGAGGCAGGCCCAAACACAGGCTACGGGCGACGTTGTTGCCGTCACCTATAAAGGTCAATTTCAGACCGGATAACTCTCCATGATGTTCTTGAATGGTTAGCATATCGGCCATTATCTGGCAAGGATGCTCCCAATCTGACAGAGCGTTTACCACCGGCACGCTGGCGTAGGCGGCAAGCTCTTCCAAGTTCTTGTGATCAAACACCCTGGCTACGATGCAATCGACGTACCCGGATAGTACCCGTGCGACGTCGGCGATAGGCTCTCTGATGCCCAAGCCAACTTCCTGTTGGCCCATGTACACGCAGATCCCCCCCAACTGCTGGATCCCAATCTCGAAGCTGGCCCGAGTTCGGAGGGAAGGTTTGTCAAAAAGGAGGGCTACGCTCTTGCCAGCCAAGGGCTTGAACGTCTGGTCCGCCTTCATCTGACAGGCCCTTTGGAGGAGGGCAGAGGTCTCCCCGGGACTGAAATCAGTGATTGATAGAAAGTTTCTCTTGCTCGACATATTGGGCATCCTAGTTGTGAGAATGATATCGTAATACCGGAGGCTGTTCAAGCTGACCGTCGGCGGCCTTCGTCGGGATGCCGTGATGCTCTAGCCTCAGCGCAGACGTCTCGTCCCCAATGTTTCCAGAGATCTCAGGCCGCTACGGAAGGCGCACTGAGCACACTTCTCGTCATTCCGGCGAAGGCCGGAATCCAGCGATGCTCCGCTTTCAAATGCCACGACCCTTCCTCCCAGCCTACTGGATTCCCGTCCGCACGGGAATGACGAGGGGTTGGCGCAGTGCTCCATCATTCCGGCGAAAGCCGGGATATAGAGGCTGAGTTTCTCCAAATGGATGGCCTTTTTGCTGAAAGTTCCCTGGATTCCGGCCTGCGCCGGAATGACGCATATGATGTCGATTCGACGGCGAGGTTGTTGCTGAAGGAGAGGATAAGGCTCGATCGTGCTGTTAGAAGTATCTGCTATCATACGAAACCGACGATACTTCGAGGCTTACGGAGGCAGCATTTTATGGTAAACGCCAAGATTGTGCTGGGGTTAAAGGGAGAGAAACAGGTCCTGGTATGTGAACATAACGTGGCGGGACACGTGGATAAGTTCAGCACGCCGTCGATGATCGGACTGATGGAACAAGCGGCGATCCAAGCGGTCCACGAATTTCTGGACGCCGAGCAGACCTCGGTGGGATTCGAAGTGAACGTGCGCCATCTGGCCCCTTCGGACATCGGAGCGACGGTCATCGCCCATGCCGAACTTACAGAGATCGACCGCAACCGGCTGACCTTTCATGTCGAGGCATATGACGGTGAAAAGAAGATTGGGGAAGGGAGCCACCGAAGAGCCATCATCGATATCAATCGTTAACCCAAGATACCTGCCGTGTGCTAAAATCCGACTGCGTAAATCTGAAGCTGACTTTGAGCTTGAAGTCTTCGGCGGATGACCTGGAAAAGGGACATCCGCCACACCTAACCGTTGGGGGAAAGCCCTCAAGTCTTGTTTGTATAGTGGAGCAACTGTAATGGCCGATATGGAACAAGTACAACTAGTAAAGCAAGGGCGGGACGCCGTAGCCAAATGGCGGGACGAACATCCCAACGAAGTCCTTGATCTGAATGCCTCCTATCTGAGCTACGCCCGTCTGCACCAAGTGGACCTGAGGGGAGCGGATATCCGAGACTCCGACCTCATGGGGGCCATTCTGGTCCGGGCCAACCTGTCGGGTTGCCATCTGAATCCCTGCCATATGTACCGGGCTGACCTGAGGCAGGCCGACCTGAGCCGGTCTCTGATGAACGGAGCCAACCTGAGAGGGGCCAACCTGAGGGAGGCCAACCTAGCCAACACCGATATGGACCGGGCCGTTCTGTCGGACGCCAATCTGACCGGAGCGGATCTAAGCCACGCCAATATGTCTCGGATCAACTTGACCGGCGCCAACCTCACCAACGCCAATCTCACAGGCGCGGTCCTGCACCGGGCTCAGCTAACCCATGCGAACCTGAGCGGAGCAATCTTGGACGGCGCCGACTTCTATGAAGCAAGCTTCAATGATGCTGAATTGACTGAGACTAAGTTCGCTGGCTGTATCGTCGGATACACCGTGTTCCAGAACTGTGACTTCAGTGTGGCCGAAGGATTGGATGCTGTCCGCCACGACGCTCCCAGCACGATCGGGTTAGATACCTTGTACCGGTCCGGGGGCAAGATAAGCGACCTGTTCCTACGCAGCGCCGGTGCGCTCGAGTCCATAGTTGAGTTCCAGAAAAGCCTTATAGGCGCCCCCGTGCCTCCAGGGGACTGCTTCATTTCCTGTTCGTCCCAGGACGCCGCATTTGCCCAATCTCTGCAAACCGGCCTGCAGTCGCAGGGGATCCGTTGTTGGGTCTTCTCTGAAGACACGCGAGGCAATGCGCTGGTGGAACGGCACAGCACTTCCGACCAGGAAGAGGTGGAGCGGTGGATCCGTCCCTACGACAGATTAGTCGTGGTGTGTTCCGAAGCCGGGTTGGACACGGAAGTGGTGCGCAACGACATTGAGCAAGCCCAAGGGTTGCAGCAGAGCAAAGACCAGTGGCTTTTGTATATCGTCGCTCCGGACAGCAGCCTTACCGGGGGAAGGGGCCGCTTGGGCCGCACCATAGCCAGTGAGCACGTGGTATTCGACTTGAGTGGGCAAGCTGGCAATACGGACGAGTACGGGCAGGAATTGACCCGGCTGGCCGAAGCTCTGAAGGTAACACAACCCCGAGTAGAGGGCATTCCAAAATACGGGGAAAGCCTCTAAGAGCTTCTTGTCGCCCCTTCGAACACCAGGGAGAAGGGGCCGTTGATTCTCATCCAGACCCACGCTAAATGAATCATTGCGGCATTTGGTGACCTACATCAGTGTCGTGGCCCCGCCCCTCCCCGTTCGCTGCGAGCTCGTTTAACCACCAGGTCATCCTTCTGCAACAATCCGTCATTCCGGCGCAGGCTGGAATTCAGCGACACCGACCTAACTATGGCTCAGATTGTTGGAAACTACCCATCCCTGGGTTCTGGCCTGTGCCGGAACGACGGAGAAGAAGGCTTAGGGCTTCGTTAGGGCGCTGGTATGCGGCTTGTCTGACACCCCTCCCTTCCACATAACGCTTTGGTTCTAGCGGGCGTGGAGGTCCTTCGACAGGCTCAGGACGAACGCTTGCTCCCCGTGTGTTGTGAGGTCCATGTCGAAGTTCTTGGAGCGGTCTAAGAACCACAGAACCGGTTCTATCGAGTACACTCCTAGAAGAGAAAACAAGAGGCCCCGTACCGATTAATCGGTACGGGGCCTCTTTTAGTGCGGAGTTACTGACGGGGTTGAGGGCTAGATATAGTCCTCTTCTTCCATCATTTCCATGTTGTCCCGGCTCTGGTTCAGTCCACGGGCCATCTCTTCCTTGAAGGTGTTGATGACGTCGTCGGTGATTACACCGCCGGCGGCCCGGGCCTTGTTCTTGAACTCCTCGAACGCCCACTCTTCAGTGTCGCCATGAGGCATGTCGAAGAAGCCGCGGTCGAAGGCTGGCAGTTCGCCGGGTCCGAAGTAGCCCTTGCCCTCTAGGGTGTAACCTTCGAGGT
>CAXEOX010000067.1:0-16946 GCA_963997925.1 uncultured bacterium
CTCAGTCGGCAATCGAGGAGTAGTGCTCGGCGCAACGTTTGTTGGGGCCTGGGTGAACCAATCGGAAGGCGGAGCAGCCTGGGTTGCTTCGAATGTTGGTTGGGGAATGGTAGGAGGTTCGGGTGGCGCAGGGGCAGCCGGAGGTTCCGAAACTTCAAAACCGCCACCCATTCTCGACTCTACTTCTTCAGGAATCTCATGATTGGGTGTTTCCGGAGCCGGCTCCGGCGCTGTCGCTGGTTCGGCGTCCCTGGGCGATTCCCAGGCTACAGATCCAGGACCGGAGATTGCGTCGGACATACTTGGGGCAGCTTGACTGGGTTCTACGACCGGAGCAGGCGGTGGGACCCTTTGGGGTTCGGAGACCACCGGAGGGTCTGAGCTAAGCAGACCGGCGTCGGCCAAGAATCCGGCCGCAAAGTCTTGAGGGCCGGATATCGTGAACTCCTGAGGACCGGGCTGGTGGACGTAAGGGGGTGCGTCCAATTCGTTCAGAGCTTCTTTTCCTAATAGCAGTAGCTCGCTGCGGATGGCTTGAGCGCAGCATAGCTCTTCTTGAGTAAACTGCATCAGGGCATCGGCGACGGCAGGAAGATTGGACGCCTCTTTCAATTAACGCTGGGCTTGAGCCATGGACGTGTTCAATACGGCCATGGCCTTTAAGAGTTCGGTTGTTGCCCGTTGCCTGGTTCTGTCGGCTTCCTGCCACGATTCGCTGTGGGTCGCCCTTTGGAGAGCGGTGTGGGTGCGCATAGCCTCGTCGATCTCCCGCACCGTGGTCCATCGGTTGGGCAACCCCTTGGCGCTGACGGCAAAACCCCGGTCGAAGGCACGCCAGGCGCTCTCGCTGATTCTCGTAGCGTCGGCGCGGATGGACTCGCCTTCATCTAATCGCTTCTGAGCCCGCCCTCTCAGAATCGCAGCCTCTTCCCGGGTAGCGAGAATCGCTTGAAGCTCGTTCTGGGCCCGCTTAACTCGCTCTTCCAGTTCAACCCAGGTTTCATAAAGCCCAGGGATAGTGGAACTCTCATCCAAGGCAAAGGGTAAGATTTGAGCCGTTTCCGTGGCGATTGGTTCTGTTCTTGGGGAAATGCCGGAGCTATGGGAGAATCGGCCTCCGGTGTATGGCCGTCCGGCTCCTCTATCTCTGACAGAATCTCTTCCGCGCCAACTTGGTACGCTATCCGTGCCAGGTCGGCGGCGTCTTCTGATTCAAGCGTGGGAAAATCGTCGGCGAACAGATCCTCTGGGGTATCGGCTATCTCTACCGGAGGCTGCTTCTTCGATTTAGAAAATAGCTTTCGAGTTCCCGAAACCAGGAGGCCGATGGTGGGGAAGCTTTCAGACAATCAATGACGGCATGTTTCATAACCCTTATGCCCTTCGATCCTTTGGCAAACCAGCTTGCATCGGGCACCAAATATTTTAGCATGGGCCCAATATCGGCCAATCGTAAAATAGGAACAAAAGAAGACGAAATCCGCCGAATTACTCTTGACACCAATATGACGTTGTGATACTTTTCACTAGGTTTCTAATCAGCCTCAATCTTGCGTATAAAAAGTCACCGAACAGCGGATCGCAGCACTATGTTTCCAGACCCTGTAGCACTACAAACCGAGAATTGGCAGGACATCTCTGTCTGGCTAACTTTCTTTTGGATTTACGTTCCTGTAGTTTTCACTTTCGCGGTCACTATACTGACTGCCCATGCAGTCATCCCCTCCTTGATCCGCACGGGGCACATTCCCGAAGGGGCCAATAAAGCGCGTATCCCAATGACCGCGTTCGCTGCGCTTCTGTTTGGTGTCGGGGTGTACTTGATGATTAATATAGTGATTGCCGCCCAGGCTGTTGAAAAATTCTATGACCGGTACTTCTTCTAAACCAGAGGCTACGGCCCGAGTCCCAGTAGGCTCGCCTAATCACTAGACCGGATCCGAACCGGGACCAACCATGAAACGGAGCGGCTTTATAATCGATGCTTCCTAGCGCCAAAATGCTAACACTAGGCCTGGTGGGTCTAACTGTTACCGTTGTCATGGGGTTTCTGATAGCGGTCCTATTGATATCATGGTTTTCCAATCCGCCCTTTGGATTGGGCAACGCTCCTCCCCAACCGGTCGCGTTCCCGCACACGGTTCATGCGGGGTCCACGGCGGAAGGCGGGATGGGCATCCAATGTGAGTTTTGCCATCGCAACGTAACCCGAGGCGCAGCCGCCACGGTACCGGCGGTGGAACAGTGCCTCTTCTGCCATAAGACGATCGAAGGCCAAAAACCATCAGCCCAAGCCGAGATTGCCAAAGTAAGGCAGAGCTTTGAAGACAACGACCCCATCAACTGGGAGCGGGTGCACCGGTTGCCGGACCACGTTAGGTTCATCCACGAGGCCCACATCCGGTTCTTCACCGACCCAGACCAACCGACGCGGACCGGAATCGATGGTGAGGTTCTTAGTGAACCACTATCGGTGCCTCAGACTTGTTCCGTCTGCCATGGCGACGTGGCCAGCATGACTGAGGTTCAACCTAAGCAGGGACAGTCTTTGAAGATGGGTACCTGTTTGGACTGTCACCGGAATAACAACGTGGCGACGGATTGTACGGTTTGCCACAAGTGATTAACGGGAAGGACATTCTCGCACTATGAATTTGACGCGGCGCAACTTTCTAGCCTGGGCCGGCCTTTCTGCAGTTGGCGCAGTGGCCTGCGAAGGGTTTGGGATCCGAGAGGGTGAGTTCAGCCTCCAGAGTCCGGTAAGTCTTCCTGAAGACTTGGTCCGGGGCAAGGATAACTGGTACGCCACTCTGTGCCGCACCTGTCCATCCTCCGAAGGGATAGTCGTTCGGGTGATGGAAGGCCGCGCCAAGAAGATTCAGGGCAATCCCCTGTATCCCACCAATCAAGGTAAACAAAGCGCCCGCTGCGAAGGCGGACTGCAGGCGATGTATCACCCTGAACGGTTGGCCGGGCCCATGCGCCGGTCGGGCGGACGGGGTTCAGGTCAGTTTGAACCCTTGGACTGGCCGGCTGCCTTGAATATATTCAAGGGCCAACTCCAGCAGAACGGCGACAATATGTTGATGGTCACCGAGCCGCTTCGGGGACATATGGCCAAGTTGGTGGACCGCTTCGCCAAGGCGATGGGCGGAAAGCATCTGGCCTTTGATGGCATGGACAATATAGCCTACCGGGCCGCGGTGAAGAACGTTTTCCAGCAGGATTCCCTGCCAGACTTCGATATTGCTAACACCAACTTCCTGCTTTCATTCGGCGCCGACTTCCTATCGACTTGGGTTTCCCCCACCCGCTGGGCCGTCGGCTATGGGGAGTTCCGCCAGGGAGAGGGAAGGGAGCGGGGTACCTTCTATCAAGTAGATTCCAGGTTCTCCACTACTGCGGCCAGCGCCGATCAGTGGGTTCCAATCAAACCGGGTTGGGAAGGTTACCTGGCCCTTAGCCTTGCATACGTAATCATTTCCGAGGGCTTGCAGGCTCCGGGAGTGGATGTCTCCGCCCTGACCGATGGACGGGGCGTAGGGGCTTTAGACGCTTTCCGGCCTGAAGTTGCCGGGGCGAGGATCGGACTACCGGACCATCTGCGGGGCGAAACCCCAACGGAGTTTATTCAGAACCTGGCTCGCGAATTCGCCGGACACCGGCCCAGCTTGGCTATAGGCGGCGGTTCGGCGGGCGCCCATACCAATGGACTCTTCAATCTGGAAGCGATCTACGCATTGAACTACCTGGTAGGCAGTGTCGGGGCCGAAGGCGGCGTCAGGTTCAACCCTGCTCCTCCCATCGATGACCTTCCTGCCAGCGCCGACGTGGCTTCTCTATCCGACTGGTTCTCGGCGGCGGAAGACCTGAATGGCGGCCGGACGAAACTCGTCGTCGTGCATCAAGCAGATCCGGCGCACGGTCTTCCCGGTGCATTGAACTTCCGTGACGCCCTAAACCGGGACGATTTGTTCATCGTTAGCTTGTCTCCGTTCATCGACGACACCAGCGCCCTGGCAGACCTGATTCTTCCCGACCGTGTGGCCTTGGAAGATTGGGGCAGCGACATTCCCGAACCGGGCCCCGGATACCAAACGTTGGGAGTGCAGCAACCGGTTGTTAATCCGTTGAGTGATTTGGATCCCCGTAGCTCCGCCGATGTGCTTCTGGCCATGGCTGGCGAACTGGGAAAGCAGAGTGATTTGCCCTGGAACCGGTTCGAAGACATGCTACGGGAAACCTCGAAGCAGTTGTTCGATCTCAACCGGGGCTCCATCAAGGCCGGGTCGGCCGACGAATTCTGGACCACCATGTTGCAACAAGGCGGCTGGTGGGACGAAAACGCCAAGGCTGCCGTGCCTCTCGATACGCCGGCAGGGCTATTCAACAAGATTGCCGCCAAAGCGGCAGAGCCGCGGTATCCGGGATTGGCCCCCGGAAGGGACACTTTCCATCTGGTTCCCTTCTCTCATATATCGCTACTGGACGGACAGAACGCCCACCTACCGTGGCTCCAGGCTGTGCCCGACCCAATCACCACAGTAGCTTGGCAGACCTGGCTGGAGATAAACGATGGCGATGCCGAGAGGCTGGGTTTGAGGGAAGGCGACGTGGTTATGGTCAGCTCCACGGCTAGTTCCTCGATCAGGGTTCCGGTATACCCGCATCCGGGAGTTCCTCCCAAGGTCGTCTCCATCCCACTGGGACAGGGGCGCAGGGACGGGCCGGAAACCGCTACGGACCGACCGGCCGCCGAGAGTTCTAACGTTATGGACATACTAGAGCCCAGTCAGGTGGAAGGCACTGGCGCGTTCGCGTGGGCCAACACCACAGTGACTATCACTCCTACGGGCACCAGCATTAAGGTATCCAAGTTCGAAGGAATCGTTCGGGCTGTCGAGGTTGGCAATACCGAGGCCGAGCGAATCATCATCACTGAAATCCCAGGGGAACACTAAAAAACGGCTGTTCGCCGGTAGCTGAAGGCTGAAATGGTATCACCTCGGATCGATCATAAATGGGGCATGGTAATAGACCTCGACCGGTGCACCGGTTGTCAGGCCTGTGTTGTCGCTTGTCAGGCGGAAAATAACCTGCCTGTTAATACCAAGGATCTGTTCCTGCAGCGGCGGGCCTACGAGTGGATCCGAATCGAGCGGTATTGGGAAGGCGAATTCCCTGACGTCAAAGCTCGGTTCATTCCCATCATGTGTCAGCACTGTGAAAACGCTCCGTGCGAGCCGGTTTGTCCGGTGTTTGCGACCTACCACAACGATGAAGGTATGAACGTTCAGATATACAACCGTTGTGTGGGTACCCGTTATTGTGCCAACAACTGCCCGTACCAGGTCCGGTTCTTCAATTACTGGGAGCCGGTCTGGCCCGAACGGTTGCGGAACCAATTGAATCCCGACGTAACGGTCCGCAGCCGGGGCATAATGGAAAAATGCACCTTCTGCGTCCAACGGATCCGCCGGGCCGAGATTACGATCGAACGGCGGGAGCGTGCTACCCTGGATCACGCAGCGATGAAGAAGCGTAATTTCCTCCCTGCTTGCGTCTCGGCTTGTCCGACCAACGCATTGAATTTCGGAGACCAATTGGATGCCACGGGTCCGGTGAAAGAGATTTTCGACGATGTGAACGACCATCCGATGCACGAGGCCCACGACCGGAAAACCCGGGGGTATCGTCTGCTGGAAGAGATTGGCACCAAGCCTAATCTTCTGTATCTGAAGAAAGTCGACCGATTCCCGCTGAATAAGAGCGAAGCTCATGTCAGCTAACAGCCATGCTGAGAGTCACTATGGGCCGGAGATGTGGGTCTTCCCGGATAAGACCCAGGTCACGCGTGAAGTTTCCGAACGAACATCTGCAATGCCGACGGCTGTCACTGCTGGACTGGCTGTAACCGGACTCCTGTTTATTCTGGGAGTTGTTGGATTCATCATGCGGGCGACCGGCGACGGTTTTGGTGAACACGGTCCTTGGGGCTACTACGCAGCCATATTCTCCTTCGTGTTCATGGTAACCGGATCCGCTCCCTTGGCTGCAGCAATATTCCGGGTGATCAAGAGCCATTGGCGGCGGCCGTTAACACGGGTGTCGGAACTGTTCGCCATCGTAGGAATCTTCAATATCATATTGTTCATTCCTCTGATGTTCGTGTTGCCGGACTTCCGGAACCCGGAGTTGACGCCCTTGGCAACGAACCAACTGGATCTCCGCCGTACTATCTGGTTCGAGGTTCCCATCGCAGCCGCTGCTCCGCATTGGTTGAACATGCTGGGGATAATGGGCATGACGCTGTGCGCCTTGCTGCTCCTGTGGTTGTCGGCGGTTCCGGACATGGCTCAGGCGCGATTGCAGGCGACCGGGTTCCGTCGTAGCCTCTACGGTATGCTGGCCGGGCACTGGCACGGCAGCAAGAGCCAATGGATCAACCAGAAGGCCGGACTGGCATTTCTGGGAGCCTTCTACTTCATGTTGCTAGTCTTCATGCAGTTCACCATCAGTTCGGACTACGCACAGAGTCTTATCCCCGGTTGGAAAGACTCCATCTTCCCGGTCATATTTACTCTCACCGGCTTCCAGTCCTCTTTGGGCCTGATGCTGGTCATCCTGTTCGTTCTGCGCCGCTGGGGCGGGTACCAGGGTTACATCGGAATCTCGTTGTTCTGGTCGGCCAGCAAGATACTGCTGGGCTTGTCGCTATTGTGGATCTACCACATGTTCTCCTTCGGGATAACTTTCTGGTATGGCCGCATGGAAGTGGAGCAGAACATCCTGAAGTACTTGTTGTTCCAGTCATATGGATGGCTATTCTTGGCCAACATTATTTTCAGCTTCTTCTTGCCGTTCTTGACCTTGTTGTGGAATCCGGTGCGCCGGAGCGACTGGGGCCCCGCGTTGGCTGGGGTGTGGGTTCTGATCGGAGCGTTCCTGTACTGTTGGCGGATATTCGTCGGATCGTTTAACGCCGGAGACGTTTACAACATCGGATTGGAACACGTGCCCTCGTTCGTAGGGCCGGATGTTTGGGACATCTTGATTGTCCTTGGCGGCTTGGGCGGAGCGGCGTTCATCTATCTTCTGGGCTCTCGGTTGATTCCATTCATGTGTGTATGGGAAATCAAAGAGGGCGCTATGTATCAATACATGGGAACATTCATGCGGGGCCGGTACCTTGTGCTGGCGAAACCCGAGTGATGGATCATGAAATCATCGGGTCAGACAAGGGGAAGAGCTTAGATGCAGGAAGGTAGAGTCCTCCCGGCGAAAGAGATTAACCGGGATTTACTCCGGTCGATTATGACCACTCCCAATTGGTATTGGGTGACGGTTGTCCTCATGGCGCTTATCGTGATTGGAGCGATGAGCGCCGCCGGATTGATGATTAACAAGGGCATGGGATTGACGGGATTGAACCGGCCGGTCATGTGGGGTTTCTTCATCGTCAACTTCGTTTTCTGGATCGGCATCAGCCACGCCGGTGTGATGCTGTCGGCCATCTTGAGGTTGTCGAAAGCAGAATGGCGCCGTCCGGCGACAAGGGCTGCGGAGGTACTCACCGTCTTCTCGCTCATGACAGCGGTCACGATGCCGTTGATTCATACGGGACGACCCTGGCGTCTGGTTTACTGGGTTTACACACTGCCCTTCGTGCCTTACGACTTTGCGCGGGGAATATGGCCCAACGTTCGGTCACCACTGGTGTGGGACCCAAGCGCTATATTCACCTACCTTACTTCCAGCATCCTGTTTGTAATGATTGCACTGATTCCCGACATAGCGGTGCTTCGGGACCGCACCACGGGTATCAGGCACCAGGCCTACGCTATGATGGCGATGGGTTGGCAGGGAACTCCCAGGCAGTGGAAGCTGCAGATCATAGCAGGCATCCTGCTCTCCGCGCTTATCTTGCCGGTATTCGTGTCGGTACATAGCATAGTTTCTTGGGATTTCGGTATGGCGGTGTCGGTTAAGTCTTGGCACTCGACCATCTTCGCCCCCTACTTCGTTGTTGGGGCGGTTCACTCCGGCGTTTCGGCAGTTGTCTTCGTGATGATTCTGCTGCGGTGGATATACGGTTGGGAAAACTACATCCGCCACGAGCACATCGACGCCTTGGGAAGGCTGCTGATAGTCGTGGCTACAGGTTGGTTCTACTTCTTCGTGATGGAAGTCATCTTTGGCTTCTACGGGCGGGAGGCCGACGAGATAGCCGTTAGGAACTTCCAATTTATGCAGGCGCCATGGAACCTATGGTTCATAGCGTTTACGGGCCTGACGTATTTCTTGCCGGTGGCATTGTGGCTGTTCAAGTGGACCAGGCGAAACCTGTGGATAATGTCCATCGCGTGTATCTCGGTGAACATCGGCATGTGGTTGGAGCGGTTCCTGATTATCGTGCCTGGACTGGCTCAGAAGCAGATGTTTACCTTTGACTGGTACACCTATGCTCCCAGCGCAGTGGAAATCACCATAATCGGCGGGACCTTCGCCTTGGTGACGCTCCTGATGCTGCTGTTCAGCAAGGTGTTGCCGCTGATACCCCTCTACGACATCAAAGAGGGAGATATCCTGAAGACTGAGATTAAGATTGGCCGGGCAACAGTGCCGGCCGTGTTCCGGGAAGACTAGATCTAAAGAACTTCTTATTGTGTAGGTAATCACCCCCATCGGGATGATGGGGGTGGCGAGGGACAGGAGGCAAAGGAAATGGCGAAACGTCCGATACTGGGACTGTTTGAGGACGCCAATTACGCCGCCGAAGCGGGGGATGCCCTGCAGCAAGCGGATGTTTCACAGGACGACTACGATTTTCTCACCGACGCTCCGTATCCTGAGGGAGCTTTCGGGGAAAGAGAAGAACGGCACCACCTCTACTGGTTCCCCTTCGTCGGGGCATTGGTGGGGTTGACGGCTGGTATCCTGATGACGTCCATGACTCAGCTGGCTTATCCCTTGGTTCAGGGCGGCAAGCCTATCCTGTCTCTTCCTCCCATGGCGGTGATAACTTACGAGAGCACCATGCTTTCGGCAATCATATTCACCATCATCGGGATCGTCTTCGAATCTAGGCTGCCAAAGCCCAAGATGGGTTTGTATGACACCCGCATCACCGAAGGGTATATAGGTGTCTTGGTGAACGTCGACGAGGCCCAGTTGCCTCAGATCTCGACGATTCTGACCCAAGCCGGCGCAGTGGACGTGGTTCAGGAAAGCGCGGCATGATGAACCGTCTGGCGTTACCCTCAGTACTGACGTCCTGCTTCAGCAGAGGCCTGAAGCCATACTTGATGGGCTTTGGTCTGATTGTTGCCTTGTTGGTTGTCGGTTGCGGGCAGGGTACCTATCCGCTGGACATCTTCTATGAGATGCATTACCAGCAGACATTCAAGTCCCACGAGCCGCCCAGGCTGTCGGGTCCGGAGAGCGCGGTGCCGGTGGATTGGGTCGTTGCGCCCCAATCTACATCGTTCAATACGGGCGAGCATCTGTTCAACGTCAACTGTTCTATGTGCCATGGGGCCACGGCAAAGGGGGACGGACCCGTCCTGCAGAAGATGATTGCCGACTACGGCTACACTGTTGCGGTAGATCCTGACTTGACCTCCACCGGTGTCGTTGCGATGGGGCCGGGAGGCATGAAGGGATTCATGTTCAGCGGCGTAGTTGTGATGCCCAGCTTTAAGAAGCTCTTGACCATTGAGGAAATGGACCTCATATCTGAGTACATCGTCTCCCTCCAGTAGTCTCAGAGACTGATTCCTCCACTCATCGGATATAAAGGCTGGTACAATAACGTTACCTGAATATTCGCCGGGCCCAGCGGCCCGGTTGCGCCCCGACTGGGGCAGGTTTATGTAAGTGCCAGTTCCCTGCAATCGCCACTGGTCCCGCGCTATTCTCTCAATTGTTCTGGCTCTATCGGCCTTTGTTCTGTGGGCGGGGCTCGCTCAGGCACAGAGTCCAGATTTCGGGCCGAAACCTCCGCAGATTCCCACCTATCTTGAGAAAGAGGCCCAGAGCATTGATGGGATGCTGATGTGTCCCGTCTGTCCCGCTGAGACGATCGGTCAAGCCCAAGTAGAGATTGCCCGTCAGATGAGGCGGTTGGTGCGGGAGAAGCTGTCTCAAGGAGATGACCGGCAGGAGATTTTGGATTTCTTTGCCGACCGCTACGGTAATGACATACTGGCCGCACCGCCCAAGTCAGGAGCTAATCTAATAGCTTGGTTGGTGCCGGTATTCGGTGTCCTGGGAGCTTTGGCCGCCTGTCTTATGGTGATTCGCTCCATGACGCGTCAAGGCGCCAGGGAGGGTGTCGAAGAAGGAGCCATCGACGATGGTCTAGCTCCATATCTGGACATCATTGATCGAAACTTGGGGTTCGAGGGATCCGGTTTGCCAGGACAAACTGAAAACCGGGAACTGCCTGACATCGTAAGTGGTACTGGACCCGATGCTAGTAATGAGCCCGAGTCCGCTTCCGGTGATGCGGAATCTCCTATGCAGGACGTTAAATAAACGATGGCTGACCTTGGCGCTATAACTTTATGGATCGCGTTGGCTCTGTCTTCCTACTCCGCCCTAGGCTCATTCGTTGGGCAGACTCGAGGATCGGTAGAACTTGTCATAAGCTCCCGGCGGGCAGCTTATCTGGCCATGCTGGTACTGTTTGTGTCCACATTGAGCCTGGTAACGCTGTTCATCAACCGGGACTTCGAGGTGGCTTACGTAGCCCACCACAGCGACCTGGCGATGCCGGACCGGTTCACCTGGGTGGCTTTCTACGCAGGTAACGAAGGGTCACTACTGTTTATAGGGTTCGCATTGGCGGCCATGGCGTCGCTGGCCATCTGGCGGGCCCCGTCCAATATGCTGGACACCCTGCCATACACCACCGGTGTTTTGATGCTGGTGTTGGCTTTCTTCCTGGCGGTAACGGGGTTCATGGCCAACCCCTTCGAGAAGCTACCCTTCGTTCCCCCCGATGGCGATGGTATCAATCCGCTATTGACCCACTTCGGTATGTTCATACACCCGCCGATGTTGATGGCGGGGCTGATTTGCTCCACGGTGCCATTTGCCTTTGCAATGGGGTCTTTGCTCGCTGGGAAGACCGGTGACGAGTGGGTGGACGCCGGGAGGATGTGGGGCATCATTGCCTGGGCTTTGCTGGCCGGTGGGCTGCTGTTGGGGTCTTGGTGGGCTTACACGATACTCGGATGGGGCGGGTTCTGGTTCTGGGACCCGGTGGAGAACGCAGCCCTGATGCCCTGGCTGGGGCTGACGGCCTTCATCCATTCCATCATGGTGCAGAAACGGCGGGGCATGTTCCGGATGTGGAATATCGTCCTGATCAACGTGTCCTTCGGGCTGGCTTTGTACGGAATGTTCATGAACCGTGGGGGGCCAGTGCCGTCGGTTCACTCCTTTGGCGCTTCCAATTTGGGTTGGGTGTTCTTGCTGTTCCTGGCGGTGGGCGTGTTGATTCCCTTCGCTGTCTTCTTCTGGCGCTTCCCCATCCTAAAGAGCGCGCAGACCTTGGACTCCATGCTTTCCCGGGAGGCGGCCTTCCTGGTGAACAACCTGTTGTTGCTTGGCATCGCCTTTGTCACGCTCTGGGGGAGTGTTTACCCCTTGATCTCACGGTTGACCGGCGAGGACGAGATAACCATCGCCAGACCGTTCTACGACCAAGTGAACGGGCCTTTGTTCTTGGCGCTGTTGCTTCTGATGGGTATCGGTCCTTTGCTGCCTTGGCGCCGGGCCACGGGGGCTAGCCTGAAGCGGGCCTTGCTGGCTCCGGGAACGGTTGCCCTGGTAACGTCTGCCGCTTTGTTTGTCTTGGGGGTCCATAAGCCTTATGCCTTGATCGGATTCGCTTTGGGGGCATTTGTGACCACCGGGATCTTCATCGAATGGGGCCGGGGCACGCTATCACGGCACCGCTCCACCGGTGACATTTATCCCATCGCGTTCTTGCGCTTATTGGGGGCCAACCGGCCCCGCTACGGTGGCTACATCGTCCATCTGGCGGTGGTGATGGTTGCTCTGGGGGTTGTGGGGACGTCTTTTTTCAATGAACAGATGGACGTGGTCCTAGGCCCCGGTGAAAGCGTGCTGATCAAAGATTACGAGATTCGGTACGTGGGCACTATTGAGGACCCCAAGTCGAACCGGACTGAGTTTAGGTCTACCGTGGAGGTGTACCGGAACGGCCGGTTGAGCTACACCCTTGAGCCGCAGCGGGCTTTCTATCCTGATTTCAACATGGCGGCGACAAGGGCCGCTATCCGTTCCACACCGGTGGAGGACCTGTTCGTAGTGCCCAGCGAGAATCTTCCTGACGGAAGCGTCGGTTTTCGCATCTTGATAAATCCCCTGATCTGGTGGATGTGGGTAGCAGGTCCCGTCCTTATCTTGGGAACTTTGGTATCCTTGTGGCCTCAACAGGTCAGGACAACTGTCCCCGCTCCATCCAGGGCAGGTAGGACGCTGACAACGCCGGGAACTCGTGGCCCCGCAACTGTCTGAATCCAACGAAGCATTGAAGGCTGTCTGAGTTTATGGCCTTTCTACTTGCCGCCGTGCTGATTGCCCTCAGCGTCGGCGTGGTCATTTACCCTTTTCTAAAGCGCCGGGATTCCGTGACCGGCGACGGTCCTGAGGATGTTGCTGCGACAACTGATAGGGACATGGAAGCTATCGTCGAAGATATGCGCATCCTTCGTCTGGATCACCAGGCAGGGAACATCCCCGACGATTTATACCAAGAGCAAATACGGGCCTACCGGTTGCAGGCGGCGTCCCACTTGCGCCAGCAGACCGAGGGACAGTTAGAGGGCGCTGATTGGGAACTGGAGCAAGAGGTGTTGATGGCACGCCTCTCCTTGCAGGCCCAGGATCAAGATAAGTCCGCTGAACCCGTGGAGCCATCGACTGACATCCCGGAAGACACGGAGCAATGATGGTCCGCGTCTTGGGTGTTGTTTTCGTCGTCGCGGCGCTGATCGCAGGCGGCTTGGGGGCTGAGGTAAGCTCAGCCCAAGAGCTGGTGAGTGTCAACGTCCGGGTGGTGAACGGCACGGCCGGCGCCGAGCCACCGGCGGCTTTGCCGATATTGCTCTTGGCGACGGGACTGGATGGCAGAGTGGCGGCCACGGCCCAAGGCCAGACCGACGACACCGGTGCGTTTGAGTTCGGTGACCTGCCCTTATTGAGCGGAGGCCAGTACGTCTTCAGCGTCGACTATGCCGGAGTGCTCTATACCGAGGTTCTGTTACCGGAAGAGCTATCCGGAGGTGTGCAGATAGATGTATATGACACGACCCGGGATGTCACGGTTGTCCAGTTCAGGCGGCAGGTCATGGTTATAGCCGGAGTTGACGCCTCAGAGCGGGAAATTTCCGCCATCGAGTTCGTCTTAATAGCCAACGAGTCCGACCGGACTTTGCTTCCAGATGTGTCCAACCCAGCCATGATGAGCTTTCTCCGCTTTTCCTTACCTCCGGGGACTCATGACCTGGATGTCCAATCCAACCTGCCGAGCCGGGAAATCATATCCGTCGGTTCGGGTTTCGCGGTTACGTCTCCGGTGATCCCCGGCGGACACAGCGTGGAGTTCTCCTATATATTCCCCTATGAGGGAAAGGCTCTGTCCTACCGCCAGCCGTTGCTCCAAGGCGCCGAGGTTTATCAGGTGCTGGTGCCGGACCGGTTGGCTCCCGTACGCGTCGGAGGACTGGATAAGGTGGAGCCGGTGCACATCCAGGACACCCGGTATCAGGCTTGGGAGGGCCGGGGTATCAGTCCAGGTCACGGAGTGGAGCTGGAGTTGATGGAACTCCCCGAGCCAAGCCTGCCTGATCGTATCGAGAAGGCAGTGACCAGCGCCTCTCTGTGGTACGCGATCCTTCCAGGGTCGCTGGCGGCCTTTCTAGCGGTTCTGCTGCTGTTTGGCGCATTGCGGGGCCGAATTGGCCTGCGGACGGTCCCAGCGGCCTCTGGTGAGTCAGGAGAGGATGTTTTCCCAGACCGGGAATCGATGATTCAGGAGATTGCCGATCTGGACGATCGGTTCGAAAGGGGAGAGTTGATAAACTTGGAGTACCGGGAGCGGCGGCAAGCTTTGAAGAGCCGCGTCTTGGAAGCAACCGAGCAAACTCCAGAACAATCCCCGGACCGGTACTAGGGAGTTGGTAGTTTGAGCAGACGTGGTTGGATCCTGCTTGCCTCGGGTCTCCCGGTATTGGCCCTTTTTGCTTTGCTGGCGTGGGCATCGATGAAGTCGGGGGGGAACCCAGGCGGATTCGGGGTCAACGCCGAGTTTGGCCAGGTTGAGGTCTCTGCGGACCAAGCGGACGACTTTTCATTGAAGTTGATGGCGGGTGGCACTCTGACCCTGTCCGAGCTGCGGGGAAAGGCGGTTATGGTGGACTTCTGGTCTTCTTGGTGCCCCCCTTGCCGGCGGGAGGCCCCGGTGTTAGCCGAGGTATATCTGGAGTATGAAGGATTGCCGGTGGAGTTCGTCGGCGTGGACATATGGGATGTGCCTTCGGCGGCTCAAGAGCACATCGACCGTTATAACGTGCCTTACCCCAACGGCATCGATGCCGACGGAATCATAGTAATCAATTACGGCGTTACCGGGTTGCCGGAGAAATTCTTCATCAGCCCGGAAGGTACGATAGTTAAGAAGTTCGTTGGGCCGATGAGTCCATCGAAACTTCGGGGCATCTTGAACGACATGTTAGACCCCAGTTCTCCCCTCCCCGGTCAATAGACCGGTTCCTTCCCGTTCCTCATCTACGCACCCTACCTCCGAATCCCATAGCGGCTTGGATTAGCGAACACCGGGTTTTACGATGAAATTCCGGGCAAGCCCGGCGGTATGTTCGAGACACCCTGATCCAAGTTTCCATGGGAGCGAAGAATCCATGCGGCAACTTATCCCCTCTCCGGTAAGGGCGCAGTCGCGCAGAACCAGTAACAACATATTGGGGCTAATGATGGGACTGATGCTATTGACGTCTGCTTGTGAAGAGGCTCAGGCGCTTAACTCGTTAGCCGGTGGTGGCGAGAATGTCATCGGCGTCGCCTCGTCCCCTAAAGCCTAACTGCTACAGCGGTCGCTTCAGTTGACCGATGCGTTGCAGAGCTTTCGGGCGCACGTAGACATGGATATGAAGATGCAAGGGCAAGATCTACCCTTGTCCTTCGAAATGGCGAAGGCGGCGAACGGGCGGATGCGTCTGGTGATGGAGATGGATTCGCTAGCCGCGGGCATGCGGATGGAAATGATTATCGCCGGTGATGAGATGTTCGCCAATCTACTCGGCGCAGGCTGGATGCGATTGGATGCCTCCTCCTTGTCAGGGATCTTGGGACAGGCGGGTCCGGGTATCGACGACCCCTTCGGGACGTTCGATAGCCTGTTTCCAAGCGGAGACTTGCCGCTTGACCTATATAACGTCCAGTCTCTTGGCAAAGATGAAGTTGATGGCGTGCCCACTGAACACTTGGTCATACTGATGGACTTTTCAAAAATCTTGGGGGCGATGGGACAAGGAAACGATGCCCATTTCTCCCAGTTGATGGCTCTTTCCGGTGAACCGGTCCCCGATGGGCTGGAAGATCTGGCCATCAACGAGATAGAGGTTTGAATCGACGAAGAGGGTTACATGCGGCGAATCGTCATGGGGATCGCGATGAGCAGCGCCGACACAGTAAACTTTGACATGACGATGTTTGCTTTCAACGACGACATCACCGTCGATCTACCGACGAGCTTTAACGACATATCTCTTGGTAATTGATGTGAATCCGCGCCGGACCCTAACTGCTATGATGGATGCCGGTTAGTCCTGAGTAGGGGAAGGTTAGATGACACAGGCTTCAGAAGTAGCAGTGGCGATGGATTGGGGCGGGACCTGGATCCGGGTGGGGATTCTGGACCGGGACGGGCACATCCTACGGCAAGATAGGGTTGGCCATGCTCGGGGAACCGGCAAGGACGAACTCTTGGGTTTGGCCGAAGGATTACTGAGACAAGCCATCGATTGGTGCGGTCCCAGAACCATTGCGGGCATCGGCGTCGCCATCGCTGGGCCGGTGGAACCCGAAACCGGCACCATGTACCAACCGCCAAACCTCTATGTCCTGGATGGTGTTTCCTTGAAACCGCTGTGGGAAGCGAACCTGGGATACCCGGTGTGGGTGGGGAATGACGCTAACCTGGCTGCCCTGGGTGAGTTTCACCTTGGGGCCGGACGGGCGATGGCGAAAGAGGGTACGCCGCCCAAGACTCTGGTCTACTTAACCATCAGCACGGGAATCGGCGGGGGCGTGATAGAGCATGGCAAGATGCTTCTGGGGGCCAACGGTCTGGCAGCCGAGATTGGCCACATGTGCGTCGACTCCCGTGAAGATGCGATCGAATGTCAGTGTGGCGTTCGGGGTTGCTTGGAGGCTCTAGCTTCGGGCACTGCCATCGCCAATATCGTCAGGGATCGGATAACCCAAGGAGATTTCCCTGCTTCATCGTTGGCCGGGGAGTCAGACTCCCTGACCTCGGCCACGGTTCTTCTGGCGGCGGGCCAAGGTGACCCACTGGCAGTGAGCATCGTCGATGGAGTGGTGTTCGCGCTCTCGGTCGGTTTGGCTAACGTCCTGCACCTGTATAATCCCGACTTGATTGTGCTTGGGGGCGGCGTGACGTTGGGTTTGGTGGGGCTTGATTTGTTGCCCCGGATCCAAGAGCGGGTCAAGGCCCGGGCCATGAGCGAGCTACATAAAAAGTTCCGGTTGGTGGCCAGCCCCTTGGGAGACGATCCGGGGATGGTGGGGGCTGCCACGCTGGTCTGGCAGAACGCTTAGGGCGGGGCACGGGCTCGGCTCTGGCGAGGGGTGGTTCGACAGGCTCACCACGAACG
>CAXEOX010000068.1:0-16896 GCA_963997925.1 uncultured bacterium
GCTGATGCGGCGTCTCGGCGAGTATTATACCGGTTGTTTGCTGGTTTTCAGCCTAATATTTAAAAATACTATGAATTACAATATATAATTCTAAGTGGTATTACGTAACTTATTCAATATCTGGAATAGCTTGCGTGAATACGGTATTCTAGTACAACTCATATTGAGATATTGTTTATTTGACCTTAGAAATCAGAGGTTAGCATTTGGGAGGCGAAACATGTCACTAATTCATCGCAGAATCTTCTATGCTAAGGTTGGCGCAGCGAATGAACTTGTACAGCTCATGCACGATGACAACTCCGCCATGGCAAGGTTTGGCTCTGCCATAAACAGCCGAATCCTAACGGACCATATGACGGGCCGTTCGGACCGGGTAGTAATGGAATGGGAGGCGGAGGACATCTGGTCGATGGATGCGGCGATGAACCAAGTCATGGCGAACCCCGAAGGCGGCGATTTTTTCGGCGAATGGATGGAAAAACTGAATGCCCTGATCCACTACTCGGAGGGAGAGTTATGGGACGTGAGGTAAGGGCGGTGCCGCCAGTGTTGGAGCATGGCGCAAAGGGTATCCCACCTAGGGGAAAGCTCCGGTATCCCTACTTGGCGGAGTTTCTTCCTGCACTAGGAAGCAAGAAGATGCCTTGAATACTGCCCAGAGGTTTTGTTCCGGTTTGATACCCAACTCAGACATGGCCGCTCCGGTGACTTGGGCTTTTAATGGTATCCCGCAATCAAGAGTAACTTCATACCCGGGAGGGCGCAGCTCCACGCTGGCAACTGTCCCAGCCAGCCGGTTGCGCGCCGAGGTTCCCTTAGGTTCTTCCAACGCCAATATGATGTCGGAAGAACGTAGACCCACCAATATGTTTTCCATCTGGTCAGGTGCATCGTCCTGCCCTGATGGCGCAGCGTCCAAGGGAACTTCCAGCTTCATTCCTCCACCGCCGCAAACCATCGTGCCATCTTGTGGGTTGCGGCTCTCTACGGTCATCGAAAGCAGGTTCTCCACTCCGGCCAACCTGGCTACCCGTCCCCGGCCAGGCTGTCCCAAGATCCGCAGCGGCTCGCCTTGATCCACTATCCTACCGCCGTCGATAACCTGCACCGAGTCCCCAAGGGCTAGGGCCTCTTCCAGGTCATGGGTAACCAGCAGAACGGGGATGGGCGACTCTACAAGCATGGCCCGAAGCTCCCGCCGCAACACCCGCCGTAACTCGGCGTCCAGGGATGCAAAGGGTTCATCCAGTAGCAGCATCTGAGGGTTAGTGGCCAGGGCTCTAGCCAATGCGACGCGTTGCTGCTGCCCCCCGGAAAGCTCCCAAGTTCGCCGATCTTCCAGACCGTCCAAACGCAACATCCGCGACAATCGATCGACTTCCGAACGTGCTTTCGGTTGCCCTCGTTGGGACAACCCATAGGCGATGTTTTCCCTGACGTTCAGATGGGGAAAGAGATGGTACTGCTGAGTAAGGTATCCAACCTGCCGTCCATGCACCGGGACGGATACACCGGCGGAGCTGTCGTACACGACCCGCCCGCCCAGTTCTACCCTGCCTTCCTCCGGCCGCACCAACCCAGCGATGGCTCGAAGAGTGGTCGTCTTTCCCGCCCCAGACGGTCCGAACAGAACCAGCACTTTCCCTTCTTCGATATGCCAGTCAACCTCCAAAGAAAACCCGCCAACCCGGCACTTAACCCAACCCTCAGCTACCGGCATAGCATCACCCAAAACGCCAAAAGCAAACCGCAAAGCCCCCGTTCATCCCCCTTTCGTAAAGGGGGACCGAGGGGGATTTCGCCCTGGCAATCAAAGCCTCTCATAAGCGGTTCTGCCATTTAGGCCGGGAGGCCATTCCCAGGCCGATCAATATCGTCACCGATCCAGCCAGCAGAAGCACCGACAGAGCTAGGGCAATATCCAGGCTTGACTCCATGGCGGTCATAATCGCTAGGGGCATGGTCTGAGTTGTGCCCATCAGATTCCCGGCAAACATGATGGTGGCGCCAAACTCGGAGAGGGCACGGGCCCAAGCCAGGGCGAAACCGGTTAGAACGGACGGGGCGGCAAGGGGAATAGTCAGCCGCCAGAAAGTCTTCCAGGGCGAGATTCCCAGGGTTTGGGAGATGTCTTCGTAATCCCGGGCGACGGATTGAAACCCCAGTTTGGCAGACCGGATGTAGAAGGGGGCGGCAACGAATATCTGGGCGAAGACCACCGCCCCTGTCGTAAATGGCAGACCGATTCCCAACGCCTCTAGAAAAGGTCCAAGCACGCCCTGGCGGCCGAAGGCCATCAGCATCGCCACCCCGGCCACAACCGGTGGCAGTACGATGGGTAATTCGATGAGGCTGTCGACTATTCTGAGCATCCAGGACGTATTCCTGGCCAGAAGGTAGGCGAAGGGCGTTCCCACCAGCAAGATGATAATCATGGAGATACCGCTGGTGATTAGAGAGAGTCTCAACGCAGTCAAAGCCATGCCGCCAAGCAGTCCGGTAAAAAAGCTCTCCTGTTGGGCGGCACGAATCAGCAACGCCAAAACCGGCAGTCCGATAAACAGCAAGTAGATAACCGTGGCGGCGGGTCCCAGTAAGCCGCCCCCAGACAGGCTGGGCAATCCTTTTAAGCGTGAGAAGCTCGTTCCCATCATCGCCCGTCTGGGTCAGCTTCGAGTGGGATTACTACCGGAGGTTCAAAGCCGTAGCTGCTCAAGATGGTTTTGAACCGTTCACCCAAAACGAACCGGACAAATTCTTCCGCCAGTTCGGGATAAGCCGCCTCTCGGAGAACAGCGATGGGATATTCGGCCACTACGTTGGAACCGTCAGGTATGGACACCACCCCAACTCTACTTGCCGCATAATCTGTCGCCGCATCGGTGCGGTAAACGATTCCGGCATCCACTTCTCCCAAGGCCACTTTTTGTAAAACACCACGAACGTTGGGCTCATGGGTGACTACGTTTTTCAGGACCCGCGACGCATAGTCTGGTCCCAGATCTACGACGTTCGCTTCCAGCTTTCGCAACAATTCGTGAGAGTATGCGCCGACCGGCACTACCGGTGAAGCTAGCGCTAGCTTCACCCCGTTTCGTGCCAGATCGTCCAGATTATTTACTCGTTCGTCGTTAGTAGTCCCACCAGCCAAGGGAGTGATTACTACCAAAACATTTTCGGCGAAGGGAACAGGAACGCCGGATATTAAGTCCGCCGCCACCGCTAGGTCCATCTGCCGCTGGTCGGCGGATGCGAATACGTCTGCCTGGGCACCGAATTCCAGCTGGGTACGGAGCCGTTGGGATCCGGCGAAGTTAAAGGTGATTGAAGCGCCGGGATTCTCCGCCTCGAAGGCATCGGCGATCTCCGGAAAAGAGTTGGCCAACGATGCGGCGGCAAATACGGTCAGTTCGCCTGAACCAGCGCTGGAAGCCGCACTGGATTGATTAACGCATGCCACCGTAAGAAGCAGAGCCGCAACGAGGGGGAGTATCGTCACAAAGTACCGGCGGCCCGGCGGGAGATGTAGTCCGGCGCGCCCCGGGCCCGGAATCTGTCCTCGCTGAATAGCTCTACCCAATGAGCGAGAGGCTGAAGGCTGGCTGTGAACTGGGGGTCGAATTCCCGCCAGTTTCTTGCGTGCTCTTCCGACCGGAAGAGGTTCATGCCGGCTCAACGCCACGGACGGCTCTCCGGCGCACCTCCAACTTCCGACCGGGTGTAGCCGATGATGGTATCCGGAGATGCGGATAGGACCTCGCCGTCCCGCATCTCTACGGAGATTGGATCACCACAGTCCAAGCAAGGGCAATCGACGCGTACCGTCTCTCCGGGAAAAAGCCAGCAGACCGCCAGCGATTCGAACCCTCATTGGGCGAACCATTTCTGCTCACCCCTAATGGTGATGCGGTATTGATTCGGCAGGACATTGAACGGAGGGAACGACACCAGGTAATCGGTGTCCGGATGAAGCCAAGCTGGGATACCGGTGGCAATCAGATCGTGCAACGTCTGACGTCCCTCTTCCACAGAAAGACCTAGATCCGAGGCCAGCTCGGTGTAGTGAGGGGCCTGGCCGGTTTCCACCAGCCGCATCATGATGTTGGAGAATGCCTTATCCAGCAAAGCCAATTCAGCCATCGGTTGCCTCCTATCGCATCAGGCGTCGGGAAAGACAAGTGTAAAGTATGCTTGATAAAACATCAAGTAAAGTGTACGGTAATCACGTGACAACCCTGCTGAATCACCTTAAAGGTACTCGCCTGGAGGCCGGGCTTTCCCAACAGGCCTTGGCCGGTTTGGCTGGCATAAGCCGACAGGCTTACTCGGCATTGGAGTCGGGTAGCTCCAATCCATCTACGGAAGTAGCTCTGCGGCTTGCACGAGCCCTGAAAACCAGCGTCGACCATCTGTTTTCTTTGCCGGAAGCCGCTCCTCAGCAGATGCTGGCTGAACTCGTCAGCCCACCGGGAGATGACTCTCCTACGACGTTAGGCGAACCATCTTCTAGGGTCCAGCTAGTGCAAGTGGGCGACCGCCTGTTGGCACGGCCAGTCTCCAGGACTGGGAGCACCCGCCAATCGTTGATCCGGGCTGAAGGCGTGGCCTTGGGCGAACCCGGAATCGACAACCTGGTAGAGGTTCAGCCTTTCGACGATATGGATTCGGAAACAACGAGTCTAGGATTGCTCGGTTGCGACCCTGCCGGGGCCTTGATGGAGCCAGCCTTGAACCGGCACGGCATAAACCTGGTTCTGTCGGAAGAAGGGAGCCATCAAGCCCTGGCTGGCTTAGCTAGAGGAGAAGCCCATGTAGCGGGCTGTCATCTAAGAGATGAAGAGACAGGTGAATTTAATTTTCCCTGGGTCTTTAAATTAATCCCTTTCCCTTGTACCCTGATTACCTTCGCCTCTTGGCAGCAGGGATTCATCGTATCGCCTGGTAACCCATTGGACATTCGCGGTGCGGAAGACTTGGCCAGGCCTGAGATTAAAATCATCAACCGCCGGTCCGGTTCGGGGAGCCGGTCTCTTTTGGACCGGTTGCTACACCGCAGCGGGCTGCCGACCGCCGCGGTGACTGGGTATAGCCAGGAGGCTGGCGGGCATCTGGCAGTCGCATCGACAGTCGCATCGGGACAAGCTGACGCCGGTGTTGGGGTGGAGGCTGCGGCCACCGCATTGGGTTTAGGATTTGTGCCACTGGAAGAGGAACGCTACGACTTGGTGATTCCCAACCATTTCCTTGACCACGCCGGAGTTCAGGTGCTGCTTGACCTGCTTCGCCAGTCCGGCCTACGGCGCAGAGTTGAAACTCTTGGAGGCTACGATGTTTCGGCCATGGGGCTTCCGGTTTCTCGCAACTGACCGTACCACCTGTAACGCCGCCTCTTCTTCCGCCGCCCCCCTTACCCGATCCTCTGCGCCCGTTCATTCCTCACTTGACGCAGCCAGCCTGCTGGAGTCTAATGTGGCTTCGGGAAGAGGCTTGGGGAATCAGACTCATGGACATCCCTTTACTGCCCTGGGCAGGCAGAGGCTCCATATTACGCAACTTCCCAAGGAATAAAACGGCGGAACATCCGTCATCTTGAGGTGGAATAGCTATGGCTCTAGTTCGATGCATCATGGAAATGGGGATGGGAGTTGACGTACACGGCAAGGACTACACCAACGGTGCCAAAAGGGCGGTTTTCGATGCTTTGCATCACAGCAGCCTGGGATTTCAGAGGTTGATTGGGAAAACTGCCGACGACATGATGGTCGAGGTCACCATTGGGTCGCCCCAGCCAAGCCAGGTCGACACGGCAGCGGTCGTGGCCACCCTGCCTCACGGCACCGGCACCTGCAAGGTTGTATCGGGTGGCCTGGAGATTTCCAATGAGGCTGGCGATGACGCGATGGTCATCACCAATGCCGCAGTGATCGTGCTCTTCGACGACGGCAAGTAGGTGTGGGGTCGTTCCGGCGGGCTCATCTCGGCTATCCTGGGAAGAAGCCCGGTCGTTTAGAAAATACTATCCGGGCGCACAGAATATGCCAGCCTCGGCGATGCCGAAGCTGGCATATTTATTATCCAGGGTTGTGTGGGATGCTACAGTGTCTCGGGTAAACCGGAAGCTGCCCATCCAAGCGCCAAGTGTCAAGCTTGAGCCTGCAGTAAGCTGCGGCGAAAGCGCGTTGACGCCGAGACAGGTTAGGTTGGCTTAGTGTTCGCCTGGGGCACGCGTTCCCAGAGGTTTGGTCCGGATGGGTTTGGTGACTGCTCTGATGTTGTTCTGAAGATCGGCGGGATCGATGCCGTGAACACTCTGTATGTGTTTGCTGACATCGGCTACCACGTCATCGGCTGTTTCGGCTTGGGCCATGTATCGGCAGGGGTCTCCATTCTCGTCCAAGGCCAACGAGAGCATCCAGTTACAGCGCACGTATTGCGTTGGCATTTGCTAATCCTCCTAGGAATTTCCCACCGGGCCGCTCCGGCAAACCTCAATGGTCCACCCAAACGTTCAACCCAGCGGAGATTTCGCCCCAATTATACACATTACGGCAAGCCTGACACCAGTCTTTTTCACCTGATTTGGGCGGACAGTCGCTAACCAGCTATAAAATGCTCTGAATCAAGAGTCATATTCACGGTCGATATAAGGCAGTCTACCTCGTGAAAAAAGCTCGTATAGTACATTCGGCAGAGTGCTATCCTTGTGGTGTTGCGTGACAAAATGCCGGCTCATGCGCATCCAAATCACTCCATAAAATAAAGGTGATGAGCCATGACACAGGGTTCGACGGCTACAAAGGGCAACGTTCTCGTGTTGGTTGGCACCCGGAAAGGGGCTTTTATATTGTCCAGCGATGACTCCAGAAAGGACTGGCTGGTATCCGGCCCCCACAGTCCAGGGAGCGAGGTGTACCACGTTTCCTACGACCCTAGAAACGGTGGGACCGTCTTCGCAGCGGTCAACCAGATGATTTGGGGACCGACAGTGCAGCGCAGCCACGATCTTGGAGCCACCTGGTTGTCGCCGGAAGACCCGCCCCGTTTCATCAGCGGCATCGCCGACCGGGTAGACCAGGTTTGGCACGTGGAGCCTGGAAGAGCTGAGGAGCCGGGTTCTGTTTATCTGGGAGTTGCCCCGGCGGCCCTGTTTAGAAGCGACGATTACGGGTCCACCTGGAATGAGATTGCCAGCCTGTCTAAACACCCTTCCCGCAGTCAATGGCAACCGGGTTTGGGCGGCTTGTGCCTCCACAGCATCGTTCCGGATCCGTCGGACGCCAACCGGATGTGGGTTGGAATCTCGGCGGTTGGAGTATTCGGCACCACCGATTCCGGTGAAACTTGGACCACTATGAATCAGGGAGTTAGGGCCGATTTTCTCCCTGACCCGCTACCTGATTTCGGCCAATGCCCACACAAGGTTTTGGCCCATCATGCCAGGCCCGGACTGCTTTATCAGCAGAACCACTGCGGAGTATATAGAAGTGAGTCGGCGGGCGAGAATTGGCAGGACATAACCGAGGGATTGCCCTCCCAGTTCGGATTTGTGTTGGGGCTCCACTCTCAAGACCCCGACACTCTGTTCGTGCTTCCGGAAGACCAGGTTTTGGGACAAGACGTGGGGGGCGGTCAGCGCTACGTCACCGAAGCCAAGTTCCGGGTTTACCGCAGCCGGAACGGAGGCCGGGACTAGGAGCCGCTGACGCAAGGATTGCCCCAAGAAAATGCCTACCTGCATGTCCTCAGAGAAGGAATGGCCACCGACAGCCTGGACGATTGCGGCATCTACGTCGGCACGACAACCGGGCAGCTCTTTCACAACCGGAACAACGGCGACAACTGGGAATTATTGATGGAACACCTGCTGCCTATCTTGTCGATCGAATGTGGAGTAGCCCCGTAACCTGCTGGTTAATTTCGAAGGAGTGGAAATATGCCGGGTGAAGACAGCTACACATTGAAGGAAGCCGGCCAGGCCATTGCCAATGAGGAAGACTGGAGCATATTTCTTGATGATTTGCAGGCTGGACAATGGTTCGGGTTAAGGTAGCGGGCCAATCTTCGTCGATGCTCTCCGGCCTCCGCGCAGATCGTCTGTAGGATAAACATGCCCGATATAGTAACACTACTAATTCTCTGGGGAGTTGTAGTAGCCGCGCTGGGATTCGGATTAGTGGGATTCACGCTACATATCAAAGATGAGGTTCGCAAGGGACACCGGGCTGTTTGGGTATACGGCCCCTTGGTGTTGGCTGCCATGGCCGCAATTGGAGTCTGGATAATTAGGAGCTGGATTCTCAACTGGGGCAACTAGCCTAAACTACTCCCACTCTGTGGAAATATCTAGTGGCTAACCTGGATCCGCCTGCTACTAATCCTCGGGAGCGCCCCACCCGCCACCGCCCGGTGTTCTGATGCTCAGTACGTCGCCCGCTTCCACGTCCAACGTCTCTTTCCCGGCCAGGTGTACCTCTTCGTAGCCCCCTCTTAGCAGCACGTTTTCACCGGTCTCGCCGTGGTGGCCTCCATGGAATCCCGGGGGTGCGAACTTCCGCCTTTCGGACAGGATGGTTACTCTGGCAGGGGACAGGAACTCCACATCCCTCACCAAACCGTCGCCCCCCTTGTATTTGCCATCCCCGCCCGTCCCGCGCCGCAGAGCGTACTTCTTCAAGCGCAACGGGAAAGCGAACTCCAGTGCTTCGACAGGGGTGTTCATGGTGTTGGTCATGTGGGTGTGGATGCCCGAGATACCATCCTTGGTGGGACGGGCGCCCATGCCGCCGGCGATGGTTTCATAGTAAACGAAGGGTTTGTTCCGGTCCAGATCATGACCGCCGACCAGCAGGTTGTTCATCGTGCCTTGGCTGGACGCCGGCATCAACTCTGGCAGGGCTTGGGATAAAGCCGATAGCAGAACGTCGGTTATCCGCTGGGAAGTCTCCACGTTGCCCCCTGCCACGCCCCGTTGCGGCTCAGGATTAACCAGAGTGCCCAGGGGCGTGATGATGTGAACCGGACGGAGACAGCCCTGGTTGGCTGGCGCGTCACCTCCGACGATGCACCGAATCACATACAGACACGCTGAAACAGTAACGGCTTGAGGGGCGTTGATGCAACCGGGCCGTTGGGGAGACGTCCCGGTGAAATCCATGGTTATCTCATCCCCGGCAACGGTTACGCACACGCGGATAGGCACTGGTTGCTCGCTCAACCCGTCGTCATCCATGTAGTCCAGCACTTCATAAACGCCGTCGGGGATACGGGAGATTGTTTGGCGAGTCAAACGCTCCGAATAGTCCAGCAGGGCCGCCATATGCTCCTGGGTTTCATCATTGCCGTAGCGTTGGATGATGTCTTGCAGACGGCGCTCCCCAACCCTAATCGAGGCGATCTGGGCGGCCAAGTCTCCCTTGCGTTCTTCCGGAGTGCGTGAGTTCCGGCATATCAGCTGGATGATTTCCTGATTAAGCCTTCCTCCCCGAACCAGTTTTATGGGAGGGATTATCGTCCCTTCTTGATATAGCTCGGTGGACAAAGGGAGGGATCCGGGGGTCATGCCACCGACATCGGCGTGATGGCCCCTATTGGCTACAAAACCGGCCAGTTTCTTTACGCCGTTTTCCTCGGCATATACCGGCGCGACGAGGGTGATGTCCGGTAGGTGGGTTCCGCCCAGGTATGGGTCGTTCAGGATGACCATGTCTCCTGGCCGAAGGCCGTTGGGGAAGGTATCGATAGCTGCCCGCACCGAAGCCGGCATGGCCCCCAAGTGCACCGGAACATGAGCGGCTTGCGCCACCATCTGGGCTTCGGGATTGAACACGGCGCAGGAAAAGTCCCGGCGTTCCTTGATGTTGGGAGAGTAAGCAGTACGTTGTAACGCCACGCCCATCTCTTCGGACACGGAGACGAACAAGCTTTTGAATACTTCCAGGCTTATGGGGTCGACGGGCATCGGCCACCTCTCATGTGGAATAGCTTCTTGAATGTGGTCTAGTTGGTCTGATCTATGTTGGTTGATGCGAGCGGGCCACCCCAATCCAAAGCTTCCCACATGAAGGGGGAAGGGACAAGGACTAAAGGCTTGCCAGCAAATCATCGTTCTTGGCCGCGTTTTCCGGAAAAACCAGGGTGAAATACTCGGTGCTCATTACTTCCCGCATAAATTCTTCGGGCAGTTGGGCAAATGCGCCGTCCATCCTCATTTGGGTACGATGTCGATTCAACGACTCTCTCTTGATGTCCACGTAAGCGCTGACATCAAGGATTGTCGTCTCGGCTCCGTCGGGGGTACCGATGGTATCAACCATCTGGCTAGCGAATGGAGGTTCGATCCCCATATCCATCATCCTTTGCCACATCCGCCGGAAGTTACTGCGGGGAAAGCAAACGTAATAAAGCCGTCGCGGTCCCCAGGGATTGTCTGCTCCAGAGGTGTCTCGGGAGGCAAGGGAGTTTACTACCGCGGGAAATGCTTGGGTCACCGCCTCGCAAACACTTATGTGGTCAGGATGCCCGTAGGCGCCAGTAGGGTCGTGGGTCATCACTAGGTCAGGCTTGACCTCAAGCATTATCTCGGTCAATCGCTCCGCATGCCTATTCGGTTGAGCTTGCGATAAGGAGTTGGGATGGTCGTTGTCGGCTGTCCCCGCCATTCCCGAATCCCGGTAATGCAGGAACCGAACTTCCTGGATGCCGGTAACAGTCATGGCATCCCGCAACTCCGCCTGACGCACTTGGTACAGGTTCTCCGGGGTGGCCAGAGCCGGATCGCTAATCTCTCCGACATCGCCGTTAGTGGCGCATACCAGGGTCACGTGGGCACCCCGGTCCACTAACATCGCCAGAGTGCCGCCGGATCCGAACCCTTCATCGTCGGGATGAGCAAAGCACCCGAGAACGGATAGCCCGGACAAGTCCTTGGAGTTACTAACCATCAACCAGTCTCCTTATCTTTAACAAAACCCCTTTATGGGGCATTGGTTGGATGCCACGAAACCAGGGCAGGGCGCAGGGGTTGGGAATCTTTGATCCGGAATACGCCTTCCTCTTCCATTAATAAGCCGGGCAGTATCCGCTCCAGCCGGTCAGCTTCCGGGCTTCCGTCCGCCAGATAGAGGCGGCGGCTGAGCTGGGTTATCGCTTGTTCCAAAGTGTCGAATCCCCGGGCCGGTTGCGGCGGCATCAAGTCCACTTGATAGCTTATCTCTAGTTCTTCCAGCACTTCCCTAAGTTGGGGCAAGCTGGGCAGAGCCAGACGTTCTTGTCCGTGGACTTCCTTCCAGAGCGCGTAGATCTGGCTTTGGGGAGGAGCGTTGTGAACCACCACCAATACGGTATTTCTAGCGTGGGATCCCAGCTTTTTCAAGAAGCCGCCGATGTCACGGATGGTGTACAGAACGTGAGCGCACAGGACGACATCTGCCGGATCTACAACGGCGTCTTGCCACTCGTTTTGGACCACAGTTACGTTCGCGATTCCGGATTCCTGGGCCTGTTGAGTCAGGACCTCCGCCATGCTTTCAGAGGGTTCCACGGCCACCAAACTTCGGCAATTTAGCGCGATGGGTAACGCTAGGCGGCCCCCTCCAGCGCCAACATCCATGACCGTATCATCCGGTCCGATGAACTCCAACAGATGGTCCACCAAAACGTCACCCGAACGGCGGGGGTCCGCCCGAAATTGGGCGGCGTAGGGACGCCAGTGATCGACAGGAGGAGGTACGGACCCACGCAACTCGTCCGACTGGGCGTGCTCCACCTCTACCATCTGCCGCCAACGTTCGGCGGCTAGCATTTCAGGCGGTTCTCGATCGATCTGCTTAAACCGACACACTTTTCCAAGCTCATACCATCTCCAGCAGCAGGTTGCCATGGCTGTCCACCGAACCGGCCCAACCCGGCGGCATCACAATGGTGGTGTCCATCTGTAGGACGATGGCCGGACCGGCGATTTGGTTGCCGGTTCCCAATTTATCCCGGTCGTACAGTCGTGTGGTGGTCGCACCGCTGGAGAACACGACTTGCGCCTCTCCCAACAATGCGTCTTTGGAATCAGGGGCCGGAGTTTTCGTGTTGACTACCTGGGGTTTATCCAACTCCAATCCAAGTTTGAAGCGGAGATTAACAATCTCTACTGCCTCGCTTTTGTCGGCGTAACCGAACCGCTGTAGGTGGGCTTTGTAGAAACTATCGGCGATGGACCGGCGCATTCGTTCCGTGTCTATCCGGCGAGAAGGCGACGGATAATCGATGGTCAATTCGAAGGATTGGCCGACGTAGCGAACGTCCAAGAACCGCTGGGGTTGCATGCGGTCCATGGGCAGTCCCTCATCCTCCAACTCCTCTCTGGCCAGACCTTCCATGCCATGGAATTCTTCGTCCAGCCGAGCCCGGTTGATGTCATCTCCCTTTAGCATCACGGTTCGGGAGTAGTCCTTAACTATATCGGCGATGGCGACTCCCAGAGCCGATAGAATCCCGGGACGGGCTGGCACCAACACTCGGGGGATTCCCAGTTCCTCGGCTAACTCGCAACAATGCATCGGCCCGGCTCCACCGAAGGGCACCAGGGTGAACTGGCGGGGATCGTAACCTCGCTCCAGGGAGATTGCCCGAATGGCCCGTTCCATGTTGGCGTTAACCACCCGGATGATTCCCAGAGCAGTATCCTGAGCGCTCAAGGAAATCTCCGACGCCATTTGCGCGATCAGATCCTCGGACCGTTGGCGGTCCAGGGCTAATCGTCCGCCGAGGAAATGATCGGGAAGCATCCGGCCCAGAGCAAGATTAGCGTCGGTGACCGTGATTTGGTCCCCTTTTCCGTAGCACGCCGGGCCCGGATCCGCCCCGGCCGATTGGGGGCCCACCGCCAATGCGCCACCGCTGTCCACCCGGGCGATGGAGCCGCCGCCAGCGCCGACGGTGTGTATCTCAATCATCGGCACACTGATGGGGTATCCACCAACCTGGGAACCCGTGGTTTCTTTTATCCGCGACGGACACAAGGAAACATCGGTGGACGTGCCACCCATATCCAATGTGATAATGTCCGGATAGCCAGCCTGAACACCGGTGTAGAACGCCCCCACCACCCCGCCGGCGGGACCGCTGAGGATGGTGCGCACCGGTTGGTCCGCCGCTAACCGGGCCGTGATGCTGCCGCCGGAGGACTGCATTATGCGGAGTCCGTGGCCCAGGGAGTTCTCCAAGCTGGTGAGGTATCGCCTCATGATTTGGCCAACGTAGGAGTTAACGACCACGGTGCTGGTTCTTTCGTACTCGCGGAATTCGGGCAGTATCCGGCTGGAGATGGATATGAAAGGGCGGTTGGGCATCTTTTCCAAAGCGGCCATAACGGCCTCTTCATGAGTGGGGTTCAGGAAGGAAAAGAGGAACGATACCGCGATGCCATCAACGTCGGCGTCTTTCAGTAGATCCACCAAAGTTTGGATCGCTTCCGGAAGCAGGTCCTCGATGATGGCGCCGTTGTGATCCACCCGCTCCGGCAATCCGAAACGCAGTTCCCATGGAGCCAAGGCGGCAGGACGGTCCATGTTCAGGTTATACAGCTCGGAGCGGCTCTGACGGCCAATCTCCAGCACGTCTTCAAATCCGAGGGTGGTGACCAGCGCGGTTCTACCACCTTTACCTTCCAGCAAGGCATTGGTTGCGACGGTAGAGCCATGGACGAAATCGGCGCCGGATTCCCCATCAGCGTCGACAAGACCAGGACAGGCCTCGCCAACTCCTTGCATGATGCCCACCGACGGATCGCTGGGGGTAGAAGGCAGTTTGTGGACCTGCAACCGGCCATCTTCCAATACGGCTATGTCGGTGAAAGTGCCGCCCACATCGATTCCGACGATGGTTTTTGCCATAGGTTAGGTAAATCCCCTTCCGTTAATCCCGTCTACAGTAGTGCCCAGTGGTCCGCTATCGAGGCGAACCAGACCTCACGGTAGCTACTCGGCCTAAACACCGTTGTTCCGGTACAGGCCGCAGTGCATCGAATCCCCGTTTCCAAATAGTACGCTCGTTCCACCTAGCCTACTGGATTCCCGTCTGCACGGGAATGACGAAAGCGTCACTAACAAACACCGTCATCACGGCGCAGGCCGGAATCCAGAAATCGCTTGTGAATCAAATTTTGCGAGACACCAACATGGTCTGGAGTAACCGCTAAAGTTCGACATCAACAGTCTGCATCTCAGCCAGATATGCCTGGTAAGACTCATCGTTGAAACAAACAAAAGTAACTTGATCTATGGAATCATTCTCTTTAAGAAAATCCGACACTTCCCTAACTGCGATCTGGGTTGCCAAGTCAACCCGAAACCGGTAGACCCCCGTGCTGATGGCTGGAAAAGCGACGCTTTGAGCTCAAATATCCACGGCCAATGTTAGGGAGTTCCGGTAGCACCCGGCCAGCAACTCCTCTTCACTAGAACCACCGCCTTCCCAAACCGGCCCGACGGCGTGAATCACCCAGTGGGCGAATAGGTTGTACCCCTTGGTAATCTTGGCCTCGCCGGTGCGGCAACCGCCCAATCCCCGGCATTCGGCCAGAAGTTCCGGTCCAGCAGCCTGATGAATCGCCCCGTCAACTCCCCCGCCGCCCAGTAGGGGCGGGTTGGCGGAATTAACGATGGCGTCAACCTGCTGTAGGGTAATATCGCCTTGAATGACTGCGATTCGTTCGGTCACGATAATCTTGGGTCAGAATCAGGCGTCGATCAAGGCGATGCGGAGCCGCTTGTTGATTCGTCCTTTGCTTTCATGACCGACCACTTTGATACCGCCCACTTCCCGAGTGTTGGCAACGTGGGTGCCACCATCGGCTTGCATGTCCAATCCCTTGATGTCGATGGTCCGGATCTCTTCTATGTTGGCCGGGAGGAGATTAATTTTGGTGCGGATCAGGTCCGGCTCCATCTCGGCTTGTTGGCGAGTCAGTTGGTTCACCAACACGTCCCGTGCTGCCGCGACTTCCGCGTTGATCCGCTCGGCGATTTCCTCGGCGAACTCGGCGCTCATGGATTCCAATTCAAAATCCATCCTGGCCTCGCCGGGAGTCATATTGCCGCCGGTCACTTTCGCTCCATAATCCCGCCAAATCACACCGCAAAGGATGTGCAATGCGGTGTGGGTGCGCATCAGGGTGAACCGCCGTTCCCAGTCGATGCGCCCGGTGACAACAGCGCCCTGGGAAGGTGGCGGACCTTCAATGGTATGAACGATTTGTCCCTCGGATCTACCAACCTTGATGACTTGGCTCGCCTGGCCCTCCGAGATTAAAGCCCCGGTGTCGTGAGGCTGGCCGCCCCCTCCGATATAAAAGCCGGTGCGGTCCAGGATGACCCCGTCCTCGGTCACACCGGTGACTTTAGCCTCGAACTCCCGGATATAGCTATCGTGATGGAACAACAGGTCCGTCATATTCAACCTCGCCCCGGCGCATACTGGAGTGAAAGCAGCGTTGGTATCAGTGTTTCAGTACGGCTGGATGGCCGTGACGCGGATTATTATAGCAAACGCAGGCCCGTGAATCGGATTAAAACCGGGTGACTAACTCAGCCAAGCCCGTTGGATTCCTTTGATTCGAAGGTGATATGGCTTTACATAAGTTGTTTTTGTTGCCTAGGGGTGCCATAATAGGCGTGGCCGCTCAGGTGAGCCTGGTCGTACCGTATATTCGAAGCCTACCCCGGTTCGTACCTGGTTTGTATCTCTCTCCATCTTCAAGTCAGGTGATCCGAATATGAAATTAATTTGTTCTCAGGAAAACCTAAACCGAGGACTTGGCATCGTCGGCCGGGCTGTGGCCAACCGGTCCACCCTACCGATAACGCAGAACGTGCTTCTAAGCACCGATCACTCGATGCTGAAGCTGTCGGCGACGAACCTCGAGATTGCCATGACTACCTGGATCGGAGCCATGGTTGAGGAAGAAGGCACAATCACCGTCCCAGCCAGGCTGTTGACCGAGTTCGTAAGCTCCTTGCCCAGCAAAAATATTGAAATCGAGTTGGAGCCGGGTTCTGGGGTTTTGAAGCTCTCCTGCGGGCTGAGCAAAGCTACCATCCATGGCGCCGACGCCAGCGAATTCCCCCCGATTCCCACAGTGGATGACGGGGTCTCCGCCAGCGTCGACCCTGCCATACTGAAGGCCGCCATTAACCGGGTGGTCTTTGCGGCCGCCACCGAAGAGTCCCGTCCGGTGTTGACGGGTGTTGAACTCAAGCTCGGAGGGGACAAGTTCAGCTTGGCTGCCGCCGACGGGTTCCGATTGGCAGTGCAGCATGGCGCATTGAACGCTCCGGTAGACACCGAGATGAAGGTGATAGTTCCTGCCCGCACGTTGAACGAGATTGGCCGATTGTTGGGCGACCAAGAGGAACCGGTAGAGATAATGATGTCTCCGGCCAAGGGACAGGTTCTCTTCCGTGTGACTGGAAGTCAGACCATCGAGACGGTTTCCCAGTTGCTACAGGGGTCCTTCCCCAACTACGAGCAGTTGATTCCCCAAACCTACGAGACCCGTGCCATCTTCGACCTCCCGGCCTTGCTGCGGGCAGCGCGCACGGCGGCCATCTTCGCCCGGGACGGTAGCAACATCATCCGCCTCCATGTGGTGCCCGGCGAGAACGGCGACTCCAACGGCAAGGTAATAATCTCTGCTAAATCGGAAGAGGTTGGCGACAACGAGGACGAAGTAGAATCCGAGGCCATCGAGGGCGGAGAGGGCAAGATTGCTTTCAACAGCCGATACCTTCTGGACGTATTGTCGGTTCTAGAGAAAGGCAAAGTAGCCCTGGAAACGACCACATCCTCCAGCCCCGGCGTCTTCAAACCCACCGACTCCGAAGACTACATCCACGTGGTTATGCC
>CAXEOX010000069.1:0-16561 GCA_963997925.1 uncultured bacterium
CCAGGCGCCCAGCAGCAAGTCATCGACTTCCTGGATAAGTACACGATAATGGAGGACCTTACTATCGAGGATGTTACAGAGGAATCCTCCATGTTCTCGGTTTTAGGCCCGGACAGCAAAGCGGCAGTAGAGTCCGCAGCGGGAACAACGTTGGGGGACTTGCCCACGTATCATTCAGTCACGGTGGAGATAGGCGGACACGAAGTGCGCATCGTCCATCGTCCTTTCGGAGACCTACCCAGCTACGACATACTGATGGACACGGTTGCGATAACCGGCGTTTGGGAACATCTAGCAGCATCGGGGATCACCCCAGTGGGAGAAGAAGCCTTTGAAGCGGCTCGCTTGAACTATTCCGTGCCCGAGTACGGCCGGGAGATCAGCGAGGCATACAATCCCTTGGAAGCCGGACTTATCGGATCCATCGACTTCGCCAAGGGCTGCTACATCGGCCAGGAAGTGATCGCCAGGCTGGACACTTATCAGAAGATACAGAAGCACCTGGTACGGCTGGAGTTCTCTGCTGACGCTACGGTATCCGAGGGTGACGTTCTGACGGACGCGGGACAGGAAGTGGGGAAGGTTACGTCGGTCACCAACATACCAACCGGCCTGGGACTGGTCGGCATGGCCTACATCCGGAAGGCCAGCGCTTCACCGGGAAATGTCTTGGAGTTGGCAGCCCCTTCCAGCGGCCAAGCTGAAATCACGGCGCTACCGCAGCTATTCGGACCAGGACAAGAATAGCGGGACCGGGCATCACATCCCGGGTGCTACTTCAATCTTCCCTTCAGAGTTAGCTTCCATCAAAGCTACGAAGTCGTAGCCTCGCTTCCGTAGCTCGTCGCCACCGCCCTCTCGCCGATCCAGGATCGCGACGACTTTGACGACGGTGCAGCCAGCTTCCTCAGCAGCTTCTATAGCCTGGAACAATGACCCGCCGGTGGTACAGGTATCGTCGATGATTGCGACGCGGCTACCCGACTGCAGTAGGCCCTCCACTCCCTTGCCAGTACCGTGGCTCTTGGCTTCCTTCCTCACTATGAAGGCAGGTATTGGCGTTTCGTTGATGTGGCTGGATAAGGCTATGGATGCTACGATCGGGTCGGCCCCTAGTGTGGGCCCACCCACGGCTTCCACTCCCGCTTGCTGAAGGATGGGCAACACCGACTTGGATATCAGATAAGCCCCTTCCGGGTCCAAACTGAGTATTCGCCCGTCGAAGTAATAGCTGCTCTTCTTACCGGAAGTGAGAGTAAAGTCTCCGTACTTCAGCGCACCCTTATCCAAAGCTAATTGGAGTAAGCGGTCAACCTCTTCACTCATTGGCTCCCCCTCTCGCACTCGAACAGCGGTGTTTGGTATGTCATTAGGCGTAAAGTTTCCGGTCTTGAATATACTCCGCAACCAAGTCAGGAACTAGGTGACGGACAGATTCCCCAAGACTAGCGCGACGCCGAATCTCAGTGCCGCTGATATCGACCATCGGTATCTCTAGCTGGGTTACCTTGTCCTTGGCCGAATCAGCGCCTTGAAACCACTCCGGCCAATCATCGTCTTGATGCCCTGGGCGCGATACAACTACCAAGTGACAGGCATCCAAGACCTTTTCCGGGTCCTTCCAGCGATGAAATTGGCCCAGGATATCCGCGCCAACGATGAAGTACAGTGAGGTGTCCGGGCCAAAGCGCTGTCCCAATTCGACCAGCGTATCCACGGTATAGGTTGGCCCGCTACGCTGAATCTCAATATCACATACCTGGAAATGGGGGTTATCCCCGGTTGCCAGCTCCACCATTCGCAGGCGGTCAATTGCGGGAGTGAGGTACTCATCTGCTCTTAGCCGTGGCTGACCGGCAGGAATGAAGATGACCCTATCCAGATCTAACTTGATCCGGACTTCTTCAGCGATCGCTAGGTGGCCCAGGTGCACTGGATCAAAAGTACCACCCAGAACACCTACCCGCACGCTAGAACCACGATATCTCGGCTTTACCTATAAGAATCGTATCTCCAGCCTCGATACCCGCTTCCTCTAACATTCGGGCTATACCGTTCTTGTTCATCTGGTCCCAAAGCTGCAAGAGAACCCGTCTGTCTCTGGTATCCGCCATCGCAACCAACCGCTCAAGCTCTTGGGATTCAACAGCGAATCCCCCGACAATCTTGGTGATTCGGTTTGCTGTTCTCTTGCTCCTTCCCCACTGCACCGGCTCCGGAACAGCATCCGCTGCCGCTTCCGCCTCCTCGGCTTCCTTGGCCGTTTTAGCAAGAAGTTCGACAATCTTTCCTAGGAGTTCGTTCACTCCTTCACCGGTAACCGCGGACATGAATAACACGTCTAAGTCGTCGAGCCCTTGCTCTTTTGCCTTTTCCCGGATCAATGCAGTAACTTCTCCCTGAGTTTCTCTTACCTCAGTCACATCTATCTTGTTAACAACGACCACCTGAGGTTTTCCGCCTAGGCTCTCGCTGAACAGCCTTAGTTCGTTGTTGAGCATCTCGTATTGCTCACTCGGATCGTCGGCCAATCCATCCAGGATATGCACGTAGACCCTAGCCCGTTCCGCATGACGTAGGAATTGATGTCCCAGTCCTATTCCCGCATGCGCTCCTTCCAGAAGGCCAGGAACTTCCATCATCACGAAGTCTTGACCATGAGCGCTCACCACACCCAATACCGGCTCCACCGTAGTGAAGGGATAATCGGCGACCTTAGGTTTAGCTCTTGAACAACGTGAGATTAGTGTGGACTTACCCGCATTGGGACAAGCAAGCAACCCCACATCGGCCAACAACTTCAACTCAAGGAATAGAATCGACCGGTCACCACGTTCACCGTTCTGCGCTAATAACGGTTCCTGATTGGTCGGCGAAACAAACCGTGTGTTACCCCAGCCACCCTTGCCCCCTTCAGCTACGAGAACAGGATTATTGTCACAAATATCAGCTACTAGGTACCTCTCCCCATCTTCATCTTCTTTCCAGATCAAAGTTCCCATGGGAACATTAATGATTTGACTCTGTCCGTTGCGCCCCGTACGGTCTTTGCCACCCCCATGACCACCACGCTCCACGTATATGGTGCTATTGAACTTCAGGTGCAAGAGAGTATTGAACGAATTATCCCCCCGGATGTACGCACTACCGCCGGTTCCCCCATCGCCACCATTGGGTCCACCGTTGGGACGGTACTTTTCACGCAGGAAGCTGATGCAGCCATTCCCGCCACTACCAGCATGAACATTTAATCTAACTGTATCAATCAAAAGAAGGTAACCTAATAAAGTAATAATAATAGGGTTGATAGTGTGGAGAACTTGGCCAGGAGGCCTGGTTTCACACGTGGTTGCTTATTATTTTACCATGGTTAACATTTGGAAGAGCGTGGAGGAATCAGCCAGGGGCGTTGATAGATAGCGGAGAGAGTTGGTATATCTGGCGGTGTGATTTGGGTGGCCGGAATAGGGAGGATAATCGTGGATATAACAGAGCGGTTTGTCAACAAGGTAATGTCAGTTATCAACTGGAAAATAAATAGCATCAGGGTAGAGACCGCTGCGTTGCTAGGGGTTTAGGCGGATGGTATCCTGAGGCAGCGAAGATGGGCCTGTGACTCCGCCGGACTATTGGTGCTAGTTCAGGTTATTCTTCGATGTAATGGCTATCATGGTCTTGATCAAGAAGAAACCGGTCGTCTGGATAATCGTAGTCTCGGTGATTGCGCTGCTGCTATCTTGCCAGAGTTCCGGCAAAGCGGTAGAAGAACAGAGTGAGACCGTTTCGGAAGTTGGGAATTCGGAAGCAGGAGAGAATGAAGCCGTGGCGGTAGACCGGATAGTCTTCATGACCACAGAAGGTGAGCTCTTTCTGGTGAATCCCGACGGCTCCGGAGAAGTGAAGCTGGCGGGGGCTTCTCAGTTGCGGGGAGGTCCGCTGGGAGCGGTGATGGCCCAGCCGCTGGACGAAAATACATTTTACTCTTGGCCGACTTGGTCACCGGATGGAACGAAACTCGCGGCTTCTCTGGTTGAGGTTAAGGGTGGGCAGCCCGAGATATCCGTGCAGGTCGTAGACGCAGCAACTGGAACCTCTTCGACTGTATTCCAGAATGAGGCCCCTGCTCTAGTAGCTGAAGGAACACCCCATTACCTGTACTGGTCTCCGGATAGCCGGACTTTGGCCGTGCTTGCCAGTACTCCACAGGGATTGACTCTCTTTGCCGTAGACACCGAATCCCTATCCGAGCCGACGATTATCGAGTCCGGTGCGCCGCTGTACTTCCACTGGGCGGCCGACGGCCAATCGATGCTGATGCACGTGGGCGATGAGTTGAAGCTGTTAACCCGTCCCTTCGGCGCTTCGCCGGAACAACCGATAGAAGCGGATCCAGGATTCCGGGCGCCTGCCTTGTCGTCCGATGGAAGCAAGATGGCGTACATCGGAGAATGGGGGTCCGTGGGATCGATATCGATAGCTGAAACAAACGCTCCCGCTGTAGCGAACAGCTCCATCGAGGCTGGTCCCCGGGCAGCTTTCGCGTGGTCCCCTGTAAGTGGAGACTTGGCGGTGGCGGACCAGCAGGACCTGGCTGCGCCGACTTTCGATCGGCTAAGGGTTATCCCTGGTGATGGTGGGCCCGCCAGAACCGTGGCCGACGGTAACATCATCGCCTTCTACTGGTCTCCCGACGGAACTAAGCTGGCCTGGGCCGGATTGGATGGTGAAAACCGGGAGTTCGTTTGGTGGTCGGCAAGCGCGGCCGGAGGCGCGGCTCGGGAACTTATGCGGGCTCAACCGTCAAGCGATACGTTGGTGACGCTGAGTTTCTTTGACCAATACGCCTACTCCCACTCACCTTGGTCTCCCGACAGCTCACGACTGGTTCTGTCTGTTGTTCCTGGCCGGTCTACTCAAGGCCGAAACGGGTCTACCCCTCCCGGACCGAAGATATTCGTTGTAGATACCGACGGTGCTGCGGAGCCCTTGCAGGTTGCCTCCGGGTCCCTGGCCTTTTGGTCGTGGAACTAGGTGCTGGGCGGCTGAATCGCCCCTATAGAGCGGTTCGCTGTCTGACAGCCAGTCAATACCGGACTTTGATCAGAAACCTCCCTAGCTTTGCCAACCTCATAGCGGCTATAGCATTGCTGTCCTTTTTCGTCGGCTGTGGTACTTCTCCGACACCGATACCTGAGGCGACCGCCGAGCCCACTCCAAGCCCTGAAGCGGCCATCGCCTTCGCGGTGCTTAATCTCCTGGAGCTAAAATCCGCAGCTTTCACACTGGAACACCAGACTGGCAGCACCACACTGCTGCCGGGTTTGTCCATGAAGAAAGCCACTGGGGTGGTCGATATTCCCGATCGCCTCAGGCTGACGGTTGAGGCTGAATTGGCTGTGCCTCGCACCTTCGTGGAAATCAACGTTATCACCATCGGCGAACAGGCCTACATGACTGATTTCTTCTCGGGACAATGGCGCACAGTGCCGTTGGAATCGCTGCCGGTGAACTTCTTGGACTTCGGGCAAATTCTAGCTAGCATAATAGAGGCTGTTGCCGGGCCGTCCTTTTCGGGGGTTGAAGAGATAGACGGCCGTCAATATCAACGTGTAACCGGATCGGTGCCCTCTGAAGCGTTGGCGGCTTTGGTGCCTGGCGCTGCGGAGGGACTTGAGGTCGAACTGGAACTATGGCTGGACCTGGAAGCCGCCTTGCTTCGCCGGGTCCTCATCACTGGTCCGGTTCTTACCGGTGACATTCCGGAAACCGTGCGGTTGCTGGCCATCGACAACATCAATGTGCCGGTAGACATCGCTGCGCCGGAATAGACGTACGAGTTCGATGACCGGAGCATCACGTACTCTGCCGCCGCCCTTGATTCTAGCCGTTGTGGGACTGGGCGCGTTCGTTACCGCCTTGGATCAGACGGTGGTGGTGACTGCTCTCCCAAGCCTGATGTTGGACCTGAAGATTTCCCTCACCCAACTCGACCAGGCGTCCTGGATCATTACTGCCTATCTGTTGGGCTACACCGCTGCGATGCCGGTGATTGGCCGCCTTGCCGATGTGTACGGCTATGCCAAGGTCTATCAAGTCGCATTGGTGGTTTTCGTTATCGGTACCAGCCTGGTAGCGGTTTCCCAGAGCCTGGAATGGATGGTGGCAGCCAGGGTGATACAGGCCGTGGGCGGCGGCGCAACCGTGCCCATCGGGTTGGCGATCGCTGGTAGCGCCCTTCCTCGGAAGCAATGGGGCTTGGCGTTGGGCATCGTGGCAGGCGCAGCGGAGGCTGGCTCTATGCTGGGACCGGCCTACGGTGGGGCGATAATCGAGCTTTCCAACTGGCGGTGGATCTTCTGGCTCAACGTCCCGCAAAGCGCGGTATTGTTCCTAGCCCTGTTCTGGCTGCCCAACCAACCGAACCGTGAGGCGCGAGTGGACTACTTGGGTAGCGCCCTGCTGGTGGCTGCCTTGCTGCTAGTCTCTTTAGCGTTATCGCGAGGCAGCCTGTTCACCTTGTCGTCACCGGTTCCCTTCGTCATGGGAGGTGTGGGACTGGCGCTGGCGGGGGTTCTGCTGGTGGTTGAGCGCCGGGCGCAGCAACCCTTGCTCTCGCCGGCTCTATTTCGGGCGAAAGCCTTTCTGGCAGCGAACGGCGCCCAACTACTGGTGGGAGTATCCCTGATTATCGCCATGGTAACCGTGCCGCTGATGGCCAACACGATAATGGGCAAGACGCCGCTGACCGGAGCCATGTGGCTGTTGCGAATGACCGGCGCGATTCCAGTGGGAGCGGTGATTGGTGGCCTCCTATTGGGCCGCGTGGGAATCAGGCCGGTTATGGTTGCGGGGCTGGGATCGGCGGCTCTGGGTCTGTTGTTGGTCAGTGGTTGGGACTTGGACGTGAGGGACCCCCAATTGACCCTGCACCTGGCCGTTGCCGGATTGGGATTTGGTCTGGTGATTTCGCCCATAATGACGCAGGCCCTTACCGCCGTGTCTGACGACTACCGGGCCACCGCCGCATCTCTGGTAGTGGTTGCCCGCATGTTGGGCATGACACTGGGCCTGGCGGCGTTATCCGCTTGGGGAGTGGAGCATTTCCAGACGCTTATGTCCGGCTTGGAGTTTCCTTTGCCCGAACCGGGGGAAAGCGCAGAGGAGGCTCAAGCGCACCTGGCCGAGTACAACGCGGAGTTGACCGCCGCCGGACTGTCCCTGTTCCACAATTTCCTAAGGGTGGCCGCGGCTGGGGCGCTGGTGGCTATTCTCCCCGCTCTCGCAATGGGGAGCAGCCGTGGAAGGTATGGCAAGAGTGACTGCCGCGCTAAAGCCCTTGGTCGTTAGGCGGACGCAAATCGGGATTGCCAGGCGTAGCCACGGGTATTTCGGGTGTTGACGCCGCCGCCGATTCTAGTATAGGGTAGTCGGTGCGGAATCAGCCAATGACATTGGAGGCGAGCACGTGGTTATTCACCATTTTCTGACCAAGAAAGTAATTCTTCTGATCTTCGCGCTTACCCTTTTTGCGGTGGTTGCGGCGTGTGGCGGGAGCGATCAGGCTGTCAGACAAGTCGAAGTTATCAAAGAGGTACCTGTAGAGAAGATCGTCATCAAAGAGGTCATCAAAGAGGTACCTGTAGAAAAGATCATTAAGCAAGAGGTTATCAAAGAGGTACCCGTAGAAAAGCAGGTTATCCTAGAAGTCATCAAAGAAGTTCCGGTAGAGGTCATAAAAGAGGTAACCGTCGAGAAAATCGTAGAGGTCCAGATAGCACCGTCGGTCAAGGACAAAAGAGAAATCGTTTTTGGTGGTTTGAACTGGGACAGCGCATTAGTCCAGAACGGTGTGGCCCGATATATTGTCGAACATGGTTATGGATATCCCACTTCACAGATAGAAGGTCCGACCTTACCCCTGTTCCAAGGCCTTCGTAAGGGCGACGTAGATATAACTATGGAGATCTGGCTTCCCAACCAAGATGCAGCGTGGAATGAAGCTGTTAAGGCAGGCGAAGTGATTCCAGTTGGCAAAAGTCTGGAAGATAACTGGCAAAGTTCCTTCCTGGTCCCGGGTTATCTCCAGGATGCCAACCCAGAACTCGATTCTATCGAAGATTTGAAAACCGACAAATTCAATTCCTTGTTCGAACAAGATGGTGGTAAAGCAGTTCTACTCGGGTGCATAGCTGGCTGGGGTTGTCGTACCATGCAAGATGGCTCACCCGACACTGGAGTAGGGCAAATAGTTGGGATGGGTTTGGAAGACCACGTGGTATTGCGTGATCCTGGTACGTCAGGGGCTTTGGCTGCTGCCATCGAAGGAGCATTTGCTAAAGAAGACGCAATCCTCTTCTATTATTGGGGACCAACGGCGTTAGCCCACAAATTAGATATGCGAGATTTGGAACAGCCAGACCCTTCGGAATGCGCTGATAACTCTCCTGTGCATGGATGCGCATTCCCCGCATCGGAAATCATGATTGCGATGAACACTGAGTTAGTTGCAGACGCTCCAGAATTGATTACATTCTTCAACAATTGGGACTGGAGCGCAGGCAACCAGCTGGCAGCAGAGGGATGGTACAGTGAAAATAAAACAGCACTTAAAGACGCAGGACGATCGAGCGAAGAAATCTACTCTGCCACAGGGATCTGGTATTTAAAGAACAACGATGCCTGGAAGCACTGGGTTCCTGTCGATGTCTGGGCCAAAGTCAAAACTGCCCTAGCCAAAGAGGATTAACTGACTCGCCCTGAAAAGCAGATTACGGTTCTGACGAAAGGAGCCCCCGCCGTGACGGGGGCTCCTTTCTATTACCCTTGTTCCAAGTCTGCCCTGGCGTGGAGTTGGGCCTGAGATCAACTGTCGCTGCGTGACAGGACGTATCCCTGGGAGATTCGGTCGATGATAATCGCCATGATAACGATTGCTGTCCCAGCCACGAAAGCTTCGCCTTCCTCAAGTTGACCCATAGACCGTAGCACTTCTATACCCAGGCCTCCTGCACCGACCATGGCCGCAATCGTAGCCATGGCCAGGGCCATCATTACGGTCTGATTGACCCCTGCCATGATGGTCGGAACGGCCATAGGAATCTGCACTTTATAAAGTAACTGGAATGGGCTTGAGCCGAATGACCGGCCGGCCTCCACGACTGAAGGATCGACCTGCCGTATCCCCAAGTTGGTCAGCCTTATACACGGTGGAAGGGCGTAGAGCACAGTCGCCAGAATTGCTGCCACATTGCCGAGGCCAAAGAGCATGATGCCTGGGATTAGGTAAACGAAGCTGGGCATCGTCTGCATACCGTCCAATACAGGACGAATTAGTTTTTCCACCGAGTTACTACTTGCTGCTAATATGCCCATAGGGATGCCGAAGGCAACGGCAATGGTCACTGATACTATCATAATGGCTACTGTGACCATTGCCGGCTCCCAAAGATTGACCAATCCGATGGCTACCATTCCCAGGGCTGAACCTATTCCAACGGCAAAGGAGGCTATTCTCCAGCCGAGCAAGAAGATCAAAGATACGACTACGGGCCACGGGATCCAGACCAAGAAGTCTCTCAATTTCCCGAGGGCAATCTTCAAATTGTCGCTGATGGCGTCAAAGAACCATTCCCCGTTTACAAGTATCCACTGAAATCCCCCGTCTAGGAGACCGGTAAGCTCAGGTCCCAAGTTCGTCGGGTACTTTAGCGCACCGGTGACGCCGTTGTTGTGAACAAGGAACGAGGCCAGGAGTGCAACGCCGAGGACGGCGGCGGTTATGGCCATCTTGCGAATTCTCTCGGCATTTTCGCTGGCGCGTGTTGCACCGTTGCCGGTGATTAGGTTGGCGATCTTCCTGATTTTGGTTCCCATATTTCACTCGCTTCGCTGAAGATGGAAATTCTATGACCGTATTCACCACAGTCCACAAAGATTTTACTTTCATCTTGGGCGAGTCTATCTTTTAGGGGTGATGAACGTATTGCTTTCATTGACTGCCAAGATTGGGGTCAGGCATCGGCTACTGATGCCTATCTCTATTTATATTGAGGAGCGTAAGCTGGCGGAGGGTGGGAACGAATAGGGCCGGGACTAAAGGTTGGCGGCGACGACCATAAGGATATCCCTATGCGCTGCTACACCCAGGAAGCAATTGCTTCCGTCGACTACAGGAATGGGAATGGTGACATCCACCAGAGCAGCGAGGGCTTGTTCTAGCAGAGTTTCCGGATGTACCGTGGCCACATCGGTGTGGAGAATGTCGGTGAGGTCTCCGGCTGGTCGTCCAGCCAGGAGTGCTACTTTCTGCTTGGGGATAACGCCGATGTATTTGTTGTCGGTATCCACGCAAATCGCATATTCAGTACCTGCGTGATTCATCTGAGCAACCAAATTCTCTATGCGTCGCCAATCCGTTATAATCAGCGCTGGTTCGCTGATTATACTGGCGACGTTGATTACCTTGGTCTTGGGAATGCCCTGCGTGAATTCCTTAACAAAGTCGTCGACGGGGTTCATGATAATGTCCTGCGGGCTGCCCAGTTGTATGATTTCCCCGTCCCTCATTATGGCGATCCGGTCGCCTACCGTAACCGCCTCATCAAGGTCGTGGGTGATAAAGATGATGGTCTTCTGGATCTCTTCTTGGAGAGAGGCTAGCTCGCCCCGCATCTGGCGGCGGATCAGCGGGTCGAGACCACTGAACGGTTCATCCATGAGCAAAATCTCAGGGTCCAGGGCCAGGGCCCGTGCCAGGCCCACCCGTTGCTGCATGCCGCCACTCAACTCTCTTTGATAGGACCCTTCCCAGCCGCTCAATCCCACCTTCGCCAGCATTTCTGAGGCAACTTCGTACCGCTGTTCCTTGCCCACACCACGAACTTCAAGCCCGTAGGCGGCATTATCTAAAACGTTCTTGTGTGGTAGCAGGCCAAAGTTTTGAAAGACCATGGCTATCTTTGAGCGCCTGAAGTCTCTCAGTTGGTTTGAGTCGTAGTCTATTATGTTCTCCCCATCAACAAGGATATCCCCCGAAGTTGCCTCTATGAGTCGTATGAGACAACGCACCAGGGTAGATTTACCGCTCCCGGAAAGGCCCATGACAACGAAAGTCTCTCCGGTAGGAGCCTCAAATGTGACATCCTTGAGGGCTACCACCAGATTAAGCTCTTGTTGGATCTTCGTTCTGCTTTTCTGAAGATTTCGGGCTTCCAGTGCCCTTTCCGGGTTCTTGCCGAACACCTTCCAAAGAGACCTCACCGAGATTGTGTATTCGCCGTTTTGTGGTGTAACCGCGACCCCAGGCGAGTCTGGAGAGTCAGCGTTAGGGAGCTCATGGTCTGTTTCAAAACTGGGCCGCATGATCAACTCCTGGGTGCCCGCGGGTTCTAAGGGTTGGTTTGGCATATATCTAATCAAGACCGAGACTTGTGAGATGCGAAACCGGGCAAGGGGAGAATGCCAGAGTTGGAGACATAGGCGTGAGTCGATAGCCCAGTGGCTACCCTAGCGTGCCCCCCATGGTTTGTCAACTTGAGGGTAGGGTTTACTCCAGCAGGACTCACTAGGCGAAGACTCCGTCCAGAGTCCGGACCTGTGCCGGAGACAGACGCCAGCTCGATGCGGTACAGTTCTTCACTCCAGGTGACGCTGTTGGGCTTCGGGATGACGATTACGTTAGTTCTAGAGGTGCACTAGTTAAGAGCCTCTTGGGTCTTAGTGGTCCGTCACCTGCTCTATGACCTTGAGCCGATGGTCCGTAAGAAAGCGAGAGGGGGGTGGTCAGAGAGCCATCGGCGATAATTGTGACATGGTGCTCCTGGCAGTAGGGCAGCAATTCCTCCTCGATGCGGCGGGAGTTTAAGTTGTAAAGGACTTGATTGGACACACCGGGATATCTGATCATGGCGCCCTAGGCTTCCCGCAGTTTCATGGTGGAAAAATTGCTTACTCTGCCGTATCTGACCTTGCTGGCATTCACCAGTTCCGCCATCGCCCGGATTGTCTCGGGGATTGGGATGCTGTGGTTGGGCCAGTGAATCTGGGATAGATCGATACAGTCCACGGATAACCAATCTCAGATCTGGGGAAAACCGGAAACAGTGCAAAGGGAATAATCATTCTACGTCGCTGTTCACTTAGAGGTTGTTTCAAATTTCGTCCGGATAAGGCCCCGTTTCGATTTAGAGCGCCGGCGGGTCAACTATGGTATAACAATTGAGTGGAGATACCAGCTTTTTGAGGTTTGGCCTGGGTATTTTCTGCTCGGGCCCTTTGACCAATGCCCGGTGTGGGCAAGTTGAATCGAGGTGAACATATGGAATTCGAGGATGCCCGACCTTTCATGGAGACTAACCACAGAGGAGTAATCAGCACTCTGCAACGCAACGGGGCCGTCCAGACCAGTATTGTGGTGTGTGGTGCTCACGAGGGGAAAGCGGCGTTCGTCTCGGTGCGAGGCAACTCTGCCAAGGTGCGAAACCTGCGGCGGAACCGGCAATGCACGGTTCTTTCGGTTAGTGACGATTGGCGCGGCTGCGTTGCCGTCGAGGGTCAGGCCCAGTTGTTCGACCTCCGGAATACTCCCGCTGAAGAGCTGCGTGTGCTGCTTCGGGCGGTCTTCCAGGCTTGCGGCGACAAGGACCATCCCGATTGGGAAGAGTATGATCGGGCGATGGTTGAGCAGGACGCCGTTGTGGTTCTGGTGCCCCCAGACCGGGTATACGGACGGATTCCCGCTGGGCGTTAACCGAAAATCCTATCCCGGATCTAGACGACTAGATTCATCCTGGCGTCGGAGAGGTTGACCAAGTCGCCGCGCTGGTTTATCCCCTTTATCCGGCACTCGACGATGCGGTCGGCGCTTTCTACTGTTTTTGAAATTACTTCCCCCTGTAAAGTCACCGTGTCACCGGCGCGGAAGGGCTCGATGGCCCGCATCAGCAGTTGTCCGCCCTGGTAAAAGGCACTCAAGGGGAATGATTTCTGCAACATCTGGTCCAGATAGGACATGGCGGCCGGGCCGGAGACTACCGTGCCGCTGAAGATGTTCTGACGGGCGAATTCCTCGTTGTTGTGAATATTGATTGGATTAGGGTTCCCGCTCAATCGGAAATCCGACTTCCGGTTGATGATTTCCTGGCTTTCGGAAACGGACATCGACGCCAGTTCGGTTCCTTCGTACAGTCCGTCGAAAGCTAGCAAAGCCGATGCATCCGGCTCCTGGCCTTCAGAACTGCCGGTGACGGGTTGTGGATCGGCGGAACCGCGGTCTTGGGGGACCGCCTTCTTGCCTTGGGCATAGCCGAAGATGCAGGTGTAATCGTACTCGGCCACTTTTTCTCCGTTCTGGTTAGCCGCCTCCACCCGGAAGGTCACGAACTTGCTGCCCCTCCGATCATATTTTTCCAGAACTCGTCTGCTGCCGGTGATGGTGTCTCCGGCCTTAACCGGACCCCACCAACGTACCTCGCATTTGGCGAAGGGGGTCTGGCTGCGAGCCGTGGTGGACCGCTCCTGAGCCACGAATCCGTTGGCCTCGGCGATCTCTTCACGCATCAGTGGGGCATAGGTGATGACCATGGTGGGCATGGCCACCAGAGCCCCGTCAAATTCGGCGCTGACGCCCGGACGCTGAAACCTGGGGTCCGAGTTCTGGGCGAGCAAAGCGTATTCCGCGATGTTCTCCGCCGTGATCTTTACTTCGGTGGTGGGACCGGCCTGCCCAGCCTCCACTGCGTCATAATCCCAAAGTTTTTCCTGCTGATCAACCATGTCTAACCCGCCATTCCACGTGTATTTGAGCAACTGCCCCTAGGATAGCCCAACCCATGCTGCGCCGTCCACATTCGGCCCTTGCGGAGGGGAAAGCGCTAATCGATAATGGGGCGATGAGCGGGAGCGTGAAGAGCGGTCCCATCTTCAGGAGGAAACGATGAAAGTAGGATTTATCGGCTTGGGGACCATGGGCGGAAGCATGGCCTTCAACACTATCCAGGGCGGACACGAACTGGTGGTCCACGACATACGCCGGGAGTCGGCTACACGGCACCTGGAAGCCGGAGCCACTTGGGCGGACTCGCCCAGAGAGGTTGCCGAGGCCAGCGACATCGTGTTCACTTCCCTGCCCGGCCCCACCGAGGTTGAGGCGGTGTTCCTTGGCGACGACGGCATTCTCCAGGGTATGTCCTCCGGAAAGGTCTACTTCGACCTGAGTACCAGCACACCCAACCTGATCCGGCGTCTTCACGACATAGCGTCAGGGCAAGGAGTCCAAGTGTTGGACGCTCCGGTCAGCGGGGGCCCAAGAGGCGCCGAGAGCCGGAACCTGGCGATCTGGGTCGGCGGCGACAAGGATGTGTTTGATCGGTGTAAGTCGGCGTTGGACGCTATCGGCGACAAAGCCTACTACGTGGGGCCCATCGGTTGCGGCGCGGTGGCCAAACTGGTTCACAACTGCGCCGGTTACGTAATTCAGGCAGGCTTGGCTGAAGTGTTCACCATGGGCGTAAAAGCAGGGGTCGAACCCCTGGCCCTATGGCAAGCGGTGCGGCGGGGAGCGCAAGGCCGACGGGGAACCTTTGAGGGGTTGGCGGAACACCTGTTGCCCGGAAAGTTCGACCCGCCGGACTTTGCCCTGCGTCTGGCCCGGAAGGACGTGGATCTGGCCGTCAGCGTGGGCCGGGAATACGACGTGCCCATGCGTCTGGCCAACTTGGTGTTACAGGAAATGACCGAGGCCATGAACCGGGGATGGGGAGACCGGGATTCCAGAGTGGCCATGCTGCTTCAAGAAGAGCGGGCCGGAGTGGAAGTAAGGGTCGACGAAGAGGTACTGAAGGCGGCTTTGGAGGCGGAGAAAAGCGGGAGTTAGAGCTATTGGGGCAGTGGTTCGACAGACCTGTCCTGAGCCTGCTGAAGGGCTCACCACGAACTGCAGGTTTTATTCCCGTTCGGCTTGAGCTTGTCGAAGGACCCCGCTTCGGCTCAATCCTGTTTTTTTGTTTACGCCGTAGCCCGCCATCTTAAGTCCGGCTGGCGGGCGGCGGTGGCCTCGTCCAGGCGGGAAACCGGGGTGGTGTAAGGTGCGCCACGCACCAGATCTGGGTCTTCCGTCACTTCCCGGTCTATATCCTTCAATGCTTGGATGAAGGCGTCCAGGGTTTCCCGGGTCTCGGACTCGGTGGGTTCAATCATCAGTGCTTCCGGGACTATCATCGGGAAGTACAACGTCGGGGCGTGGAACCCGTAGTCCAACAGCCGCTTGACTATCTCCAGCCCGCTGGCCCCTCGGGCTTTCTGCCAGTTTGCTGAAAAGACGGCTTCGTGCATGCACCGACGGTCGTAGGGCAGGTAGTAGGTGTCCTTGAGCGCTTCCATCAGGTAGTTGGCGTTCAATACGGCGTTTCCACTGATGGCGCTCATCCCCTCGGCGCCGAAAGACAATATGTAGGTGAAGGCACGAACCAGCACGCCGAAGTTACCGTGAAAACCACTCAATTTGCCGATGGTTTGCTCCGGAGTAGAGAAACCGTATATCGGCGAGTCGTCTCCGCCGCTTCGGGTTATCACTGGAGCCGGAAGATGGGGTAAAAGGGAGTTGGCCACGCAGACGGGCCCTGAGCCGGGACCGCCGCCGCCATGGGGCGTGCTAAAGGTCTTGTGCAGGTTCAGGTGGATGACGTCGAACCCCAAGTCTCCCAGCTTCACCCGGCCCAGCAAGGCGTTCATGTTGGCGCCGTCGCCATACACCAACCCGCCCGCTTCATGAACGATCCGGCAAACTTCGACGATTCCGGTGTCGAACAGCCCCAATGTGCTGGGTAGGGTAATCATTACACCGGCCAGGTCTTCCCCGGCCAACTCGCGAAGGGCCTTCAGGTCCACGTTACCTTGATCGTCGGATACTACGGTGACTACATCGAACCCAGCCATGGCCGCCGAGGCGGGGTTTGTCCCGTGGGCGCTGTCCGGAATCAAGACTTTGCGCCGGTGGGTGTCTCCTCGAGCCTGATGATAGGCTCGTATCATCAACATCCCGGCCAGTTCACCGTGGGCTCCGGCGAGGGTGGATAACCCCACCCCCGGCATACCCGTTATCTCTCCCAGGAATCCTTGGAGCCGGAATAGAAGCTCCAACGCTCCTTGGGCCGTTTCCGGTGGTTGTAGCGGATGGATCCCGGCGAATCCAGGCAGGAATGAGACCTCATCGTTAATCTTGGGGTTGTACTTCATGGTACAGCTACCCAAAGGGTAGAAGTGGGTGTCGATGGAGAAGTTGCGCTGGCTCAAGGCAGTGAAATACTGCACGACTTCAGGCTCTGATACCTCCGGCAAGTCCAATTCCGTGCGCAGCAACGATGGGTCGGGAAGGGATTGGGTGGGCACGTCCGATCCGGGCAGCACTGCTCCCACCCGACCGGGAACGCTGCGTTCCATCAGTAGCTTGGTGGTGTCCCGGTTCCCGCCGCCGGTCATGATCCGAACTCCGACAGCGCCTCTACTAGTGCGTCGATCTCTTGGCGGGAGTTCATCTCGGTGACGCATAGGAGCATGGCGTTGG
>CAXEOX010000070.1:0-16279 GCA_963997925.1 uncultured bacterium
TCTTGATTAAGAATCCGGATGAGGGTATTACGAGGTTGAGGTTTGGGAACGGTAGGGAAAGGGGGGTGGACTACGGCTAGGGCTGGGGGTCTCCGGGGCGGCGGCGTTGTTGAGTCCTTAGAAACTGTTCCAAGTCCTTTACCATTTCCGAGGGGTCAGGAATCTCCGCGGCTGGGGACGCCTCGTCGTATTGGGTTTCCAGCTTGCTTACATAGGAGCTGATTTGCTCGTCCTCGGCAATAGCTTTGGCTACTTCTTCGTCAAAAAGGTCTGCTGCGGAACGCAGTTCCTCCAGGTCCAAGGGCAGGTTAAGGAACTTGGCCAGGGTTTGGGTCAGCGTGTAGCTGACCCGATAGTTGGGCGCTGCTTGCAGGTAGTGAGAGGTGTGTCCCCAAAGTGAGGCATAACCCATTTCTTGCTTGGTGCAGGCTTCCAAGACGGCGGAACTGATGCCGGTTGGTCCTTGGTAGTTGGAAGACCGGAAGCTGAACTCTTCCATCAGGTCACTCATGTCTGTCCCAGTGGACGTGCCGGTCAACCTAACTTTTCTGGAGTGGGGCACGGCGTCGAGAAGAGCGCCCAAGTGGACCACGGTTTCAACGCCTTGTTCCTTGGCCAGCCCGGCGATACTGTTGGCAAAGGTTCGCCAGCGCAGGTTGGGTTCCACGCCCAGGTAAAACATCACACCGTCGTTAGTACCGGGCAGCACCGCCCAAAAGAATTCGTTGGCGGGCCAGTTGACGCGCCTTGCGCCTTCTTTGGTCCGGACGGAATATGGGCGTGTCTGGGTGAAATCGTAGAACTCTTCAGGGTCGATATCGGCGAACTTACGGGCCGATAGACTTCGCCTGATGTACTTTACGGTGTTGGTGGCGGCTTCACCGGCGTCAGCCCACCCGGCGAAGGCCATGATGAGGTATTTTAGCTTGACGTCCGGCTTTTCGGTGATGTTCAGATAGCTCATCTTACTGAACCAGTGTAGCACCCGCTTAATTTGTCTACAATGCCGGGATGACCTGTTGCTATGCCCATGCGCCCCGGGCTTGGAGAGTATCTTCGTTCAGTTCAATTCCCCAGCCCGGCTGGTCCAGCAGCGTCATCTCACTGTTGTGAATCTCCGGGCGAACGGTGAACAGTTCGGCCCATACCGGGTCCCGTTCGGCCGTGGGGAATGTCTCAAGAATCTCACCCACCGGCAGCGCCGCGACCAAGTGGCCGTGGATCTGCGGGTCGTGGTGCGGAGCCAGGCGCACGTTCTGCATGGCGCAAAGCGACGCCACCTTGAGGCATTCGGTGATTCCCGACGAGCGGGTGCAATCAAACTGCATGACTCTGATTCCACCCTGCATGATGAGATCCCTGGCGTCCCACCGGTGGGCGGCATTCTCTCCGGAGGCGATGGGGATGGAGGTAGAGGCCGCGACCTGGCCCAGCCCGGTCACGCGGTCGTACCAATGAACCGGTTCCTCCAACCAACGGATGTTGAAGGGTTCCATCAGGTGAGCGGCCCGGATGGCGGTGGGCACGTCATAGCCTTCGTTGACGTCCAGCATCAGATCCACGTTTGGACCCACGGTGTCTCGCACCGCCCCGACGCGCTCCACATCCTCTTCCACCGATACGCCGCCAATCTTCAGCTTGATGGCGTTGTAGCCCATATCAACGTAGGACGCGCATTCTTGGGTCAGGTCTTCGGTGGTTTTGCCCTCCTGGTAGTAGCCGCCGGTGATGTAGCAGGGTACCGTGTTCCTGGTGCCGCCCAGGAGCTTGTAAACGGGCATGCGGGCTGCCTTGCCCTTGATGTCCCATAGAGCGATGTCTACTCCGGCCATCGCAGTCATGATTTGTGGGCGGCCCCAGCCCTTGCTGGCCCAACCCACGTGATGGTTAAGACGGAACATCATTTCCCAAAGCCTCTCGGTATCCAAGGGGTCCTCGCCCACTAGCAAAGGCTTGAGCACATCGACGACGATGCGGGAGGCCCCGGACGCTTCGATTGTGCCGTCCTCTTTCTGCTGGTAGATGCCAGGGAAGGGCATGCCAGCGCCGTGGGCTTCTCCGATGCCTATGATGCCGTCGTCGGTGTGTACTCGCACCACCATCTCGCTGACTCGGCCGATGGGCCGGAAAGCGGTCCAGAAATGCTTCTCAGGAGCCGGCCACACTACGGCGATGGCTTCGATGTCGGTGATTTTCATGGTTCTCCTCAGATGAGTCAGGGCGTCGGCCCATCATACCATCCCCGGTGGCTTACGACTAAAACGATTTTGGAATCATATGAGCAGTGGCATTACCTCGCGGTGCGACCGCTCCAGATGTTCGGCATCTGGTGGCACCAGGCATAGCATCACCGTCGTGAATCCGGCATCCAGGAATCTCTTGATGAATGCGGCACAATCCGCCGGCGGTCCGAAGGCGCACCAACTGTCCACGTCGTACCGGCCCCGATAGAAACCTTCTAAAAACGGCGCGATGCGCTCCCGGGCTTTAGCTCTGTTGTCGTCTATAGAAAGGTAGATAACTTTTACCAGATCCAAAGAGTCAGGATCCCTCCCGGCCCTTTCGGCCACCTGCTTCACGATCTGGCAACCCCGCTCTATACACTCAGGAGCGCCTCCTGATGGGTGGACCCAGCCGTCGGCTAGGGTGGCCGCTAGGTTCACTGAGGCACTGGTGACGCCGGCGACAAGGATCGGGATCCCTCCATTCTGGATAGGCCTGGTGTCGAGAGAGGCTCCTTCCAGATTGAAGTGGCTACCCTTGAAAGAAACCTCGGGCTCAAGCCACAGTGATTTCAGCACCGTGATTGTTTCTTGCAGCCGGCCTCCTGCCTTGGTACGAGAGCCGTCCCGGTCTCCCTCTCCCGGCCAGGAACCATTGGAGAGTCCCAGGCTCAAGCGTCCACCGGAAAGATTGTCGATATTGGCCATCTCATCAGCGAACGACAATATTGGCTGATGCAAGGGCCATAGCACCGCTGTCAGCAATCTTATCCGCGACGTAACGCTGGCAGCGGCGGTCAGGACGCCAAATGAGTCCAGTCCCTTCGAACCCGTCCAGGCCCGATTGAACAGCATCTCGGTAACCCACAATGAGTGGAATCCCATCTGATCAGCAGCCTGATAAAAAGCGGAGAGCTCCTCGAACCGAGGTACGATAAGGCCTATTTGGGGTCCATCGGTCATCACCCTCACAGTGGAAGCTAGGCGGCAAGCAGGAATTCTACCGGCCTTATATCCGAACCTTCGTGGAATAACTTGAGTATCTGGCGCTCTCCCTAAGCGAAAATATCCGCAGTCCTACCGTGGCCTAAGAGCTCTCCCCTTTCGCTGGGTTGGGGATTCATGCCAAGCCTAAGAATCCCCTTCTACAGTCATGCCAAACCGGTCCAGCCGAAATAGGCTCAAGTCGTGGGATGTTTCGCCTTTTTGCGCCAGGTCGGCCATAATTTCGCCCACCACGCTGCAGAACTTGAAGCCGTGGCCGGAGAATCCAGCGGCGATGCTGACTTGCGGGTATTCGGGGTGAATGTCGATGATGAAGTCCCCATCAGGAGTGTTGGTGAAGATGCAGGTTTTCATAGCCAGGGTGGGTCCGGCGGCCATTGGGAAATACCGGTTGGTGAAAGACCTAAGGGTTTCTTCGTCCTCGGGATGCACCTCCCGGTCCATGGTGTCCGGATCAACGTCCTGGGACAAATGATGGTATTTGCCCACCTTGAAGCCGGGTATATCGTAGCTGGGGAATCCGTAGTACCTGCCTTCCTCAACCTCAATGCCAAAGACGGGGAAGGCTTCAGGACGGAACAGTTCGGGACGGGAAGGCAGGAACCAGGCCAACACCTGTCGTTCGGGTATGGCCCATCGGGCGATCTCCGGAACCATCTTGGCTGCCCAGGCTCCGGCGCAGACCACCAGATTGCGTGCGGTGTAGCTGCCCCGGTCCGTCTCCACGCGCACCCCTGCGTCGACCGGCTCCCAGTCAAGAACGTGCTCTCGGCCATGGACCTGGGCTCCCAACTCCAGCGCGCCGGATACGTGGGCAACGATGCACCGCTCCGAGTTCAGGAATCCGCCGTCGGCCTGGTATATCGCCAGGATATCTTCTGGAAGTTGGTACCCCGGAAATCGCTGGTTCACCTCTGGACCCTCCAGTATCTGATAGGGAAGGTTGTGCGTGTCGCAAGCCAATTTGGAGCCAACGAACATGGGGCTGTCTTCAACCCCGGCTCGGATGGAACCGGTGGTGACCAGCAGCCGTTCTCCAAAGCCGTTCTCCAGTTGTTGCCACAACTCGTAGGCGCGGCGAACCAGGGGCACGTAGGAGGGGTGCTCGTGGTAGGAGAGGCGAATCATTCTGGTTGTGCCACCGGACGACCCCATGTCGTTGGGGATGTCGTAACGCTCGATGCCCAAGACCCGGAGTCCGCGGCGGGCCAGATGGTACAGGGCAGCGCTGCCCATGCCACCTACGCCGATGACGATGGCGTCATATTCGTTATTCATAGAAGATGCCAATTCACTAGCCTAGATGGCCCTGGAACAGATTAGGCGCTGGGGATCCGGGTGCCCGGCGTCTTCATGCGCATGGTGTAGACCGAATGGCGTGCGGTGAAGAACATGGTTTGGTTGTCCGGGCCGCCCCAGGCGCAGTTGGCCGGAATCTCCGGCAGACGGATGATTCCCAGGTGAGCGCCGGAGCTATCGAAGACCCAGACTCCCTCGGGGCCCGTGCAGTAGACTCTGCCCTCGGTGTCGACTTTCATGCCGTCGGGTACGCCGTCATGAGCCGAGAATAGGTTGGCGAAGACCCGTTCGTTGCTCAGGGAACCGTCGGAGGCAACGTCGAAAGCCCGTATCACCTGGTGGGTGCACTCCTCTCCCCGTTCTTTCTCCTGAATACAACCGTCGTCTCGGCGGGTGATGGCTACGTAAAGGATACTTTCGTCGGGGGATAAGGCCAGACCGTTGGGGAATATCAGTTCGCCGGTTACGGCGGTAACCGAGCCGTCGGGGGCGATGCGGTGGACCCCGCTGAAGTCAATCTCCCGGACCGAGGGATCGATGCGGTTGCCTGGGTTGGTGAAGTAAACGCTGCCATCGGAGCGGGTGACCAAGTCGTTGGGGCGGTTCAGCCGCTTGCCCTCGCTGGTTTCCGTCAGGGTCGTCATTGAGCCGTCCGGCTCCTGGCGGGAGATTTTCCGGCCGTCACCCTCGCACATAATCAGACGGCCTTGCAGGTCGAAGGTCAACCCGTTGGCTCCGTTAGTGTCCTCCCGGAATGTCTCGAGTTCGCCGCTGGGGGTGACGCGGAACATCAAACTTCGGCGGACGTCCACGAACAGCCAATGGCCGTCGGGGTGCCACAGGGGTCCTTCGGTAAACACGAAATCGGTGGCTAGGCGCTCGGACTGGGTTGATTCCAGTACTTGGTCCAGATTGTCAGGCATATCGTCCTCCACTGGGGAACTTTAAGTCAGGATAGATGGGATAGATATTGGTCGACATAGTCCATGCCCGCTAGATCGCTGAAGGCGGACATAAGACGCTGGGTGACCGGTCCCGGCACTTTGCCATCCCGGATGGGGGTGCCGTTGACCGCCGAGACCGGGCAGATGCAAAGACTGGTGGAGGTAAGAAAGGCCTCGTCGGCGACGTAGGCGTCGAACAGGTCTATGTCCTTCTCTTCCACGGTCATGTCTAGACCTCTAGCCAAGTCCATCACGGTATCCCTGGTGATGCCCTCAAGAACGAATTGCCCTTGAGGCGTGGACACCACTCCGTCTTTGACCAGGAAGATGTTGGAGCCTCGGCCTTCGGTCAGGTTTCCGTTCTCGTCCAGCAGCACCGCCCAGGCGTCGGGCTCGGTGGCCTGGGCTTCAAGTTCTCCCAGAATCAGGTTCAAATAGTTGTGAGTCTTGGCCCGCGGGCTGACGAACCGGGGCGGAATCCGGGGCACCGACGGAGTTATCACCTTCGCGCCATCCATATATAGAGGGGCGCGGCGGGCGAAGGGGATGGCGTGGGTTTCGATCAACACCGTGGGTCCCTGCCGGTCGTCGGGACCGGGAGACTCCAATCCCCGAGTGATTCGCTGCATCACCCACAAGTCTTGGTTGGAGGGCAGTAAGGGGTAGTTGTGCTCGACCACCTCTCTCGACCAACGCTCCATCTCGCTCTCTTCCATGCCCACGTCGATGCGCAGGTACCGTAGCGAGTCGTAGAGCCGGTGGATGTGCTGGCCCAGCTTGAACGGCGTGCCATTAAAGGTGCGGGTAGCGTCGAACACGGCGTCGCCGTACAGATAGCCCCGGTCGCGGATGGAGATGCCAACCTGGCTTTCCGGTTTCAGTTCGCCATTGAAATAAACGATGTTATCCGTCGGCGTCATGTCAGAACCTCGATTGTTAGACTGGGTCTGATTTACGATAGTAAAAAGTCCTGGCAGGCGCGGCTGCTACTTGCGGAAGGCGTTGGCCGCGGTAACCAAGGCCGGCATCCCACCGAACAGGAATGCGACACCCACGGTCTCGGCAATCTCTTCCTCTGTGGCTCCGGCTGCTCTTGCCCGATTGGCGATGGTGGCCACGCCATCGGCGTGTCCAAGTAATGCGTCGCACAACATGGTCATCATGGTTTTAACTTTTAATGAAAGAGCGCCTTCCTGTAGAACCGTTTCTCTGACGCCGGCGACGTTCTTCAGCAAGTCAGGAGCGTTCTGTTCCAACATGGTCTGCCACGGCGCTGCTTGGGGTTGAGCCATCATTGCACCTCTAAAGTTGATTTGAGTACCGCAGGCAGCTTCATAAACTGGCCACGTTCTAGCAAGGTAACATGATACTAGCAGGTGAGGGAGTTCGCCATGGGAAAGGGGGAGACGAGTTGGGAGGTCGTTGGGGACATGGGGCCGGGATGCCTAAGACACGAATACGCCCGAACCGTGATGGGTCAGGCTGACAATAACAAACACTTTAGTCAATGTCCCTCAGTTAAAAGCCAATCATAAGATTGCCCCTATCTAGCCTCAATCTTTCGAAACAACCTAATATCGAGGCCCTGGAGGTTCGCAACAACTAATTGGTGTATACCGGTGTACGGGAGTGTGGCTCCCGTACACCGGTATATGTTCCAGCATTCCAGGCCTGGCAGCTTGGAACGCGATTTGCCGTGATAAATCTTAGGGGTTGGAGACCAGGTACCTTAGCGGCTGGCGCCGATCCGGAATACCTTTGTCCCGCAAGAGGGGCACGTGCCCGATGTCGCAGGCTTGCCGTTCTTCATGGTGATAGCCTGGGGGTTAGAGATCTCGCGCTTGCTTCGACACTTGACGCAATAGGCTTCCATCACAATCCTCCCTTCTTATGGGTCCATATACTGTATACATAATATCGCATATTGTCAAGATGTGGTATAAAGCCCGCCAAATATACAAAATGTTGTATGCCAGTGGACAGGTTTTGCCCGGGCACATCGGGGCCGCTACTCTGTTAAAATGCCCTGCACAGACTCACGCCATCTGATAGAAAGTTTCTTGGAAGCTACGTGAATAATTTATGGGTAAACTTCTTCTAGTTAGGCACGGTGAGACCGCTTGGAACTTGGATGGGAGGCTTCAAGGAACCGTTGACACTCCCTTATCTGAGATAGGCCACCAACAGGCCCGGATGATTGCAGAACGCTTGGCGGATACGTCCATCGATGTCGCCTACAGTAGCGACCAGAGCCGGGCTCATGAAACGGCTAAGCACATCCTAGAAGGCCGGGACGTGGTCTTGAACCCCATCCCGGAGCTGCGGGAGCGCGGCCACGGCGTGTTCGAAGGTCTGACCGCCCGTGAGAGGAAGACTCAGTATCCCGAGATGTTCGCCGATTCCACGGTCAAGAACCTGGACTTCGCCCCCACCGGCGGCGAAACCTTCCGGGGTACCAACCAGCGGATGGCTGGGTGGGCCCACGGGTTCCTCCAAGACCATTTGAAACAGACAGTGCTGGTGGTGGGACATGGTGGTTCGCTGAGAGGCGCCCTCATTGCCTGGATGGGCTTTTCCGATGAAGCAACTTGGCGGTTCATGATTGCCAATTGCGGCCTGTCCATCATCGACACCTATGCCGACAACGCCGTATTGAGACTATTTAACGATGTATCTCATCTCAACGGGTTGGGCGACGCATCATAAACCCGTTATATGTTGGATAAGGACTGGATATGCCCGGTCGTGTGCTAATGGTCCAAGGTACCGCCTCCCACGTCGGCAAGAGCGTGCTGGTGTCGGCTCTGTGCCGCATCTTCCGTCAGGACGGTTTTCGGGTCGCGCCATTCAAGGCCCAGAATATGTCCAACAACTCCTACGTCACTCCCGATGGCCGCGAGATTGGCCGGGCGCAGGCGGTCCAGGCTCAGGCCGCCGGGGTAGAAACGCAGGTAGAGATGAACCCCATCCTCCTGAAGCCGGAGACGGACCAACGCTCTCAAGTGGTCTTGATGGGCCGCCCTTACACGTCGGCCCAGACCATGGACTACTACGAGTTAAAATCCCATCTCTGGGAGTCGGTGCACACGTCATTGGACATTCTTAGAGATCAATACGACATCGTGGTGATTGAGGGTGCGGGCAGTCCGGCTGAGATTAACCTGAAAGCCACCGAGATTGTGAACATGCGGGTGGCCCTTTACGCCAATGCCCCGGTGCTGCTCTGCGGAGATATCGACCGCGGCGGTGTCTTTGCATCGTTGGTCGGAACTCTGGAACTGCTGGAGCCTGAAGAACGGGAGGCAATCAAGGGGTTCGTCATCAATAAGTTCCGTGGCGACATCAACCTGCTGACCGACGGTCTTACCTGGCTTGAGGACCGCACCGGCATCCCGGTGACCGGGGTGGTGTTCCATTACCGGGACATTCATATTCCCGAGGAAGACTCGGTTGCCCTTGATCTGCCCATGCGCGTCAAGGGCAACGCAGTGCTGGACATCGCCGTGATCCAAGCCCCCCACATCTCCAACTTTGATGACTTTGACCCACTGGCGATGGAAGCCGGCGTGACCCTCAGGTACGTAGACTCGCCGCAAGATTTGGCCCGTCCCGACTTGATTATCCTGCCCGGCACCAAGACTACCATTCCAGACCTGGCTTGGATGGATAGGCAAGGCCTGACCCAAGCGGTCCGAGAAGCTCACGCCAACGGAAGCGCGCTGGTTGGCATATGCGGCGGTTATCAAATGTTAGGGTCGGAAGTTCGCGACCCTGACGGTGTGGAATCCACCCAAACCCAGTTGCCCGGCCTGGGACTACTGCCGATGACTACCACCTTCGCCGGTTCCAAGGAAACCCACCGGGTAACCGGGAAGGTTTCATTGGACTTAGGTCTTCTGGCTGGCGCGAAAGGATTGCCCGTTCAGGGGTATGAGATACATATGGGCAGGACCGTAGTAGATGGAGTGGGAGTACCCTTCGCCATCGACGACCGTTCCGACCTAGCAGTGACCAAAGATAACGCCATGGATGGATCGTTGGATTCCACCGGCTGGGTCATGGGCACCTACATCCACGGGCTGTTTCATAACACCGGTCTGCGGCAGGCGCTATTGCAAGCCCTGGCCCGGCGCAAAGGTGTCACCCTGCCCTCCAGCGACGACGTGATAAGCATGGACGGTGAATTCGACAAGCTGGCCGATTGGGTCCGAGGCAGCCTTAACATGGACCAGATATACCAGATGTCCGGTCTTGCTCGCGACTTCGACAATGCCGCCTCCGGCCGCTGATGAAGAGTCGGCTGTCATTGGTTCTGGGGGGAGTGAGATCGGGCAAAAGTGAATTTGGGGAGAAGCTGGCCAGAGAAGAGGATAAGCCGGTTCTGTACGTGGCCACCGGACTAGCCAGCGACCCTGAGATGGAGCAACGTATCCACCGTCACCGGGAATCCCGGCCGGACAACTGGTGGACTTTAGAGGCTCCCATCGACCTGGCGAAGAGCCTGGATATCGCTCTCAGCGCGGCGGATGCCCCCGGCGTCGTGCTGATAGACAGCCTAGATTCTTGGGTAGGCAATCTGCTGCAACAACACGAAGATGAGCCGCGTGACATTCTGGAATCTCTGGTGCAGGAATCTTTGGGGAAAATGATAGAAATCTGTGGTAGATCATCGGCGGCGATCGTCATGGTTAGCAGCGAAGTAGGGCTTACCCTGGTGCCGCCTTTCCCTCTGGGCCGCCGGTTTCAGGACTTGCTGGGACTGGTGAATCAAAGAGTCGCCGCCGCAGCTGCTAGGGTCTATCTGGTAGTAGCCGGCGTGCCGATGGTGATAAAAAGCCCGGACAAGAACTGACCTGTTAGAGCATTTCCTTCATGAGTACCACTGATCAAAATACCAACGAAACCTCCGCTCAAGACCATGGCGAGTTGGTGGGCAGCGCCATCGTCCGTGCGCCGGGGGTCTGCGGTGAGTTGGTTCAGGGCATCCGCGACGGCATGTACTTCCTGGTCACCTGTCCAGTGGACTTCTTCTCCAGAGTACGAGTGGACTTGTATAACAATGTCTCGAACTCGGATACGCCAGAGATTGAAGCGACCGAAGGTTGTTCCAAGGCCGTGGAAGCCCTGTTGGCCACGCTGGAATACTTGGACCGGAGCGGATTGGCCGCCCGGATCAACGTGGGAAACCCAATACCGAGAAGCAAGGGCATGGGCAGCAGTTCCGCCGATGTGGCGGCAACCGTCGCCGCAACCGGCTTGGCTTTAGGAGTAGAGTTGACTCCGGATGTCGTGGCGCGGATCGCTCTGTCGGTGGAACCCACCGACGGAGTGATGTTCCCCGGAGTTGCTTTGTTCGACCATCGTGAGGGGCGCACTGCGGAGACTTTGGGTCCGCCTCCTCCCATGGAGATTGTCGCTCTGGATTTCGGTGGGGCAGTCGATACCATTGAGTTCAACAAAGTTGACCGGCGTTCGCTGTGGGAGTCAGTTCAGGCCGAAACATCCGAGGCGTTGGAGTTGGTCCGGTCCGGAGTGCGTCTAGGCGACCCGGCGTTGGTGGGGCAGGGCTCCACGACAAGCGCCGTCGCCAGCCAGCAGGTCCTGCCAAAACCCCACTTAGCGGCGGCTCAGGACTTCGCCAAGGACGTTGGGGCCGTAGGCGTTAACGTTGGACACAGCGGCACCATAATCGGAGTATTGCTGGACGCCCGGCAAAGACGTGGCAAGTCGACGTTCCGCCAAGCCCGAGAAGCTTTCCCAGACGCCGAGATGGTGCACCATTTTCGCCTGATGGGCGGTGGGCTTCAGTCAGTTCCGGTCTAACAGCGAAACCAGACTCCTTCCCCCATAAAGGGGGAAGGTTGTGATGGGGGCGTCCCCCCTTACTAGTCGAACTGAGACCTTAACGAGTTAGAATACATCAATACCAAATCTCAGGAGCATGAAAAATGGCAGAGTACAACCTGGCCGTGATTGCCGGAGACGGCGTGGGACCCGAAGTGATTGCGGAAGGCAAAAAGGTGCTGCAGGCGATCGCCGCCGGTAACCCTTCAATCAACTTTAAGTACAACGAATATCCCTGGGGGTCGGCCTACTACCGGGAGACCGGCATGATGATGCCGGAGGATGGTTTGGCGACACTGGATGGGTCCGACGCCATACTCTTTGGAGCGGTGGGCGACCCCAACATCCCGGACCACATAACCCTGCACGGGTTGCTGTTACCCATGCGCCGCGCCTTCGACCAAGGCGTCTGCATCCGCCCTTCCTATCTCTTCCCCGGCGTCACGTCGCCTCTGGCTGGCAAAAAGGCTGGCGATATCGACTTGGTGATTATTCGGGAAAACACCGAGGGTGAATACGCGCCGGTGGGCGGACGCCTGTATCCCGGCACCCCCCACGAGACTGTGGTCCAAACCAACATGTTCACCCGCAGGGGCACCGAGCGAATCATCCGAGCCGCCTTCGAATACTGCGACCGCCGGGACGGCAACAACAACGGCAAGAAAAAAGTAACTTCGGTCACCAAGTCCAACGCCCAGTCCTTCGGCATGGTGTTCTGGGACGAGGTGTTCGTAGAAGTGGCAGCCGAGTTTCCTCATATCCAAACCGAGTCTCTGTTGGTGGACCGGGCCTGCATGGACTTCGTTCGTTGGCCCGAGGACTTCGACGTGGTGGTGGCGTCCAACCTATTCGCCGACATCCTTTCGGACATAGCAGCAGTGGTGACCGGCAGCTTGGGCTTGGCGGCCAGCGCAAACATCAACTCCGAACGGGAGCATCCCTCCATGTTCGAGTCGGTTCATGGCGCGGCCTTCGACATCACCGGCATGGGCGTCGCCAACCCATTGGCAACCATCTCCGCTGTTGCCATGATGCTGGACCACCTGGGAGAGCCCGCCGCAGCCAAAAGCGTTGAAGACGCCGTGTCACGGTGCCTGAACGAACGCAAAGTAGTGACCGCTGACTTGGGCGGCCAGTCTTCCACGTCGCAAGTTGGCGACGAGATAGTGCGGTTGTTGGGTGAGGGGTAGGTCTTAAGAACCGAGCGTGGAGACGGAGGCTACACGGCCCCCAGCACCACCTTTACGATCTGTCTCTCCAGGGACTGGGCTAGCTGGGTGGCCAGGTCCAGCCTTTCGTGGTCGCCCACGGTGCCCACGAAGGCTACTCCCAGGATCCGGCCTACTCTGAAGTCCAGCACGGTGGAGGAAACCAGGCCCGCTGTGCCTCCCTGGAGCACCTTCAAGGCGACCGCTTCGTCGAAGAAACCGCTGGTCTCCAAGCGTTTGGTCGAGATTAGTTGCTGATCTTCTCCGACGCTTTCTCCTATGTTGGCTTCGAAGTCCTTGATGAAGACTTCATGCATCCAGTCGGTAACCGTCTTGGGATTATCGAACAAGTGGGCAACCGTGGCGCCCAGAAAATTGAATCCGTCTCCGGCGTTGGAAGTTTCGCCTAATTCCCTCATGAATCCAGTGACTCGGCCTAAGGTGCGGAACCGCTCCGGGGTATTACCCTGAAAGCCGTGCTGGGCCATGGTCTCGTTATCCAGCGGGCCTTCCCGCACCACCTGAAACCCTTGAAACTCCTCCGGCATGTCTGAGTTTTCCAGAACCATGTATTGCAACGATTCCTCTGAGATGCCAAAGGTGGCTCTATCTAATGCCATAGTCGTGTAGGGAACCTCCTAGTAGTTCTGACGAATCGGCTAACAGCTTTCAGCCGTCAACTTGCAGGAATCTCTGGGACTCCCACATCGCTGACGGCTGAGCGCTGACTTCTAAATGCTACCTAACCGCAAACCATTGGGTACACATGGTGCCGCCGCGACATCTCTCCCGGGATCTGGCTCATGCTCCAGGTGTCGCCGCTGTCGTAGCTGCTGTAGACCTGTCCGTCTTTGGCGCAGCAGTAGACGTGGGACGGCGCTTCCGGGTCGATGGCGATCTGGAACATCCGGCTGGGAGGGGTTTCGCCGATGTCCACCTTGTTCCAAGTTTCGCCCGCATCTTTGCTGCGGAGTAGAACGCCTTCCTCGATCGTCCCTGGAGGAGAGCTGCCTCCCCCGGCACCGGCGGCCAAGTACATGGTGCTGGGGTCGTTGGGAGCGCATACCAGGTCTCGGCAGTAGCTGCCGCCAGGGAACATCTCGTCGATGGGAACGAATTCCCAATTGGCTCCGCTTTCCCTGCTGCGGAACATGGCCAATTGGGTGATTATGTAGACCAACCCGGGAGCGGCAGGGTTGACCTTTACGCCGTGGAGGTCAACTGGACCCGTCCTGGTGTAGTGTCCATCGGTGATCGACTCCCAGTTTTCGCCGCCGTCACGGCTGGCTACTAGACCGCCAACCTCGATCGCCCCGTACATGTCCGACGGGTTAGCGTGGTCGGAAGAGATGCCGATGACACGTTTGCAAATCTCATCGGGTTTCATAGTGATGTTGGGGAACTTTACGGTAGAGGTGTTCATCGTCTTCCAGCTAGCACCCCCGTCCTCGGAACGGTCGATGGTGCACTGGTCGTATCCGGCATAAATGATATTGGGATTCTGGGGATGGGCTGCCAGGGACCAAACCTCGCCTTGGTGGGAAGGTAGAGCCTCCCAATGATTACCCCGGTCGCTGCTGCGGTAGACGCCATGTTGGGTCCCGGCAAAGATCGTCTCCGGGTTTTCCGGGTGAACCATCAAAGCCCGTACCTGGGGGCCGTCTGGCAATCCAACGGAAATATCGATCCATTCCTCCTCGCCATCTTTCCGGCGGTATAAGCCGCCCGGTGGCAAATCAACGGGCGGTGCTCCCATAATTAGCGGATATTCTCCTCCCAGACCTACATAAACATATGTCGAATGGCTGTTGCTGGCCATGGTCGACCTCCTTAAAGGTTTAGCTACCTGGATTTTCGTCCATTTGCGCTGCTTGTCAAGAGGGTTGGAGGATTCTGTCCGAGGCAATGTGAGGTGTCGATGCCGAGGTAGACGCATGGCTTGCCGTGTCCCTACGGCCACGATGGTATCGGTTTGCAAAATAGTACATATTTCTAGTAGCGAGGCAGTCGATGGGTTCTGAATCTAGAGGGAGCTTGTTATCCCCTAAAACCAACTATGGCAACCGTATCCGTACTGCGGTAGTATGGACAACGTATCGGACCCAATGAGACTAACCCGGAGACTAGCTGAATGAAGAACAAGATATACAACACCTTTGATGAGGCGGTGGCGGATGTGCCCGACGGCTCCACCGTAATGATTCCCGGATTTGGCGGGATCGGCATGCCCCGGAACCTCATCGCTGCACTGAATCGCCAAGGCGCTAAGGAACTGACCGGCGTCTCCAATAACGCCGGCAATCTGGACGACAAGGTCGACGTGAGTACTTTGGTCGAAGCCAGACAGATGAAGAAGATGATTTGCGCCTTTACCGCACCCACCCATCCTTCCCGCATAACCCCATTCGTCGAGCAATACAATAATGACGAGATCGAAGCCGAGCTGGTCCCGCAAGGGACCTTGGCGGAGCGGATGCGGGCAGCGGGCTCTGGTATCGGTGGCTTCTATACACCGTCCAGCGTGGGGACGGAGCTTGCGGAAGGGAAGGAACATCGGGAAATCAACGGCCGGATGCACGTGTTGGAGTACCCGCTATTCGGCGATTACGCGTTCATACGGGCTTGGAAGGCCGATACTTTCGGCAATCTCCAGTTCCGCCTAACACAACGAAATTTCAATGTGGTCATGGCCATGGCAGCCACGGTGACCGTTGTCGAAGTCGAGAACGAGGTAGTTGAAGCGGGCGGATTGGACCCAGACAACATTCACGTTCCAGGTATCTACGTAAACCGAATAGTTAAGATTCCTGCTGACGGGATTTGGTATTAGCCTGAGCTATCAGCCCCGACTCAGTTACTTGCTGACGCCTGAAGGCTGATCGCTTAAATTTCGGAGGATTATTTATGGCGGAAAAACCTAAACTGGACCGGCAGTCGATGTGCGACCGGTTGGCCATGGAGTTTCAGGACGAATGGATCGTGAACCTGGGCGTTGGCATGCCGACCCTATGTTCCAACTACGTCGATACCAGTCGTGACATCATCACCCATTCAGAGAACGGAGTGATTGGTTACGGTCCTCTGGCTGAAGAAGGTAAAGAAGACGGGCATCTGGTCAACGCCGGAGGCCAGTTCGTGACGGCTCAGCCGGGCATGTCCATCCTGCACCACGCCGACTCCTTCGCGGTCATCCGTGGCGGTATGGTTGACGTGACGGTTATGGGCGCCTATGAGGTTGCCGAGAACGGCGACTTCGCCAACTGGCGAATCCCCACCCGCAAGGGCGGCGGCATCGGCGGGGCCATGGACCTGGCAGCCTGCGCCAAGCGCGTGTTCATCGCCATGGAACACAACACCCGCGATGGCGGACACAAGCTGCTTAATCGCTGTAGCCTGCCCATCACCGCTCCCGGCGTGGTTAAGTTGCTGGTCACCGACCTGGGTCTTTTCGAGATTTCGCCAGAGGGCTTCGTTCTGAAAGAGCACGCTCCCGGTTGGAACCCAGAGGAGATTCAGGAACTGACCGAGGCCAAGCTAATCATCCCTCCGGACCTGAAGGAATTCCGCTTCAAGGCTTAATAATTTGAAGGGCTGCTAGTTTTACTAGCAGCCCTTTGGTTTCCGTTCTTGTTGAGCACTTCGACAGGCTCGAGACAGGCCTGTTGGCCCTCCGTTGTTGTATGCGCTGTCCTTCGACAAGCTCAGGACGAACGGGTGGTGTCAACAAAGCTAAGGGAACCGGACATCCCTCTAACCC
>CAXEOX010000071.1:0-15855 GCA_963997925.1 uncultured bacterium
AGTCTCATGACGTGGGAAGCATGTTCTCAGCCGAAGAGTGGCTCCAGATCCTTTCGGAGATTGAAGACGGCTACGATGGGACCGTTACATCCCCAGTCAAGCAAGTTGACATGAGCAATGCGGGTGGTGATCGCACCGTACTACAGGCCCTACAGTCTCATGACGTGGGAAGCGTGTTCTCCGCTGAAGAGTGGCTCCAGATCCTTTCTGAGATGGAAGACACCGTTTAAGTGCTACCGTTAAGCAAGCTAGTTCAGTCCAAGCAAAATAAGAAAGGGCCTCTGGGAGATTCCCAGAGGCCCTTTCTTATTTCGGATTATCTACTGTCGGTGTTGTATTTTCTCTCCGGATGAATCGAGGCTGCAAACACCACCGGTTCAGCCCGCCGAGTAGCTATCGACGATCGACTGGAAGATGAGCTTGCCGTCGGTGCCGCCGAGGATGGGTTCGCAGCATCGCTCGGGGTGGGGCATCATTCCCAGCACATTTCCTGATTTGTTGATGATCCCAGCGATATTGTGGGCCGATCCGTTGGGGTTCGCCGCATCCGAGATATCTCCGGAGGCCTCGCAGTACCGGAACAACACCCGGCCCTCCTGCTCCAGTTCTTCCAGAACGTCTGGCTCGGCAAAGTAGTTCCCGTCGCCGTGGGATATGGGCACTTGGAGGATCTGCCCAGGTTCACAGGCGCTGGTGAAGGGAGAATCAACACTCTCGGTTCGCAGATTGGTCGATTGACAGCGGAATTGCAGGTGATTGTTCCGGAGCAACGCGCCGGGTAGCAGTCCAGCCTCGCATAAGATCTGGAAACCGTTGCAGATGCCGATAACCAGACCGCCCGACGCCGCAAAGCCGTCCAGAGCTTTCATCACCGGTGAAACCCGGGCCATGGCTCCGGGACGCAGATAGTCGCCGTAGGAGAACCCCCCCGGAATCACTAAGCAGTCATAGCCGGAAAGGTTGTCCTCTTGGTGCCAAACGTAGTCGGCATCCTCTTGCAGGATGTCTTTGACCACGTGGTAGCAGTCGGTGTCGCTCCAAGTGCCGGGGAATACCAGTATCCCAAAACGCATCGTAGGGCGCCTAAGCCCCGGACTCAAGCAGTTGAGTGACTACTTCGTTGACAGCGTTGCCGTCGGCTTTGCCCTTTACCTGGGGCATCAGTTTTCCCATCACTTTGCCTTTGTCGCGGGCGCTGGTCGCGCCAACCTCTTTAATCACGTCCGACACCAGTTGGGCCAACTCCTCGGGGCTCAACTGGGGTGGCAGGTAGGTTATCAGGATAGCCAACTCCGCAGACTCCTTGGCCACCAGATCGTCACGGCCACCCTGCTCGAACATTCGGATGCTGTCCCGGCGGTCGCTGACCTGCCTACCGATAGCTTCCAACATGCCCGGATCGTCCAATGTTTTTCCCAGAGGTTTTTCGACGTCCTGAATCTTTGCTTTCAGGAAGCGCAAAGCCTCCAAGCGGACCTTGTCCCGGTCCCGCATAGCCTGGGTGATATCCTCTTCCAGCTTCTCCCGCATGGTCATGGTGTCTGGTCCTTAATCGATAAATGTTCTTGCCACATAAGTATACATGCGCCCCGGAGTGACGAAAACGGCCTCGCCGGTAAAAAAGCTAACTAGGCTGCAATGCCGTTGCCTCTGGAGCGTCCACCAGCGAAGGTCTCAATGCGCCTCTGGCGTTGAGCGCCACCACCACAATCACCCAACCCAACGTGAAAACACCCATCACCATGAACATCATCTGAATGCTGGTGAAGACCACTATAAATCCTGCGATCAACGGCGCGATGGACTTGGCGACTTGCTGAGAGATTCGATCCGCCGACACGAATCCGGCGCGGAGTTGCCTGGGGACACTCTGGGTTAGCAGGCTCTTTTGGGCCGGCGAAATGATTCCATTGGCGAGTCCAAAGACCAGCATCGCGGCTCCCAGCCACCAAACGTTCTGGGCTAACGCCGCAACCGATAAGCAACCGGCTTGGACCAGAAACGCCCCCGTCACCAATGGCACCCGCTCAAACCGCGCCGCCAACGGCCCGATCGCGCTTGCGGTCATCATAGACCCAAGGGCGAAGATGCCGAACAGAAAGCCGCCCTTTATCACCGAAACGCCCAAAGTTTCGATGGCGAAGATGGGCAGGTAAGTGAAGAAGGAAAACTCCAGGAAGAAACGCATGGAACTCATCGAGAAGATGGTCAGCGATCGGACCTTCAAACAAGCCATGCCGACCATTTTCAAATAATTCTGAGGCCGCTCTTCCTGGACAACCGCTCGTTCCCGAAGCCGCAGCATGGCCACAAAGGCCAGCGGAATCGTCAAGGCGTATAGAACGAAGGGCATCTGCCAAGCAAAGGCACTCAGAGCGCCGACGGCTATCGGGATGACCAGAAGCGCAGCCCGGTCCAGCAGAACCTTTATGCCCTGGGCGGATGTTTCAGTTTCCCGGGTGAACGTATCGCCGATGAGCACTATGGTCAGCGGCATGACACCCGCATAGCCCACGCCCTGCAAGGCTCGCAGTACCAATACGCTGGAAAAGCTATCTACGAAAGTGATGCCCAGCCCAGCTACTCCATATAGCAATAGACAAGAACTCAGAACAACTTTTCGCCCCTTCAAATCGGCCAACATGCCTATCACAGGCGCCAGGAATATGGATGGCAGGGTGAACACCGTGAGGATAAGTCCGATCTGGCTTCTGGGAACCTCTAACGATTGGGCGATGACCGGCAGCACTGGGTATATGACCCCGGTGCCCATTATCATCATCACCGAAGAAGCGTAAATCACCTGAAGACTCACATTCCGGTGAATCCCCAGGTCCCCAACGCTGCGCATCGCCTCTATCATAAAAGCATCTCTAGACGCATAAGCCGTCCTATCTAAAGTACTGCTGGCGCAGCTAATCTTTCCAAATCCATCCCTACGTTGGCCGAATATAAGGCGGGCGAATCGGCCTGTCAACGCCTGCGCAACGTAGATACAGGCGGTGCATCAGTGAATCTTGCCACCGCCATACCTGATCGCTCCACGCCTACGTACGCTCACGCAGCACCTCCGGCGATGCGATTCTCTCCTTCCCAATACCAAGGGTTATTTGCTATACTGCCCCTTGGTTTTGGCCCTACCGACATTGGGTAGGGTTTTATCGTGTTTTTCAGGGGGCGAGATGCCTGGCTACGCAGTGATTGGCGGCCAATGGGGCGATGAGGGCAAAGGGAAGATTATAGACTTCCTTGCCGGACGAGTGGATGCTGTCGTCCGATACGGGGGCGGGAGCAACGCCGGCCATACCGTGGTCAACGATAAGGGCACCTTTCAGCTTCACATGGTTCCCTCGGGTATATGTTGGCCGGGAGTTGCCGGCATCATCGGCAACGGTGTGGTGGTAGACGCTGATGTATTGCTGGGAGAGTTGAGCGAATTGAACTCCCGGGGCATCGATACGTCCGCACTTTACGTCAGCGAACGAGCCCACGTCATCATGCCCTACCATGTCCTTCTGGACGAGTTGGAAGAAAAGGCCCGGGGAGACGCCGCGATCGGCACCACCGGTAGAGGTGTTGGACCCGCCTACGTGGATAAAACAGGACGGATGGGCATCCGGGTCGGCGACCTGTTGGATATCGAAGGCACCTTGCGGCCCCGGTTGGAACAGGCTCTGGCCTTCAAGAACGCTCTGATAACCAAGGTTTACGAGCACGAGCCCTTGTCCATAAAGGACATCCTGGACAAGTGCTCCGAGTGGGCGGAGCGTCTGGCTCCTCACATACAAGCTACCGAGCAAACGATTCAGGACCTGCTGGCTCAAGACAAGGCTGTTTTGCTGGAAGGGGCCCAGGGTACCCTGCTAGACATCGACCACGGTTCGTATCCCTACGTAACGTCCTCCTCACCGTCCATCGGCGGAGCCTGCGTGGGATTAGGAATACCCCCGCAGGCCATCTCCGGAGTGGTCGGCGTTTTCAAAGCCTACTCCACCAGAGTGGGCGGGGGGCCCATGCCGTCGGAGATTTTCGGCGACACGGCTGAAGGACTGCGGGAGATAGCCCACGAATACGGCACCACGACCGGCCGTCCGCGGCGGATCGGGTGGTTCGACGCTGTAGCCGCCAGGTACAGCAACCTAGTCAACGGCATGACCGGCGTGGTATTGACCCGCCTTGACATCCTGGATGGCTTCCCATCAGTGAAAGTGTGCGTAGGCTACCAGGTGAACGGCAAAGCGATCGACCGTTTCCCATCCAACACCAGCCTCTTAGCCCAATGCGAACCGATCTACGAAGAGCATCCCGGTTGGACTGAACCCACGGCCAGCGCCACCGACATATCGCAGATTCCGGCGAACGCCATGTCCTACGTGAGGCGGATCGAGGAACTGATAGGCTGCCCAATCCAAATCATCTCCACCGGCCCCAGCCGCGAGGAGACGATAGAGGTCACTAGGGTTATCCCTTAGCGGCTAGATCTTGCCCACGCAGAGGTCCTTCGACACGCTCAGGACGAACGGGGGAAGGGGCGAGCATTGGAGACGGAGATGCAGCAAGCTAAGTACGTTCGCATATTCTCAGACGAGAATGGCGAATCTCATTTCGAAGACCTAGAAATGTCACTGCCGCCCGTGGATTTTGCTCCCCCTGCCGCTCCCCTAAAAATTGCCCTGTTTCTTCCCGCTACCCAAACTCTATGGCTCGGTGTCCCTGCAGGGTGGGCGGGTGAAGAATTCCATCCAAGTCCACGACGACAGATGTTTTCTCTGGTGCAGGGTAAGTACGAAGTGACCGCCAGTGACCGTGCTGTGCGTAACTTTCCGGTGGGCAGCATGCTGTTACTCGAAGATACCACTGAAAGGGTCACTCCACCCGTTTCACTAACCAAGGGGAGGCTCTGATTTTCGTTACTGTCTTGGCGGACGCTGACTAATGATCCAGACGACCGAGATCTAGGCTGGTATCGGCAAGTCAATCTCGTAGTTCGACAGGACGTTGCGGATATTCTCCGCCGACTTTTCGTCCGGGGGCACCAGCGGTAGCCTCATTGGGCCGACGTTGAATCCAACGTGGTTCAACGAATACTTCAACGGTATGGGGTTGGATACGGTGAACATCACCTTGAACAGGGGCAGCAGCCTGCGGTGCTCCGCCGCCGCCTTTTCCACGTCTCCTTCCAGCAAGTAACCCATCATCTGCTTGATCTGATTCCCCACCAGGTGGGAGAGGACGCTCACCACTCCGTAACCACCGGTAGCCATGATTGAGAAGGTCTCATCGTCGTTGCCACTCCAGACCCGGAAGTCGTCGCCGGCCCCATCGATGATTCGCGTTATCTGGTTCAGGTCGCTGCCGGCCTCTTTGATCCCAACTATGTTGTCGATCTTGCTCAGCCGGAGCGTAGTCTCGTCGGTCATGTTCAAACTGGTGCGGCTGGTCACGTTGTAGAGAACGCAGGGCAACTCAGTGCTCTCCGCGATCGCCTTGAAGTGCTGGTAGAGCCCTTCTTGGGGAGGCTTGTTGTAGGCAGGCACCGTCAGCAATAGAGCGTCGGCACCCACCGATGCCGCTTCGGTGCTTAATTCGATGCTTTTGGCCGTATCGTTGTCGGTGGTGCCGGCGATTACCGCCCCACGGTATCCGATGGCCTCTTTCACCTCGGCGTAGAGCCGTATCTTTTCCTCGGCGGTGAGGGTAGGACCTTCTCCGGTGGTGCCGGTAATCACCAACCCGTCACTGCCCGAGTCAAGAAGGGCAGTGGCCAGACGCTTAGCCTGGGCGTAGTCTACTTCTCCCTTCTCATCGAAGGGGGTAACCATCGCTGTTATCAGCCTGCCTATCTCCGTCATGACTGGGCTCCTGCGTTATCGGATGAACTTCCTGATCTAATCAGCGAAAGCGCCTAGCGGGCCACACTGCTCTGATGCCGGGGCAGGCACTTGCGCGCCACCAATTCCTCGGCGATCTGTATCGAGTTAAGGGCTGCGCCTTTGCGCAGGTTGTCCGACACCACCCACATGACCAGCCCGTTGGGGTGGGACGCGTCCCGGCGGATACGCCCAACAAAAACATCGTCGGCTCCGGCGACGTCCTTGGGCATGGGGTATTGGGCGCGGGAGGGATCGTCCAAGACGGTTACGCCCGGAGTGGCCTCCAATATCTCTCGAGCTTCTTCCGGAGACATGGGACGCTCAAACTCCAGGTGCACTGCGGCGCTGTGAGATACGTAGACGGGGACGCGCACGCAGGTGGCGGATATCGCGATGTCCGGTGCGTGCATAATCTTGCGGGTTTCCTGCATCATCTTTCGTTCTTCGTTGGTGTAGCCGTCGTCGAGGAAGCGATCGATGTGCGGGAAAACGTTAAAGGCTATCTGCTGATCCAGTGCTTCCGCTTGAACCTTCTCCTTGCCTTCCAGAAGTTGGCGGGACTGACTCTCCAACTCCGTCATCGCTGCGCCCCCGGCCCCGGACACCGACTGATAGGTGTCGGCGACGATACGCAATATGGAATTCTCACGTCGCAGGGGATGGCACAACATGACTATAGGGGTGGTAGAGCAGTTGGGGATAGCAGTAATGCCCTGATGCCATTCCACGTCCTCTCCGTTGACCTCAGGTACCACCAGAGGGACGGTATTATCCATGCGGAAGGCGGAACTGTCGTCGATGACCACCGCTCCGGCAGCAACAGCCATGGGGGCGAACTTAAGGCTCATCTCAGTACTGACGGATATGAAGGCGATGTCCACGCCCTGGAAAGAGGCTTCGGTGGTCTCTTCCACCACGATGTCGCGTCCACCGACGGTGAGCACCTTGCCCGCCGAGCGGCTGGAAGCTAACGCTTTGATGTTGGGAAGTTGGGGCAATCGGGATTCGACGATGCGGAGAAACTCGGTCCCCACGGCTCCGGTAACCCCGACGACTGCTATGGTAAGTTCGTGCACCGTTGACCCTCTGGAATGAAGATTAGTTCGGCCACCATTGTGATTCAGGCACGGGAATATAGGCGGTCAGATTCGAGTGTAGTCTGGCTTTTCCCAGGCCTTGGCTAGAGGCCTAAAATGTTTTCCAAGCCTACCACAAGACCTCGCCGATTCACAACTTCACGGATGCAGCGCACCACGCCCGGCATATAGCAGTCCCGGCCCAGAGTATCATGCCTCAGAGTCACTGTCTGGCCCAAAGCCCCCAGAATCACTTCGTGGTGGGCACTACGGCCCGGCATACGGATGCTATGGATCGTCACACCGTTGTATTCGCCGCCTCGAGTGCCGGGCATGTTCTCGCGCTCGGTGACGTTCCGAGTGAACTGCCTCTTGTCCCCGATGCTCTTGGCCAGGTTCATGGCGAATCCCGATGGGGCATCGATCTTGGCTTCGTGGTGGGATTCGATTATGTCCACATAATCGAAGTACTCAACAGCTTGCTCCACCAACCGCTTCAGGACCACCGCGCCCAGGGCGAAGTTAGGAGCGACAATCACCCCGATATTCTTGTCGTTGGCCACTGCGTCAAGTTGCTTGAAGTTATCGTCGGTTAAGCCGCTGGCGCCCAATACCAGATTCACTGACATACCCGCCGCCATCAAGGAAGCCTCCATGGAGGCTGTTGCGTTGGTGAAGTCCACCAACACATCGGGCGTCGTCTCTTTCAGCAACTCTTCCAGGTTGGTGGAAAGAGGCACGCTAGAGCCATCGGTCAGGGGTAAGATGGAGCCTCTAGGCGTATGGCAAGTAGCGCCGACCAGCGTCAGGTCATCCTCACGGCATACCGCTGCGACGGTTTCAACGCCCATCTTTCCGGTAGCGCCATTGACTACTACTCGAATCGGCGCCATGACGACCTCCCTAAGTAAACATGCTTGAGCCTAGCTCGTTCCGATGTTATCACGGTCGAGAAAACCGGAAAAGTAAAACCCGGACCCGATATATCGGGTCCGGGTATCTATAGCTAAGATCTATATGTCCCGGCCCTTGCCGAGCCGGTGGTTAGACTATCGGCCTGGACCGCCGCCCGGCCTAGGTCCACGATTTGGACCGCCGGGGCCGCCCGGACCACCTGGTCCGCCGGGACGTCGATTGCGGTCTTGAGGACCACGTCCGCCACCGCCACCGAATCCACCTGGCCTCTGCGGACCTCGGTTGAACCCGCCAGCCGGCGCAGGCTGGCGCGGAGGAGGCGTAACCGGGTTGCCGTCGTCGCCGAACAGCGCGCGGCGGGAGAGATTGATTCTGCCTTGAGAGTCGATCTCTTGAATCATCACCGTGATTTCTTGGCCGACCTCTGCTTCGTTCTCGATATCGCCCAAGTCTCCGGACCGGACTAGACCGTCACGTCCCGGCAACAACTCGACAAACACGCCGAAGCTGGTTAGCCGGACAATCTTACCGGTGAAGATGTCTCCAACCTGCAACTCCCTGGTTAGGGCGTCCACCTTTGAGCGGGCTTGTTGCAGCTTGGCGGAGTCGGACCCACCGATGGTGACGGAGCCGTCGTCCTGCACATCGATGGAGGTGCCGGTCTCTTCGGAGATTGCCCGGATTATCCGGCCGCCGGGGCCGATGAGGGCACCGATCTTGTCGACGGGAATCTTCAGCCGGACCATCTTGGGAGCGAATTCGCTGACATCGTCCCTAGACTCGGTCATTACTTCGTTCATCTTGCCCAGAATATGAAGCCGGCCCACCCGTGCCTGTTCCAATGCTTGACCGAGCATATCCACGGTCAAACCCTTGATTTTCACGTCCATCTGTAGTGCGTTCACACCTTCTGCCGAGCCCGCCACCTTGAAGTCCATGTCTCCCAGGAAGTCTTCTACTCCCTGAATGTCACTCAGGATGGCCTGCTGGCCGTTCTCACCAACTACCAACCCCATGGCTATACCGGCCACGCTCTTCTTTATGGGCACACCGGCATCCATCAAGGCCAAGATGGTTCCACAGACGCTGGCCATTGAGGTGCTGCCGTTGGAACTGAGAACCTCTGAGACCACCCTGATGGTATAAGGGAAATCTTCCTCGGAGGGCAGGACCGGCAGAACCGCCCGCTCCGCCAGAGCGCCGTGTCCAATCTCGCGGCGTCCCGGCGACATGACGCGCCTGGCCTCACCGGTGGAGAAGGAGGGGAAGTTGTAGTGGTGCATGAACCGTTTCTTATCGTCGGGGCCCACGGTGTCCAAAACCTGCTTCATGCTCAGGGAGGCCAGGGTAACTATGGAGAGGACCTGGGTTATCCCCCTGGTGAACAGGCCCGTGCCGTGGGTGCGAGGCAATAGACCTACCTCACATGAGATGGGCCGAATCTCGTCGGTAGCGCGGCCGTCGGGGCGAATGCCCTGCTCCAGGATGCGGCGGCGCACCTCATACTTCAATACGGCCTTGAAGCCTTCCTTTATCTTCTGAGAGGTGTAATCCTCAGCCAATTGTTCCAGAACTTCGCCTTCTATGCGGTTCTCCCCTTCTTCCAGAACCATCTTGTCGGGATTGCCCTCGAGCAAAGAGGCCAAGCGCCCATCCACGATGCCTTGGATGCGGGTTTCCAATCGTTGAGCGTCGTCCGTATCAACACTAACCTCGACCTTCGTGTTACCTGCCTGGCTAACCAGGTCATTTATCATGGCGATGGTTTCTTGGTTGGCGTCGTTGGCCCGCCGGATGCACTCCAGGATCGTCTCCTCCGACACTTCCTCGGAGCCGGACTCAATCATCATGATGGCATCCGGGGTACTGGACAGGACCAAGCTCAGTTGGCTGTCGGCAATCTCTTGGTAGGTTGGGTTAACGATGTACTCGCCGTCTTTGTAGGCGACACGGGATGAACCGACGGGTCCCGCGAAGGGAATCTTGGACATGGACAATGCCGCAGAGGCGCCGACCATGGCCAATATGTCCTGGGGATGCTGCTGGTCAGCCGAAAGCACGGTGACGGTTATCTGGATGTCGTTGAAGAGGCCTTTGGGAAACAACGGGCGTATCGACCGGTCTATCAAGCGGGAAGTAAGGATGCCTTCCTGTCCAGGGCGTCCCTCACGGCGGAAAAAGCTGCCGGGAATCTTACCTGCGGAGTAAAGCCTCTCCTCAAAATCGACGGTCAGCGGCAGAAAGTCCATCTCGGCTGACCGAGGGTTCTCGGACATCACTGCGGTTACGAGTACGATGGAATCACCGTACCTGACTGTTACCGATCCGTGGGCTTGACCGGCTAGTTTGCCGGTTTCGATGATTAGTTTTTCGCGCCCAATGGCGCGTTCGAGTGTAGTGGGCATAATAATAGTTAAAAGACCTCGCTTAAATGAGTAAGGACGGTGGCCAGAAGCGAAACAACACCCTGGGCAGGGTGTTGTTTAGAGCGGAATATCTAGCGGCGCAAACCAAGTCGGCTTATCAGCGTTTGATATCGTCCAACATCTTCTTTAGTGAGGTAGTTCAGGAGACGCCGCCGTTTGGACACCAGGGTAACCAATCCGCGTCGGGAATGAACGTCCTTTTTGTGGACTCGCAGATGTCCGGTCAACTGATGGATTCGTGCGGTGAGAATCGCGACCTGTAATTCCGTGGAGCCGGAGTCGGTGTGGTGGAGTTGGTAGTCCTGAGTGACTTGCGCTCTGATTTCGGCGTCTAGCATTCGCTTTGTATGCCCTTCGTCCTTCTCTTCTTATTGCCCTGAATTATAGCACGGCTGCGACTATTGCCGCAATGCAGGCAGGCCGAATATGCCCTCACCCCCGGCCCCTCTCCCGGATGGCGAGGGGTGCCCCAGCATGATTGGAGCATGTGGTCTGGCTGATACAATACCCGACACTTGAGGATAGGGTGTTGAAGATGCGAGATAAGGATACGATTCGCCAAGAGGTCTGGTCGGCCATGCTGACGGAAGGCGCATACAAGGGGGGGCGCAGTATATATGACCGGATCCCCGACTTCCACGGCAATCAGGAGGCGGCGGAGCGGGTGTTCGAGTTGCAGGCGTGGCAATCAGCTCGTGTCGTGAAAAGTAATCCGGATCTCCCCCAAAGGCCTCTGCGCCGGCGTGCTCTGGAAGAGGGGAAGATAGTCTACATGGCGGTGCCAAGGCTTCGTGAGGCGCAATGCTTCGTAGAGTTGGATCCGTCGGTGCTGCAGGTATCACCGGTGGGCGCTTCCACCATCGCCGGAGCTTTCCGCCACGGGAGACTGGTAACGATCGAAGAGATGCGCCCTGTGGATTTCGTGGTCTCAGGCTCAGTGGCCGTGAACCGGGGCGGCACCCGCATCGGCAAGGGAGGCGGGTATGCCGACCTGGAATTCGGGCTGGCGATGGCCGCCGGGATAGTTGGGCCGGACACGCCGGTAGTCACCACCGTCCACCCAGTACAGCTGCTTGATGAAGAACTACCTTGGACGCATCACGACGTACCATTGAGCTACATCGCGACTCCCCACGAAACAATCTTATGCGACGGGGAGTTTCCCCGTCCTGTAGGCATCTATTGGGAAGACCTGGGCCAGTCAAAGATCGACGAGATTCCCGTTCTGATAAAGCTTCAGGCCCTGCGGTAACATTCGCCAAAGCCGCTAAACAGTCAAGGGTAGCCACCACACGGGGGCATCGCAAAACCGTGCCAAGTGGCTGCCATACCTATATTACTTGTGGTAACTGTTGACCGGAATGACTTGGCATAACTAAACTCGGCGTGCCGAAGTCTTATCTCCTGCGGAGGGTTGAGCCATGACGACGAGCAATTGGTCCCTCAAGGGCGACTACTTTGAGAACTGCAACTGTGTGGGGCTGTGTCCATGCCCGTTCGGAGGCGACCCCGCAGAGGGACATTGCGATGTGGGCTTCGCCTTTCACGTCGATGAGGGCGCGTTCGACGGCGTCGCTCTCGATGGGTTGAACTTGGCAGCAGTGTTCTACACCCCTGGAAGCATGCCTGATGGGAACTGGATCGGCGCGGCGTACGTTGACGAGCGGGCAAGTCCACAGCAACAAGAGGCGTTAGGCGAAATTATGTCGGGTAAGTTCGGCGGGCCCTTCGAAAGATTTATGCGCCTTACAGCAGACTTCAAGGGGATCAAGTACGTCCCTATCGAATACAAGACCGAAGGACGCACTCGCAGTGTATCCATACCTCAGGTTATGGACTTCAACGTCGAGGGCTTCATCCAGCCCGGTCAGACGGAACCGGTCAACGTGGAGAACATGGGCACTTGGAGAATCGGGCCGGTAACCGTAGCCAGGGGTACGCAAAGCACGTATGTTGACCATGGTATGAACTGGGACAACACTGGGAAGGTCGGCTATTATGGACGTTTCGAGAGGCCGTAACCCTGCCGGAGCCAATGAACCGGCGAGTTGCTCAGTCCGATCGCCGCCTACCGCGAGGATCTGGACGAGTTCGAGATTGCTGAAATCCCAGTGCTACTAAAGCTTCAGGTCCAGCGGTAGAACACCCGGAGCCAGACCGCGTTGCCCATCGAACATCAAGACCGGATCTAGGCAACTATTCCTTGCTCTCAAGCCCCATGCCGCCGAATCTTTCGATGAATCCATGAACTCGGGCGACACATTGTTGCTTGAAGCCATCGGATCGGCTGGACGTCAGGAACTCCAGGTGGCTGGTAAGGTCCACCAGCTCGGCCCGCTCCATCCAGTCGTGCGGCAGGCTCATCCTCCCAGCTTCCAAACCTGCCTTTATCTGTCCATGGTAGTCAGGAGGAGTATTCCGGAGAAGGTTGCCGATATCCATGTAGGGCGTGCCTGAGTGGCCGTACTCCCAGTCCAAGACCCCGCTGACCACACGCTTGTTAATCAGAACGTTGGTGGGATTGAAGTCGCCGTGTACCAGCCGGCTGTCCGACTCCAACTCTTCCAACCGCCCGGATTCCACCTTCACTATCTCCTCGATCCGGCCCACGGCATCCTCACCCACCCAGGCGCGCACTTCTGCTTTATCCAGAGCCTCTGCGATGAACCCTCGCACACCGCCAAATGGGAAGGGAGGCAGTGAGCCGTCGGATTCGATCCAGCCAGGCGCCGGGAATTCGACGGAGGACATCCGGGCCAAGACCTCGGCGGCAGCAGCAATGTGCTTTGGGACGGATTCCAAAAGATCACCGTCGATGAAAGAGAATATCGACCAGTTATCTCCCCGGTGAAGCTCCTGGGGGACTGGGACCAAGTCACTAACAAGGCTCATAACGTAAGATTCTCGCTGGGCGCCGCCGTTGCTATATATATGGAGGACACACCGCAGGCCGTCGTTCAGCATGAGTGTGTAATTGGTGTTGGACCTACCTGTGTGTAGAAGTTCGGCAGACAGGAGTTCCCGGCCTTGCAAGAACTCCTGTACCAGGGACCGGTCAAAGGGTTGGTGGGGGTTCCGTCTGTCCGCCGACATGGCGTTGGCTCAGCGCCAGCCCAAGCCGGTAACCATGCCCCGCAGATAGGCCACTTGGCCGATGTGCTGACCCGAATCGCTCAAAACGCTGACCAAGGCGTTCCAAGCGGGACGTTCGTCCTGAATATACCCAACCGGGTGTTCAAATTGGTCTTGAGTGAGACCGAAAACCCGCTTCACCAAGGTATGGTGTACTGCGTCGGCGTATCCCAGAAGGAGGTCGCGCGCAGGCTGGAACGCCCCTACTTGCTCCGGAGTATCGCCGAGCCCGGTGCGGTCTGCCTCCAGCCCATACCGTTCAGCCCATCCCCCCGACACCCAAATCTCGTCTTCAGAAACGATTCTTGAGCTTATACGATCCCTCCACCGGCTTAGGTGCCAAATCAGCCACGAGATGGAGTTTGTGTCGTCAGTCGGACGGTAGTGCAGTTGTGCGTCGGTTAAGCCATCGGTCGCCGTCTTGATCCAGCGGCTTTGACCCTCGAACTGGGCCACGATGAATCCGTTAAGGTCGATGTGGCTGGTGGTCATGTTTCCTCCGGATTGAAGAGCTATTTTCCAGTTGTTACGGTTGGCCTACGGTGTCCGCCACGCCCAGCTCATTCATCATGTCGGTGATTATTTTCCACGTTTCTTCTTCCACGTCGATGCCGTCCCTACGCCGGGTCTGTTCGGTGCGATATTCAATCTCGCCGGGATACAGAACCTCGGAGAAGCCAGTCGATGGGGGCGACGTCTTGACGAACTCGGCGAATTCTCTGACCTCTTTCTTGAAGTCGGCTAACGGCCGGAAGTGCTCGACGTTGTATACCGTGATGAAACATCCGTCGTTGTGCCTGGCCAATGGGTCCAAGCCGAATCCTAGACCGGTCAGCAGGCCGGAGAATACCTCCACCATGAAGGACAGTCCGTAGCCCTTATGGCCTTGATCCGCTCCCACGGGCAGTATCGCCCCTCCGGCCCGGTAGTCTTCCGGATCGGTGGTGGGGTTACCTTCCTTGTCGATGATCCAACCCACGGGGACAGACTCCCGCCGGTTGCGAGCCAAGGCAATCTTCCCGGCAGCCACCGCGCTGGTAGCCATGTCCAGCAATACCGGGCCGTCTAAGTCGCTGGGAACGCCCAAGCAGATAGGATTGGTGCCCAAACGCCGGGCCCGCCCACCGAAGGGCGCGACCGCCTTGGGTCCGGCTCCAGAGTCGGCGGTGACCATGGCAATCATGCCTTCGTGTATCGCCATCGTCGGATAATCACCCAGTCGCCCGATATGGCTCTGGTAGTGAACCGTGATTGACGCCACACCGTTCACCTTGGCTTTATCGATGGCCATGCGCATCGCCTTCTCGGTTACAACGAACCCGAAGCCCCAGTTTCCATTAATCACAGCGGTGCAGGGAGCTTCCTGTTCGACAACGAACGGCGCGCCGGGGACGATGTGCCCCTTGTTGATGCGCTCAACGTATTCGGCGATGTGAATGACGCCATGAGAGTCGTGGCCCACCAGATTGGCTTTGACTTGGTGGGTAGCCACTATCTCGGCTTCCTCATGGGGAACCCCCTTGGCCATATAGATATGGTAGGCCACCTTGTGTAGGTACTCAGGCGTGAATACGGGCATAGGGACTTCCTCCTGGCTTGTTTGATTTTGCGGCGAGTCGTGGGATTCACCACAGAGGGCACGGAGAACACGGAGTTACTTCTTAATACTTGCTTTCTGTGCGGCATCTGCGGGTGTGTGAATGGTGTTATCAGTCAGGTGGTAGTCTATAGGCGGTGCCTACCATTGTCCACTGAGCGCGGATACGACGACTGCCCTTAGGACATAGCGGGGCGTAGTCACCTTGTTGGCCGTGGTGCGCCCATGATATTCTTAGGTGGTACAAGCCCCTGTAGCTCAGTGGATAGAGTGCTGGCCTCCGGAGCCAGAGACGAGAGTTCGACCCTCTCCGGGGGTACCATCTAATCCCAACTACAGATCCTCTTAAGCGCCCTTACCAGAGGAGCGTATAGAGAGATCTCCTCCCCAGGAGAAGCCTGTAAAGCTCCTGGTTTAGCAAGTCGGGGCGTGGCCCAGCGGCAGGGCGCCTGGTTTGGGACCAGGAGGTCGGCAGTTCAAATCTGCCCGCCCCGACCAGATATAAATTAGCTACGGACTCTTAGCGCTTTATTGAAGCCTATAATCCCTGATTGCAGCAATAAGTGCAGCAACCAGGGTCCTGAGACGTCCTGCAGCAACCTCCTAGCGGATCTTCTCCAGTTATCCCTCGTGATGAGACCGGTTGAAGAGTTCGGCTGAACATTAATCGCAGTTCATAGGCCTTGTCCCACCTTTTGTGACGATGGGGTCTTCTTTTTCTCGAGGTATATCTCCTCGCCCCAAACTACGCTCTTAGCAGGTGATGATGCAGGTGATTGTATTGAAGTCCAGGAAATGCCTAAGTCCCTGCCGTTCCAGGCTATCTCGGAACCCGC
>CAXEOX010000072.1:0-15851 GCA_963997925.1 uncultured bacterium
CGTTCGATGTGTCTAGCTCAGGGACGGATATGGCGTCCGTTGTCATTCCGATCCTTCGGAGGAAGGAGAGGAATCTCAGTGTTGCGCAGGCGGGCTCACCCGAGATTCCTCGTCGCTGCGCTTCTCGGAATGACAAGATGCTGCTTGGTAATGACAAGATGTTGCCCGGTAATGCCAGATTGCTACTAGCAGAGAAGCCGCTGCGATCAAATTAGCGGGATCAAGTTCAGGGTTATTATAAAAGTTGTTTGGAGGTTAGAGGTTGCCCACTTTGCTTGGAATCCACGGGTCGGTGACTTGGCCCGGCAGGCTACATCAGGCGTTGGGATTAGCGTTGGAAGCTGCTGAGGGCGATTCTGTAACAACGAGTCTGCTCCACCTAGGCGGCCATAAGATATCCTTCGCCGATGGGCGTCCATTGCCGGATTATGCCGACGACACGGAGGCCGTGGTGGAGAGGGTGATGGCGGCGGACATGTACATCATCGCCACTCCCATCTTCAGGGCGTCGTTCACGGGCGCTTTGAAGAACCTGCTGGATCTGGTTCCGGTGGAAGGTCTCATGGGGAAGCCGTGTGGATTGGTGGGCATGGGCGCCTCGGACCATCATTATCTAACGGTGGATACCCAGTTGCGTCCGGTGTTGGCATGGTTCGGGGCGCATCAGGTGCCCGGCGCGGCATACCTGCAATCGAGTCATTTTCAAGACGGCAAACTGTCCGACCCGGCAGCCATCGCTGGACTCCAGAGCTTGGCTAAGGCCGTTGTTGCGATGCAGCGGGCAACGTCGGAGAACGATGCCATGGTGGGACCGCCGCCGCTGGCCGCCGGTTAGTCACTCTCGATACCACGGATTGGATTCAGATTCCAAAGCAGTTGTGGCCCTTAGAAACAGAAATCCGTGCTGGCCTGTGGTAATATTCTTACGTTGCTAGACATCAATCTCTCGATGAGGTGAAGGATATGGTCGTACTCTCTAATCAAGAATTCAATGTGGTAGGCACCAGGCCCATCCGCCCCGACGGCAACGACAAAGTTACCGGGCGGGCGCGCTACAGCGCCGACATCAGCCTTCCACGGATGCTCCACGGTAAGGTTCTGCGCAGTCCCCACGCTCACGCTCGAATCAAGTCCATCGACCCTAGCCGGGCCTTGGCTTTGCCAGGCGTGGAAGCAGTGGTGACCGCAGCGGATTTCGCCCAGCCTAGGGGCCGGATTTCCGACCTGGGTGAAGGAGCCATGGCTAACCCCAAGTGGATCAGCAACAACTGCATGGCCGCAGAAAAAGCTCTGTACAAAGGGCACGCAGTAGCGGCAGTGGCGGCAACCAGCCTCCACTTGGCTGAAGAAGCCCTTGCGCTCATCGATGTGGATTACGAAATTTTACCGGGCGTGACCGATGTGGTGGAAGCCATGAAGGATGACGCTCCGATATTGCACGAGAGGCTGGCAAACTCGACAGATGCCAACATCCGTCCCGGTGGCCTGCGTGACGATGACGACACCGAAAAGGCGACTAACATATCGAACCACTTCGTTTTCGAGTTGGGAGACCCCGGACAGGGATTCAAAGATGCGGACGTGATTGTGGAGCGCGAGTTCCGGACCGCCACCGTACACCAGGGTTACATCGAGCCGCACTCCGCCACCGCTATGTGGGGCGAAGACGGCAAGTTGACCGTCTGGTGCAGCAGTCAGGGACACTTCCAGATAAGGGACCTCACCGGGTTGGTTCTGGGCGTTCCTGTATCTCAGATCAAAGTGGTTCCCATGGAGATTGGCGGGGGGTTCGGTGGCAAGACCGTTATTTACCTGGAGCCGGTCGCCGCAGTGCTTTCCAAGAAATCAGGACGCCCGGTGAAGGTTTCCATGGGTCGTGCGGAAGTATTCGAAGCGACCGGGCCCACATCCGGCAGTTTCATCAGGGTGAAGATTGGAGCCAAAAATGATGGGATGATTACCGGGGCCGACATCACCATGATGTACGAGGCCGGTGGGTTCCCCGGCTCTCCCATCAACCAGGCTTGCCAGTGTGTCTTGACGCCATACAACGTCGCCAACGGCAGAATCGAAGGATATGACGTGGTGGTGAATAAGCCTAAAGCTGCCGCCTACCGTGCGCCGGGAGTGCCCGCCGCAGCCTTCGCCACGGAATCGGTCATCGACGAGATCTGCGAAAAGATAGGCATGGACAAGCTGGAATTCCGGGTGAAGAACGGTTCCCAAGAAGGGAGCCGCCGCATCCCGGGCCCGGTGTTGCAGAAAGTTGGCTACCACGAGACACTGGCGGCCGCGATGGACACTGATCATTACAAGTCCAAACTGGAAGGTTCCAACCGGGGCCGGGGCATCGCCGCCGGATTCTGGTTTAATGGAACTGGACCGGCCTGCGCCACCGCCAGTGTTAACACCGACGGGACCGTGGCCCTCCTTGAAGGCTCGCCCGACGTCGGAGGCAGCAGGGCATCGATGGCTATCCAGGTAGCCGAGGTTCTGGGCATCCCCGCCGAGGATGTCCTCCCAACGGTGGGTGACACTGACTCCGTAGGTTACACGTCCCTTAGCGCCGGTAGCGGTGCGACATTCAAGTCCGGATGGGCTTGCTACGAAGCCGCCAACGATATAAAGCAGCAACTCATTCAGCGGGCGGCGCGGATCTGGGATGTCAGTGCAGATGACGTGGAATATACGGATGGCGTCGTTTCACACAAGTCGGACTCCGAGCTGAAATTGACGTTCAAGCAGCTTGCTCCGCGGCTGGTCGGCTCCGGCGGCCCCGTGGTGGGCCGGGGCAACGTGAACCCGGCAGGGGTAGGCAACTCCTTCGCCGTGCACATCGTCGACGTGGAAGTGGATCCAGATACCGGCAAGGTTGATGTCCTCCGGTACACAGCCCTACAGGATGTGGGAAAGGCGATACATCCTAGCTACGTGGAAGGGCAGATCCAGGGCGGCGTGGTCCAGGGAATCGGTTGGGCCCTCAATGAAGAATACGTCTACAACCAGTCCGGCTCGATGGACAACTCGTCGTTCTTGGACTACCGGATGCCCACTAGCTTGGACCTGCCGATGATTGAAACGGTCTTGGTGGAAGTCGCCAATTCCGGCCATCCCTTCGGGCTCCGGGGAGTGGGCGAAGTATGCATCGTGCCTCCCATGGGCGCAGTAGCCAACGCCATTCACGACGCGATAGGCGTCCGGATGGAAGTACTGCCCATGTCCCCCGGCAACGTTCTTGAAGCCCTGTGGGCAAAGAACGGGAGTTAGACAATCGCGAATGGCAAGGGCGCCACCAAGGTGGCGCCCTTCGTCCCTTTAGTACCACCCTCCTGAATCTATTCGTCCCAGACGCTCCGGTAGGACTGGGGAACCTCCAAAGCTTTCCTCAGTGTTGATTGATTTGTTCACGACCTCATCTCCGTGACTCTGTGCCTTGTGTGATTTGTATATTCGCTTAATGGGAGGCCATAATGGCGAAAGTCAGACCATTGCGGACGTCGATGTACGTTCCGGGGAACAAGGAAGACTGGATGCGCAAGGCGCCCCAGTACGGGTCCGATGCGCTGATCTTCGACCTGGAAGACTCGGTTCCGGTACCGGACAAGGAGGAGGCGCGCGTTTTAGTCCGGAAGATGCTGGAGGAACTGGGCGGCGAAAAGCCTACTCTTACGGTCCGGGTTAACCGGCTTGAGACTGGGTTAACGGGCGACGATTTGGAAGCCATCACCTGCCCCCAACTCTACGGCGTGCTGCTACCTAAGGTCGAGAGTTCGGCCGATGTGGTGGAAGTCGATAACCTCCTGTCCTACTTCGAGCGTAAAGCGGGTATGGAGGTTGGTTCTGTCTTCGTAGATCCCGGACTGGAGACGGCCCAGAGCATCCGTCAGTCTTACGAGATTGCCACGGCCTCTCCCCGCATTGCCCACATGGGAGGCAGCGGCGGCAAGGGCGGCGATACGTCCCGTTCCATCGGGTTCCAGTGGACTCCCGAAGGCTTGGAAACCCTGTACCTCAAGTCCAAGGTGCTGATTGACGTTCGGTCCGCCGGAGTGCCCTATCCCATGAGCGGTGGCTGGTTCGACATCCACGACTTGGAGGGCCTGCGGTCCTTGGCGGTTCAACTGCGGCAGTTGGGTTACACCGGCATGCATCTGATTCACCCTTCCCATGTCCCGGTGGTCAACGAAGTGTTCTCACCCACTCCGGAAGATGTGCGGCATTGGCAGGGCTTGGTGAAAGCGATGGAAGAGATGCGGGCAACCGGCGGCGCGGCAATCACCTTTGGCGGAGACATGGTGGACATTGCCCACGAAGAGACGGCCCGCACGATGCTGGCCATAGCCAAAGAGATGGGTATAGAAGGCGCGTAGGCCCCTGACAATCGCGCCGCAATCAGAACGATCCGCTGCGCCTTCTACCCGCCATATGACTCAGGCGACAGGCAGTTCCCGGCCCGTATCTGACGCCAGCTGAATCGTATCTATAAAGCGATGCAAGTTAACCGCTTCATCGAAGGACGGCAGGCGGCTCTTGCCGGTTCTGATAGCCTCGGCAAACAGGGAATACATCTGACCGACGTTGTATGGGTCGCCTCGGGGGAAGTCGTCCGGGACATATTCGAAACTCTTCGGAATGGTCAGATCCTCTAACGTTTGGCTTTTCTGTGCGCCTTGCACCCGTAGCATCTCACCGCGCTGCGACGAGACGCTTCCGGTGGTGACCAAAGTGCCTTCTCGTCCGTAGATCTCCATCCGAAAGCCGCCGCCGGCCCAGGGAACCGCTCCGACATGAACCGAGGCTGCTGCGCCGCTCTCCAGCTGTCCGCATACCCGTACGTTGTCCGGGGACGTGACGTCCATGGATTGTTGGGTATCGGTTATATACATCGGCTGTATCTGCGTTGTGACCATGCACGCCACTTTTGTGAAGTTACCCGCCACGAAGCGCAGGGCGTCGATGACGTGCCCGTTAGCGATGGTCAGGGTGTTCGCGCCTTGGCTGGCATCCAGATTCCAAGTGCGGCTGGAAGGGCGTTGCAACGAGCCGTCACGCATCGTGGTGACCTGGCAGGACAGTACCTCTCCGACGTAGCCGGATTCGATCAAGTCCTTGACGTATAGCAATGCGGGGCTGACCCGCGATTGCAGGCCAACCACTGTCTGAACCCCTTTTGCCCGAGCGAGCGATGCCAGTTCTTCGGCTTCGGCGGTATTCCGGCCCAGTGGCCACTCGGTATAGACGTGCTTGCCGGCTTCGATGGCGGCCTTAGTTGGTTCATAGTGCAATGGCACCCGTATGACCACGGCCACTGCGTCAATCTCCGGCGACGCAGCCATTTCCCGAAAATCGTGGAAGGCGAGTTTGGCGCCAAAATGTTGGCGCGCTTCTTCCGCACTCTCGGGCCTGGAGGTGCAAACCGCAGTAATCTCTACGTCCGGGCTGGCCATTAGCGCCGGGAAGTGAGACTGGGATGACCAGGTTGAGTTGACGTTAGCTCCCACAAATCCCAAGCGAATCTTTTCTGTCACGACTCATTCTCCTTAAATGGTGGAATCCTGCTGATTCTAGAGATGCTGAGGCGAGGCGTCAATCACTGTGGGGAGTGGTCGCTTCGGCAAGGCAGAGAATCTGGACGGCACAGCGGACTTGGAAGAAGTTACTTATCGGCTGCCAGGCCTTTTAAAACCAGAGTGGCTTCAGACAGATTCACTAGGTCCTCTCGTTGGTTGATGCCCCTGATCCGGCATTCAACAAGCCGCTGGGAGCCTCCGGCATCTGTAGTCGTTATCTCACTCAGAGAAGTCAATTCACCTTGAAAGGTCACGGTGTCTCCGGGCCGAAATGGCTCTATCGCCCGGAGCAACAGGCGGCCACCGTAGAAAGACCCCATGGTGAACGACTTCAGGAGCATCTGGTCCACGTAGGACATGGCGGCCCCACCGGAGATGACTGGGCCGCCGAACATGCTCCGGCGGGCGGATTCTTCATCGGTGTGGAGGTTGTTTGGATCGTGTTTCCCGGCCAGACGAAAGGCAGCTTTCTCGTTGATGTTCTCTCGGCTTGCCTGGATGTTAAGGGGCGCGAGTTGGTCGCCCACGTCTCTGACCGCCTCCCAGGAATACCGCTCCCGTACGGTGTCAGGTGAGGACGCCTCGGTCTCCCTAGTCTCCTGGGGCGCGTCTTTGCGGCTCTCGTCATAGTCAAAGATGCAGGTGTAGTCGTATTGGGCCACTTCATCTCCGTTCTGATTCGTTGCCTCCACTCGAAAGGTGATGAACCTGCTGCCCCGCCGGACGTTTTTCTCGAATACCCGGCGGGTGGAGGTGATGGTATCTCCCGCCAACACGCCGCGAGACCACCGTATCTCGCACTTGGCGAAAGGAGTTTGACGCCGGGCCGTCCTTGACCATTCCAGTGCCACGAAGCCGTTGGCCTTGGCGATCTCTTCCCGCAATAACGGAGAGTAGGTGAGAACCATGGTGGGCATCGCAACCGATGGCCACTCCTGGCAAGTGCCACTAGGCTTGAACTGGGAGCTGGGATTCTGGGCGGCCAGAGCATACAAGGAGATGTCTTCCTTGGTGATTGACACAACCGTGGGAGGCCCCGATTGTCCGGGTTCCGCCGCGTCGTAGTCCCACAGTTTTTCCGAATGATCTTCCACTTCGAAGTCACTTTCCCAAGTTGCTATACCGGCAATGGCCCGAACGGTTCGGGGCCGATTCCGAGGCGCCGGGATAATCGAAGAACGTAGCTATCGCTCATGATGGACGAATATTACGCTAGGAATCGGGCGATTGTCCAAGCACAAGTAGCGGGTAGACATTCTATCTGCTAGGAAGACTTTCGTGAATCACGCCTTGTGAGGAGTGTGTTGACAGTGCATACTGAATCGTGCTGACGACATCGTTTCGATGGACATACGAACGAAGATTTCACAAGACTTGAACTGAATGACACGCTGATGGAGGACTATTGATATGCCGTTCTATGAAAATGGATCCGTACGCACCTACTACGAAGAGACCGGTTCCGGCTTCCCACTGCTGGTTCTTCCAGGTGGGGGACTGAATGGTACCCTGGCGTCTTTGGCAACACCTTTCAACCCCATGGAAAGGCTTAAAGATGACTTCCGGTGCATCGCCGCTGACCGGCGCAATGCTCCTTCCGGCCAGTCCACCGGCCCGCTGGAGAGCGGCCGCCCTTGGGATTCCTTCGCTGATGACCATCTCGGGCTGATGGATCACCTCGGCATCCAAAGGTTCGGGGTCATTGGATTCTGCATCTCAGGACCGATGATACTCAACCTTATCAAGAATGCTCCCGAGCGTGTAGTCGCAGCGGCGATGATGCAACCCAGCGGCTATAGGCCTGAGCTGCCGGATCTTTTCTACCAGAACAACATGAAGGAATGGGGGCCGGCGCTTTGCGAGGCCCGTGCTGACGTGACGATGGAAATGGTCGATGCCTTCTTAACAAGTATGTACACAGATCGCACCGGCTTCGTGTTCTCCGTCGACCGTGATTTCGTCCGTTCTTGCCCGGCACCTCTGCTTATAGCGCCCGACGACGTGCCCACACATCCCTACAAGATGGCGATGGAAGTCGCCGATCTCGCGCCGGACTCCGAGGTAACCATTTATCCTTGGAAAGATACGCCAGAACACATCGATGAGGTGGTAGATCACGCACGGCGCTTCCTCAAGGCCCACGTACCCGTTAATGCCTAGGAGTGTCGAACTCCAACTGTGTTGAGGGCGCGTAAAACACCGATGTGAACGCACCTTCTATACACAGGATTCATTTAACAGAAGAGGGGCATCCACCAGATGGATGCCCCTCTCGTTTATCCAGCATTAACCGCTGATTCGCCTGGGTGGCCTCTTCGACAAGCTCAGGACAGGCCTGTCGATCCACATCGCTGGGTCCCGGTTTCTTAGCGGCCGTTACCCCCGATTGTGTCCATGATTACGCCGGGAGTCATGGGCAGCTGATTGATGCGCTTTCCGATGGCGTGGTAGACCGAGTTGGCCACTGCGGCCATCACCGGAACCAGGTTGCCCTCACCCACGCCCCTTACTCCGAATGGGTGACCGGGGTTGGCGACTTCGACGATGACCGTGTTAATCATGGGCAGGTCCAGAGCGGTCATCATCCGGTAGTCCAAGAAGCTGGAGTTGAGCATCTGACCGTCTTCGCTCATGAAGTATTCTTCGTTCAGCGCCCAGCCCAAGCCCTGGACAGTCCCGCCTTGAAGCTGGCCTTCCACGTAGCTGGGGTGGACCGCTTTCCCGACATCTTGGAAGGCGGTGCAACGGAGGATCTGGGTCTTGCCGGTTTCCTGGTCGATTTCCACATCCACCAGAGTCGCTGCCAGAGAAGCACCGACACCCCGGGGGTTGACGTTGCCCCGTCCCACCACCGGCCCACCGGTTTCAATCATCCTGGGAGCGATTTGCTTGAATGTAAGTTTCAGTTCCGGGTCTGACTTGTGTTGCAGGGTGCCTTTAACGTACTCCACATCGTCCGCCGATGCTTCCCATATCATCGCCGCTCGTTGAATCAACTGGCGGATGACGTCGTGGCCCGCTTCGTAGACTGCCCAACCGGTTTTAAAAGCCACTCCGCTGCCGGCAGTTAACGATGTGTAGCCGATGGAGTCAGTGTCTCCCACCTCGGGGAATATGTCTGTCACCGGGATACCCAGAACCTCGGCCAATTCCTGGGACACCGCAGTACGGCTGCCGCCGATGTCCACGGAGCCCTCGACCAGCATGATGGTGCCGTCGGGATTGACGTTGGCTATCGCGCAGGCAGCACCCGAGTTGTTGCGCCAGTAACCAAGGGCCACGCCCCGGCCCCGGTTCTTGCCTTCCAGGGGAGAGTTGTAGTGGGGACTGGCCTTGACTGCCTCCAGAACCTCGACGCCGCCAACCAGGGGGCTGAGGGTGCCGTCGGCCCTTCGGGTCCCCTCTTTGCAAGAGTTCATCAACCGGAAGTCGATGGGATCGATCCCGAGTTTCTCGCTCAGTTCGTCCAGCAACGCCTCCACCGGGAAGGCGCCTATGGGCGCTCCGGGCGCGCGGTAGGCTGCGGTCTTGGGCTTGTTGTTCACGACGTCATAGCCGTCGATCAGTACGTTGGGGATGTCGTAGGGAGTGAACATGCAGGCGGTGGCGCCGCCGATGGGAGAGCCGGGATAAGCGCCGGCTTCAAAGGCCAGATAGGCCTGGGCGGCAACGATTTTCCCTTCCTTGGTTGCGCCGATCTTCGCTCTCATGTAGCTGCCACAGGCGGGTCCGGTGGCTTCCATGACCTCGACCCGGCCAAGGCTGATCGAAACGGGACGGCCGCATTTCTTGGAAAGAGCTACTGCGACCGGCTCGATGTAGGTGGAGTTCTTTCCGCCGAAGCCGCCGCCGATCTCCAGGGGTATCAACTTGATCTTGGAGGATGATATTCCCATTATCCGGGCCACGTTGTCTCGGATGCCAAAGGGATTCTGGGAGCTGTTCCAGATGGTGACCCGGTTGTTGTGGGTCCACCAGGCGGTGCAACTTTGGGGTTCGATGTAGCCCTGATGCACTGTCTTGGTGCGGTACTCTCCTTCCGCGATGAAGTCGGCTTGTTTGAAACCTTCTTCCACTTCGCCCAGTTTGAGTTGCTGGTATCCGGAGATGTTGGTCTGCTTGGGGAAGTTGTCGTCGAAGCTGGCGGTGGTCATGTGCTCGTGAAGGATGGCGGCATCCGGTTTCATGGCGTCTTCGACGGTCACGACCGCCGGCAACACTTCGTAGTCAACTTTTATCAGTTTCAAAGCCGCTTCGGCTTCGTGGAGGTTCTCGGCGGCCACTGCGGCTACCGCATGTCCTTTGTACAGAACCTTGTCGCTGGCGAGAATATTGTTGCTCAGGTATTTGAGGCTCAATACCGCGTCCTCGCCAATCTCTGCCAGCATGTCGGGCACTTCGGCCAGGTCTTTTGCTGTGACGACAGCGAACACGCCGGGATAAGCTTCGGCGGCGCTGGTGTCGATGGACTTGATCCTGGCGTGGGAGTGGGGACTACGCAGAATCTTGCCGCGGATCTGACCGGGCAGTCTGATGTCCCCGCCGTAAGTGGCCTTGCCGGTGACTTTGTCGACACCGTCGTGCCGGATGGGCCTGGTGCCAATCACGTCGTACTCGACATTGGAAAGCACTACATTAGAGGTCATGAAATCAGGTTCCTCCTATAAGATCCAACTGTGGAAAAGATTTGGGCAGTTTAGTGCTTGCCCCATATTACAACTCTTGGTTGGCGCATTCCAGATGCCCCGGCGAATCCGGGTTCAAGAGACACTGTTTCTCCTCGCGGCATTGCCCTTGTGCCGAAAGGCATCCTGGATTCCGGTCTGCGCCGGAATGACGAGGGCGAAGCGAAGAGCACGGATGATTATCGATCGGCGTGGGTGGCTTGCTCGCGGTGCTGACGCAGCAAATCTTTGCCGTAGTCGTTGCCGTTGGGCTTGCGCACCACCGAGTGGACGTGGTTCTGGGAAGGCTTGTCGTTGTCGAAAGCGATGCCGCGATTGTGGTCGAACTCGATGAGGACCACGTGGCGGTGGACCCGGTGATAGAAGACGTCGTCATCTGTGGTCCCTCCGATCCATGCGATGTGCGTATCCTTGAGGTGCTTCTTGACCTCTTCCATCTTCACTTCAGCGTATTCTGGCCGAATGCGCCCGATGTATGTGCGTGCAAGGTTCATGGTCAAGGCTTGCTGGCTGCTGGAAAGGTCGTCGAACTTGATTCCCTCGTATTTCATCTCGAAGTTATTCCGATAAGCGGAGGCGAATACGTCGGGAGGCAGGGCCGTTCCCAGAATCGCCTTGCTGCCCAGAGGGAATTCGCAAGTCGACCGCTGTTCCGGAGCTAGCGATCCAAGAAAAGCATCGACCGCGATCTTTATCCTTTCGGTGGATGCGCTGGTCTTGGCCAGGGAGAACAGACCGGGAACGATGTTGCCGTCAGTGGTGACGCCCTTAAAATCCTCTGCCGGCAGAGGGGTCGCTCGCTCCAGCATCCTGGTGATGAAGTCCGTGGACTCCGGCGGCATCGCCCGGGCCGACCAAACAGGACGCTATCGCAAGTTGTAGTTCGGGTTCTGGTTCGTTATCCGGTCAGTCTCCTAGATATAGGTATGTCCGTAGACAGAAAGGCACCCCCAAGGTTTTCAAGGCCGCCCATCTGCGGGCTTTACCGGGAGATTCTGGGGGTGTATTGCAGGGATTATCTGTACGATTCGGTGGCTATCCAGCTCGTATCAGGGTGGCTAGGTCGTCGGCGCTTTGATCCAGGTCGATGGGTCCGCTGTAGCCTCGTCCGCCTTCAACCATGATGTCGGCGAAGACTTCGATGCGGTTGCCTTCTGGGTCGTAGAAATAGCAGGATGCCCCGGCTCCGTGGCTAACTGTTTGCTGGATGGGGACACCGGTTTCTTGGAACGTCTGGTAGAATGCCCTGACGTCGTCGATGGTTCCCACGCGGAACGATAGTTGCTGGATAATCTTGGAGTCGCCGTCACGGCCACGGACCAAGACAACTTCGTGGTCTTCCTTCTCGATGTCGGCGGTCAGAAAAACCATCCGGTCTTCGTTACGGTGCGATTCGGTGAGGCCCAAGGTGTCGCAATAGAACTTGGTCATCTCGTCCAAATCTTTGACGAATACCCCTACATGACTGAGACCGCTGATTCTGCCCATATGTAACCCTCCTTCTGTCTTTTGCGGCCAGGAGTTGCTTTTGGCTCATCAAGGGATATCTATACGAATTCCCTTCAACGTTTCCAGATGGCCTGCGATGTGCAGCTACGTCTGGACGTGTTGAATCGAATTGTAGACTCCGCTCTATTATGGGTCAAGCTGGGAACGATCCGGGGTTTCCCAGTTCGCGATTTACCGGCTCATCTCCTCAACAAGAGTAGGCAGCATCACGGCTACCACGGCGGGGGTGCCATTCCGGACCTGTTCAAGGCCTCGGCGCAATGCCGGACCTACTTCTTCGGGTTCGTGAACGGTTTCGCCGTAGCTGTTGGCGGCTTCCGCCATCTTGGCGAAGTCCGGTGGCGGGTCGAAAAGACCGCCGTCGTAGTTACCGGCGCTGATTGCCGACCCGTCGGGGTAGGTGCCCCGCAGGCCACGGGTGCCGGTGCTGTAGGAGCGGTTGACGAAGACCACGGATAGGAAGGGCGCACCGTGATGCGCCGCCGCCCAGAGCGCGGCCATGGGCGTGCCGAACATGAAGTAGCCGTCGCCGGAAGCCAGGATAACGTCGCTTTGGGGCCGGGCTAACTTGGCCCCAAAGGCTGCGCCGCTGCCCCAACCGCCGCTGCTGCCGCCACTCTTAAAATAGGTGCTGGGCTGGGTCCGGCCCCTGTAGGTCTGGACTAAGGGGGCGTTGCTCAGGGCGTCGTCCAGTAGAATCGTTTCCGGCTCCATAATCTTCCCTAGTTGGTAGGCCACCCAGCGAGGGTGGATGGGGTTCCGTTGCCCGGATTTAAGCGCAGCTTCCTCAGCTGCGGCAACCATCTCCCGTTTTCGTTCATCCAGCCGGGCTCGACGGTCGGCGATGCGGGATATGTCGCTGGTAGTAAGCATGCTGGTAGCCGCTTCGTATATCGCCTGGGCCGCTCCCGATGTCGACACCGGAAGCCACAAGTCGGCGCGGTGCTCCATGGTTTTGAAGCGGGAGAAGACTGGGTCCACGTCCACCCATATCACCTTGGTATCGGCCTTGGGCGAAGCTGCGCCGGGGCTGAAAGGTATCGGCGACTCCATGACAAGTATGGCGTCGGCGTCCTTGGCGGCGGGACCGGTGCCGAATAGGGGATGGGTCGTGGGGAAGTTGAGCCGGTCGGTGTGGTTCTCGTTCACCGGCAACGCCAGAAGCTCCGCCAGCCGCACAACATGTCCCACCGTTTCGGGGTTGCGCCCAGATTTGGCCAGGCACAGCAAGGGATTGTCGGCCTTGATTAGCCATTCGGCGGCGCGGCGGGCGTCGGTTGGGTCGGGCCATGCCGGACGGGCCAATCCCATCTGGTCGCGAGTGGGGAAGCGGGCCGCGCCGGGCAGCCTCTGCATAGCCACCTCTCTTGGAATCGTTAGGTAGACTGGCCCTTTGGGTTCACTCATCGCTACTTGGAGGAGGCGGCTAATCATCATACCGGGATTGTCTTGATGCTCCAGGCGGTGGTCTACTTTGGTGTACTGGCGCAGAATCTCGCCTTGGTCGCGGGGTTCCTGAACCCACTGGACCGGGCTATCCCTGCCCCCGGTCAAGGAGTCGGGAAAGGCCCGAGGCCCTGTCCCGGCGGTCATCAATACCGGGTAGGAGCCGCGCCAAACGGTATGGATAGCCGCCCCGAAGTTCAAGGTGCCCACGTCCACGTGGACGGCGGTAGCGGACGGTTTGCCCGAAACCATGGCATCACCGGCGGCGGCGTTAAGGGCGACACCCTCATGTGTGACCGTAACGAGGCGCGGGGCGGGCCACTCCCGGTCCTTGGCCTTGGCGATGGACTCCTGCCAGAAGGCAATCTCCGAACCGGAAACGAAGAAGAGGTTGTCTACCCCACCCAGTTTCATGGATGCGACCAAGGCGTCGGACCACTCGTCGGCCCCGTACTGGCCCCAACTTGCCTCGTAATTCCCCATATTTGCTTGAGTCATAGGTCCTCCCCTATTTCAGATGTTGACCCGGGATAGTTGCTCGTCGTTCAGGCGCCTACCGGCGGCTGCGCCGGGAGGCATAATAGCGTCCAGGCGGGCAAGGTCTTCCGGTGTAAGTTTGATGTCGATGGCCTTGACGTTCTCCTCCAGGTGATTGCGAGACTTGGCTCCGGGGATCGGAATGATGTCATTGCCTTGGGCCATCAGCCAAGCGAGAGCTAACTGGGCCAGCGTGGCGGATTTCCCATTGGCGATGTCTTCTAGTTGGGTCAGAAGTTGCAGGTTTTGCTGGAAGTTCTCCGGCTGAAAACGGGGAGAAGTCAGTCTGGCGTCCCCCTCATCCAACTCAGTAAGGGCGCGGAACTGCCCTGCCAGAAACCCCCGGCCCAGGGGGGAATAGGCCATGAAACCCATGTTGTGGTCCCGGCAGGTCTGGATGTTTCCGCTCTCAGGGTCCCGGGACCAAAGGGAGTATTCCATCTGAAGAGATACGACGGGATGGATTTTGTTGGCCCGTTGGATGGAATCGGCGCTTGCTTCAGACAGGGAGATATACCGGGTCTTGCCATGCTCCACCAAGCGGGCCATCGCCCCAATCGACTCCTCGATGGGTATGTCCGGGTCCACTCTGGACATGCAAAAGATGTCTAAGGTCTCAAGCTCTAGCCGCTGGAGGCTTTCCTCGCATACGCGGGTAAGGTATTCAGGGGAGCTGCCGCTACGGGAACCGGAGCTATCGGGCGTACGTGGGCTGCCAGACTTGGTGTGGACAATGACCTTCTCCTGCCTTCCCTTCAGGGCGCTGGCTATAAGCCGATGGTTATGGCCTTGTCCATAATTGGCCGAGGTGTCCAGGAAATTTATGCCTAGATCGAAAGCCATATGCAGAGTGGCAATGGACTCTACATCGTCCACAACTCCTCCCTGTTCCGACATCCGCAAACAACCCAAGCCCATCGGAGAGACCGATAGATCGGTGGTCCCGAACTTGATGTATTCCATGGATTTCTCCTCGCTGTGCTGGCTGTGGTTAGACAGAATCACCACCAACGAACTCACCGGCTGGCGTGATTCGCTGTGTGGATGTTGGCTAGGTTTCCATTTATCGCCGAGCTCCCTGGCGCCGGGCTACAGTTTACGATAACCCGAACCGTCTCACAATTCCCGGTGTCATCTCCCGTGATTGAGGTAGAATACGGCAATCGTTCGTATTGGCCGATACACCCGAATAAGCGAGCTAAAACTATGACCGCACAGACTACGCCAAGCTATACCTGGGGAGTTATCGCTCCGGCGCGAGGTGACGAGACCGGGGACGCCAGCCCGCAGTCTGAGTCCTTGTTGCCGCCGGATGTGTTGACTCTATCCAATGTCCTAGGCATTGAGGACTACACATCCCAAGGTGTGGAAGACGCCATGGGACGCTATGCCGGTTGCGTTCAAGACCTGGTAAACCGGGGGGCGCAACGGGTCTCGCTGAACGGAATCCCCATCTCGGTGCAGTTGGGCCGGCAGCGTGTTCTGGAGTTGATCGAGGATACCGAGAAGACCATGGGGGTTCCGGGAGACACGGCGGGAGAAGCCGTGGTCGCCGCCATGCATCACATGGGGGTCAAGAAGATTGCTGTGGGTAGTCGATGGGCCGACCAAGTCAATGACGCATTGATCAAATATCTAGACCATGCGGGTATAGAGGTGCTGACCATGACCAGCAGAGGGCAGTGGGCCCAGCAGGCGTTCAGCATGAGCTTCGAGATGGGAGTCAAGCTGGCTTTTGAACTGGGCCGTGAAGCGATGAGGCAGTCCCCCCAAGCCGACGCTCTTTTCCTGCCAGGGGGAGCCTGGCGGCCACTGCCTGCGGTGCCTATCTTGGAGGAAGACTACGACAAGCCAGTGTTCACCAACGGAAATACCAGAGCATGGCGTCTGATTCACGACGGCATCGCCCCACCGGTCACTGGTTGGGGACGGCTGCTGGCAACGCCGTGATTTGCCTCGAAGGTTCTCTGACGGTTTTCCATCCCTGGGCGAGGCAGTCTATCTTGCGTCTTCCGCAAAGGAATAGGTAAGAACTTCTCTTTCCTTCACTTTTTCGACAGGGCCAAAACCGGTGAACTGCTCGTATTTGACGGGCAATGCTTCG
>CAXEOX010000073.1:0-15452 GCA_963997925.1 uncultured bacterium
CAGGAAGTAGGTGGCGTATAGAAACTGAAATATCGGTCTCCACCACTCAGTTATTAACCGAAGGCGATCCAGGGCCACGAGGCTAAGTCTCGTGGCCCTTACTGTTTGTCAGATCCGATCCGGCTCTAGGTCTTGTGTAGTCCCAACAACTCTCTTACGTTTCGACAGACTTGCCGCGTGGCAAGATTCGGGTACTGTTGGGGATTTAGATAAACAGGAGTATAATCGCCCCCAAGTATCCAGGGGGATTTCCCTCTATCACCTGAATAACTATCGGAAAGTTGAGGAGGAGATGTTATGGCAAAACCCAAGCGAATCGGCCACCTGGTTCTAAACGTGAAAGACCTAGAGGCATCCACCAAGTTTTACACTGACATCCTGGGATTTCAGGTTTCCCGGCAGCGGGAGACCGGGACTTTCCTGACCTGTGGCAAGATTCACCATGATCTAGCCCTGTTCCAGGCACCCGTGGGCGCATTGCCGGTCACTGAAGGTCAGCTTGGTCTGAACCACTTTGCCGTACAGGTGGAAGACATGGCCGACCTACAGCAGGCCTATGACGAGTTCAAGGTCCTGGATGTGAAGCTGGACCATAATACCGACCACGGTATGACCTCAAGCATCTATTTCTTCGACCCGGATGGCAACCGGATCGAGTACTTCTGCAACAATCAGGAAGACTCGGCCGACGGCCTGCGTCTGATGGGCGACGAGAGCCGCAAGAACAAAGAGCTGGTTCTGAACTAGCCTTTGTACCATCACCCGTCAACCTATGACTTGCAAGATTTCAGGTTTTCGGTCGACGGTTAGCATCCCGGTGAAAATGAATGTTCAGCCTCCTGTCAAAGGGGGCTGAACATTTTATTTTTGTGGCCGGTACGGCTAGCGCCGTGATTCACGGTTTGTTTAGATAGTGATAGTAGTGCACCAACTCCCTGCAGCGGTGTATAAAGGTTCTGCGCATACTTAAGTTTGTGAGGCCCGAAAGGGGGCCTACTGTTTCCTAGGGGAACAGATAGCCTAGGGAGGCCAGTATTGATAGGAACTTTTCCAGAGCAGCGAGAGGCCAAGCGGGCAGCGTTGTTGGAGGCCGTAGAAAGCCTGAGCGGCGTCTTCTTGGCCGGAGCTGACGAAGCTGAAGCAAGGGGTACTCTGCCCCAGGCCACGGTCGACGCCATCTACGAAACTGGACTTTTCTCCTTCAAAGTGCCCCAAGTCATGGGAGGCGCCGAGGCGGATCCAATGATTCAGCTGGACGTTATAGAAGCCGCCAGCCGTATCGAGTCGTCAGCCGGATGGTGTTTGATGATTGGTGCGGGAAGCCTGGCCAACCTGGCTGCTTTTTGCCCCGACGAAGCCATCGACGACCTCTTTGTAGGAGGCAGGACTCCCAAGACAGCGGGGGTATTTGCTCCCAGCGGTGAAGCCACGCCGGTCGACGGTGGTTACCGAGTCAGTGGGCGATGGGCTTTTGGCAGTGGCATCAGGCATTCCGAGTGGGTCTCCCAAGGGGCCAGGATTGTGGGCGATAATTCGGATGCGCCCCGCCAGATCCGGATCGTGGTCCCTACGGTGCAAGTCGAGATACACGACAGTTGGGACGTGGTGGGATTACGGGGAACCGGCAGTTGCGACTATTCCATGACCGACGTTTTCGTGCCCCAGCGGTTCACCTGGGCTGGAGGCGAAGCTCGGCCTCGCCGCGGCGGACCGAACTTCTTGTTGGGGCGGCCGGGGATGCAAACCACCGGACATTGCGGATTTGCGGCGGGTGTGGGACGTCGGGCGCTGGACGCCGTGACCGAACTGGCCCTATCGAAGAAACGGGGTTACCAGGGCAGCACGGAGTTGGTAGCCGACCGGGGGGCTTTCCAAAGATTCCTGGGGGAGTCCGACCTTAAGCTGCGGGCGGCCCGAGCCATGGTTCTGGAAACCATCGAAGAAGCCTGGGAATCGGTATGCCAGGACATTACCCCGCCGCCACCGCTGCAGGCCCGCATGCGAGCGTCATCGTCGTATATCACCGAGGTGGCAGCCGACGTGGTTGCACAAGCATTCCGTTTCGGCGGCGGGTCCGCTATGTACAACTCCCACGTATTGCAAAAATGCCTGCGTGACATCAACGCAGCAGCCCAGCACCAGATGGTCAGCGACCGGGCGTACGAGAATCACGGCCAATTTGCCTTAGGATTTTCCGACGCCAACCCCATGGGCTAACGCCGCTCTTCTACCAGTTCGCTTCGTCGCTATGAATGGCGAAAAACCGGGCAAGGCCAGTGAATCGGCCTTGCCCGTATCAAAGGGTTTATCGTCCGATGTCGATTAGCCTTTCCTGATTAACTCTTCTTTACGTATTTATCAACGCCCACGCCATCCGGCACACCTATATAGATGTCCCCGTTAGCGTCGATCCAACTGCCGTGACCACCGCGGATTATCCACCTGGCCAACAGCGTGCCTTCTTTATCCATCAGGCTCATTCGTGAGTCGGTGTCCGTGGTGAATCCCTGGCGAGCGTCGTTGCCGCCTTCGCTGATGCAGAAGACACCGTCCGGACTCTGAGAGATGTCCATGGGCCTCAACAGATCGGTCCACATATTGATGAATTTGCCATCCCGGTCGAATATCTGGATGCGATTGTTCTCCCGGTCGCAGACATACAACAGGTTGTCGTCGCCCACCATCATGCTATGGACCAAGTGGAACTGGTTCGGGCCTTCTTTACCGGGCTCTCCCCAAGATTCTTTGAGCTGACCGTTACCGGCGAACCGGTGGACCCGGGCGTTGCGGTACCCGTCAGCTACGTACAGGTCACCCCAGGGTGAAGGCACCAGCTCGGCCGGATAGTTGAAGGGACCGGCGGCTCGGGGCACCAATGTGCCGGGGACTTCGCATCCGGTGTCTGAGTGAACGCCCCGGTCTCCGATGACCTGTAGCGGTTTACCGTCGAGCGTGAATCGCAAGCACACCGAGTCCTCACGATCGGTGACGTAAACGATGTCGTCTTTGATGAAGATTCCGTGGGGATTGGTGATTGCGCCAAGGCCCCAAGAACCCACGTAGCCACCATCCCGGTTGAAGATTAGTACCGGCGGGTCTTCCCGCTGAAAGGCATACACCCGGTCTTGAGAATCGGTGGCCACCGCGCTCACCATCCCAAAAGTCTCGCCTTGCGGCAGCTTGGCCCAGCTTTCGATCAATTCGTAAGTGTATTTCCCGCTTCCTACAGTTGTCATCGTTAGATTACCTCCATAGATTATTCGCCATTGATTCTAACCGTTTCCCACTACCGGCGTCGCCTACGCGGCTGGAGTCGCTTTCATTGCTATGTTCGTTTCCCCTCCGGATGCTCATGATAGGATATAAGGCCTTAGGTCACTACTTGCATCCCACCGTAGTCCGAGCCAAACTTCGAGCTTTGGTGACGGTAGAGCTTCTCATATCTGGATGATCCGAGATATCGAACCATTGAGAGGAGAACGATGAAGCGCAGCACGGACCGGATCCTTACAACTCACGCAGGCAGTCTGCCCCGGCCCGAAGGCCTCAGGGATATCGTTGCGGCCAAGAACGCCGGACAGCCCTACGATGAGGCAGATTTGTCGGGACGCCTAGAGAGCGGCGTCTCGGAAATCGTTAAACAGCAGGTCGAGTCTGGCATAGACATCGTCAATGATGGCGAGCTGAGCAAACCGGGCTTCTCCGACTATGTTCAAGAACGAATGGGTGGGCTGGAGATGCGGCCTTCCCGGCCCTACGCGTCGCGGATAGCCGGAAGGGATGTTTCGGAGTTCCCCGGGTACTTCGACGAAACCACCGGCTTTCCCGGCTCTCGTCAGCGCCCCACCGGACTGGCGCGGATGCTGGTTTCTTGCACCAGTCCCCTCTCCTACACCGGCCAAGACTCGGTGCAGGCTGACATCGAAAACTTCAAAGCGGCGTTGCAGGGAGTCAGCGTGGAAGAGAGTTTCTTGCCTGCCATCACCCCAGGCACCATTGAGCACTGGCTACAGAACGAGCACTATCCTGACGACGAGTCGTTCCTCTTCGCCGTCGCCGACGTGATGCACGAAGAGTACAAGGCGATCGTAGATTCAGGATTGTTGCTACAGATCGACGATCCGGACTTGGGAGATGGCTGGCAGATCCACAATAACCTGAATGTGGCTGATTACCGGAAGTATGCCGAGTTAAGAGTGGACGCCCTCAATCATGCCCTTCGTGGTTTACCGGCGGACCGGATGCGCCTTCATGTGTGCTGGGGCAGTTACCACGGCCCGCATCTCTACGACATACCTCTGACGGACATCGTTGACCTGATTTTCAAGGTCAATGTGGGAGCTTATTCGATAGAAGCCTCCAATCCCCGTCACGAGCACGAGTGGAAGGTATTTGAAGACGTGAAGCTGCCTGAGGGAACTTTGCTTATACCCGGCGTCGTCGGTCACGCCACAGATTTTATCGAGCATCCAGAACTGGTGGCGCAGCGCATCGTTAGGTACGCCAATCTACTGGGAAAGGAAAACGTCATCGCCGGAACGGATTGCGGATTGGGAACCAGAGTGGGCCACCCCAAGATATGCTGGGCCAAGTTCGCGGCCATGGCGGAAGGGGCGAAGATTGCCTCCAAGCAACTATGGGGCTAAGGAGCTACATCATGAAACGCGGCACCGATAGGATACTCACAACCCACGCAGGCAGACTGCCCGATCCCAGTAACATGGGAGAGGTTGTTGCGGCCCGGACCGGTGACCAAGGAAAGTACGATGAGTTGGTGAAAGCCGGCATCGTGGAGATGGTGGGCAAGCAGGTCGAGTTGAAGAACGACATCCTCAGTGACGGCGAGTTCTGGAAGACTCGCGGCCAAGGATACTTTGATAGCCGCTTGACCGGCGTTGAGTTGGTACCGGTAACCGACGACAAGCCAGCGTGGCTACTGGCGAACCAGTCGGAACGGTGTATGCCCGAGTTCAAAGACTTTTTCGCGATGTACGATGCTCTTGGGAACACACCAATGCCCGGAGTAATCATACCGCCTGCCACGCACCGGCATGCAATCACCGGGCCCTTGAAATATCGGGGCCAAGGAACTATCAAGCACGAGATCGAGGTGTCGAAAGAGGGAATCGCAGCCGCTGGAGCTGACTTAGAAGATTTTTTCTTCCCGGTACTGAGTCCCGGTTGGATATCCCACTTCCTTTGGAACGACTATTACCAAACCGACGAAGAGTATTTCTATGCGATCGCTGACTTTGTCAAAGGCGAGTATGAGGCGGTGGTCGAGGCTGGGTTCGTACTCCAGATAGACGACCCGTCGATGGTCACCAGGTATGGATATCCAAATCCTTCTTTGAGCGTGGAGGAATACAGGAAGCATGCTGAGATGCGTGTTGAAGCGTTGAATCATGCCCTAAGCAATATTTCCGAAGACAAGATTCGCTTCCATACCTGCTGGGGAAGCCAACACAGTCCCCATACAACCGACCTTCCCCTCAGGCACGTCATTGACCTTATCCTCAAGGTAAATGCCGGCGCTATCTCCCTGGAAACGGCGGACGCCCGCCATCAATTGGATTGGAAAATCTGGGAAGAATTTAAACTTCCGGATGGGAAGATATTCATTCCCGGAGTCGTTGCCCACAAGACGACTACCGTAGAGCCCCCGGAGTTGGTGGCCGACCGAATCTTGAACTACGCCAGGATAATGGGACGGGAGAACGTCATCGCTGGCACCGACTGCGGATACGGCGGACGGGTATACCCCGACATCGCCTGGGCGAAGATGAGGTCCATGGCTGAAGGGGCTGAACTGGCCAGCAGACAACTCTGGCCCTGAGCAATGTCTTGCTATTTAATGTGGTTCGGAGATTTCATTTATGAATTTCGGGTTCTTGACTGAGTGCTACGTTAAAGAAGGAAAAAGCCATGCCCAGGCTTTCGCTGACACGTTCGAGCAGGTAGACCAAGCGGAAGCTCTGGGGATGGACTCGGTTTGGATGGTGGAGCAGCACTTCCGGCCATGGGCCTCCATCCTCCCTTCCCCCATGCTCATGGCCAGCGCCATCGCGATGCGGACGCAGCGGATGCGTATCGGCCTGGCGGTGCAGGTATTGCCTCTAAGTAACCCGCTACGGTCGGCGGAAGAAGCCTGCATGATGGATCAGATCAGCCAGGGCCGGTTCGACTATGGCGTCGGGCGCAGCGGCATCACCAAGTTCTACAACGGCTATAACGTCCCTTACGACGAAAGCCGGGCGCGGTTCGATGAGTCTCTGGACATCATCATGACCGCGTTCAATAACGAAACCTTCTCCTATGAAGGCCAGTTCTACTCATTTCAGGATGTCACCGTAGCGCCTGCGCCGGTCCAGCAACCCCATCCGCCCGTCTGGGTAGCCACCGCTGCGCCGGAGAGCTTCCCGGCGCTGGGCAAGCGAGGCTTCCCCATATTGCTCTGGTTCCAAGGAAATTGGTTCGAGGAACCCCTGAAGGAATACAGGAAGGCATGGAAGGAAGCGGGTCACCCCGGTGAGCCTCAGGCTCTATTGCGCATACCGGCATACGTGGGAGAAACTCCTGAACGGGCCAGGGAAGAGCCCAGGGAAAGCACCCTCCACGACTTCCGGCGATTGGTCCGGGAGTATGGGGAGGCGGGGGACGAACAACGGGCAGCCCGGGCAACCTACGACCTTGAGCACTACGACGAGGTGCTAAAGACGCGGTTGGCTTATGGCTCACATGAAGAGATGACGGAGCAGTTACAGGAGTTCCGGGAGCGGATGGGAGTAACGGGTTTCCTATTTGACCTGAACTTCGGCGGCCAGCTTCCTCAGGAGTTGGTGCTCAACTCCATGCGCCTACTCTCTGAGAAAGTGATGCCCGTCTTCAAATAACCCGCTTCAGCTTTGCCGGTGGACATGACCGGCGATTGACTGAGTTCCTCCGGTATTTGTATCATCGTATTCATCGAGGCCGTTTTAACGACCGGCCCGGCACCATCATGAATGTCTAGGAAAACGTCGCCATTTTGGGAGGACTATCAAACATGGCCATTAGAGACACCGAACGAAACCCCGCCGCAGCGGTCTTGAGTGCACCAGCCGTCAGGCAGGGCATAAAAAGCATCCTCATCGACCCCGACCGATCTGAATCTGTAACGTTCGATGGTTTGTCCTTCGGCTCCGTCGGGCAGTACGAGAAGATACGCGGCATAGCCTACGGTGAAGTCGACCCCTCAGACCCGCGCAATGCCGTTATCACCGATATAGAACTGGCGCCGGTCAATGCCCAGGGGATGGTCGAGTACTCGATGGATATCTTCATCCTCAAGCCGGTCGACCTGAACCGCGGTAACCATCGTATCTTGTTCGACTTCAACAACCGAGGCCAGATGCGGGTAGGGTTGTTTAACGACGCTGTAACGACCAACAACCCTACGTCGGCCAAGGATGCCGGCACGGGTTTCATCATGAACCTGGGCTACACCGTGGTTGGCAGCGGCTGGGAACCTGCCGTGAGCGGCGTAGATGCGATGAAGATTATCGTTCCCGTCGCTACAAAGGATGGGGCCACCATCACCGGTCCATCGTATGAATACATCGTCTTTGACAACGATAAGACCGCGACAAGCCGTCTTGCATACGCAGCGGCGAATACGGATAAATCCCAGGCGGCGCTCACCGTGCGGGAACGTCTAGACGACCCGCCAACGACGGTACCCGCCACCGGTTGGGACTACACGTCGGAGGACGGCACGGAGATCTGCTTGCTTCCCTCTGGAACACCGTTCCAACAGAGCCATATCTACGAGTTCACCTACACGGCGAAGAACCCCGTGATCGCTGGGATAGGCTTGGCGGCGACCCGCGATTTCGTATCATTCTTGCGTAGCGCTACCGCTGCCGAAGGCAATCCTCTGGCTGGCGATGTTCAGCATACCTTCAGCTATTCCATCTCCCAGCCCTCTCGCACCCTGAACGACTTGCAGGAGTTGGGATTCAACGAGGACTTGAACGGCCAGCGGGTCTTCGACGGGATACTTAGCCATACGGGTGGCGGCAGCGGCGATCAGATCAACTTCCGGTTTGCCCAGACTGGAAGAACCGAGCGCAACCGGCAGAACCACCTGTACCCGGAAAGCGTCTTCCCCTTCGCTCATCAAGTGTTGACCGATCACCTCAGCGGCAAAACCGCCGGGCGTGGGGAGCGCGGCGAGGCCAGCGGCACCACTCCCAAGCGCTTTGAAATCAACACCGCCAACGAATACTGGGTGAAGGCTTGTTCGCTACTGCACACCGACACCCAAGGCAACGACCTGCTCGACCCGGAGAACGTGCGGTTCTACCTGCTTTCCGGCTTGTCCCACGGGGTGGGAGACATAACTAACAAGGGTGAAGGCCAGCAGTTCACCAACGCAATCAGCCCCCACGCCGCCCATCGCGCGCTCCTAGCGGCGCTGGACGAATGGGTGAGTGAGGGGACAACGCCTCCGGAGAGTCAGATTCCGCGGCGGTCGGTAGATGCGGCGCTCGCTGTGCCACAACCCGGTTCCCTGACCGGAATCGTGCCCCAAGACGAACTGGGCTGGCCCGACATCCCCGGTGTGACCTATAACGGGCTCACCACGACCCGTTACCATCTGGACTTTGGCGAGGACATCGACAGCGGCATCGCCTCGAACTACCCGCCATCGGTAGCCGGGCGTCCTGCCTACCCAATCTTTGTCTCGAAAGTAGATGAAGACGGAAATGAAGTGGCCGGTGTTCGGCTGCCGGAGGTAGAAGCGCCTGTCGCTACCACCACCGGTTGGGCATTGCGCCGCGCCGGATTCAGCGAGAACGAAGGATGTGAATCCAACGGCCAGCACATCCCCTTCGCGGTAACCAAGGCGGAGCGCGTCGCATCCGGCGATCCCCGGCTATCTCTAGAGGAACGCTACAAGAATCACGACGGATACGTTCAGGCAGTGACGAAGGCTGCTCGGAAGCTGGAGAAGCAGCGGTTCCTGCTTCCCGCCGATGTTCAGCAGTACATCAAAGATGCTCAGGCAAGCGACGTACTGAATCCATAAGCTCCGTCCCCTGAATGACGGCTGACTTTTTGCCGAGGAAGCAAAACGCCCGATCCGTTAGGATCGGGCGTTCTTATTGTCTGGATCTATCCTAGAATGCCACCTGAGTGTGATACCAGGCGCACGGAAAGGACATCTCTGTACCCTCCCGCGCCCACGGCGATTACATTTTTAGCTGATGGTGGACTTGATAGCTTCCGACCAATCGTCCAAGTCCAAGAAGTGTGGGCCGGCCCCTCCGTGGTAGGTTACGACTCCGTCTTTCCCTATGACATACTGGCGGACCGGAGCCGCGCCGTAGGCGTCGTCGATGCCATTGTCTATCCCTTCTATGAGTGTCGGTAGTTGGATCTGGAGCCCCACGGTGCAGCTACCGGAAGCTTCGTCTCGTTCCTCGATGCTCTGGTGCTGCCGGAACAGGATGCCCTCTTCAACGTTGGCGTCGACTTGCCAACCGTCTGTCGGATGGGCTTCTCTTACGTAGACGAAGAAGAATTCCATGTCTTCTTTGTACTGGTTGTAAATCTCGTTCATGCGCCCGACCTGAGCGCGGAAGGGGGGTCAAGTGTAGCTGCTGAAGGTCAGCGCAACCGGGCGATCACCCTTGAAGCTGGAAAGGTCGACGCGCTCATCCGAGCCCATCCGCTTTAGCTCGAAGGTAGGCGCAATGGTGCCTTCGTGGGGACCCATCGCGTCCCGCTTCATCACCCCTTCCATCCGGGTGCGAAGCTCTTCGCTACAGTCGTTCTTGTACTCATCCACCAAATCGTTCTTGGATTTGGAGCCGCCGGTTTCCGTGGCTTCGGCCTTGATGGCCTGCATGATTCCTCGGAAATCTGGCTGGCCCTCTTTGTTTATCGCACTGAGAATCGCATCTCGCCGGGATGTAGTCATGAATACCTCCCAAACCATTGATTAGTAGTGACCTATTTTACGTATAACATGGCAGACTGTAAACGGTGGAGTGATGTCGTGCCACCGAGCCGTCATGTCCCGGCCGTATCTCATATGCGGAAATAGGTGTGGGGTATGGTGCGATGTCCTATAATCCAATATATTTGTTGGACTTGATCCATTGGCAGGGAGCGCAAACTCGATGTTAGAGATGAGGACCATAACCCCTGACGAGTTTGAACATTGGACTCGTGCCGAGTCACGGGCCCATGGCAACCGGTTGAACGATGACCCGGAGAGGCTGAGGCCGTTCTTTGACTTGGATCGTTCTATTGCCGTGTTTGATGGGGACAACATCGTCGGTGGCGCTCACTCTCACCGGGTTGAGATGGCCGTGCCTGGAGGCTCGGCAGTCACTGCAGGGGTGGCCAACGTTGCGGTGCAGCCCACGCACACGCGGCGCGGCGTAATGACCAGGATGATGCGCCATCAAATCCACGATGTGCACGAGCGGGGCGAGCCGATGGCTGCGCTCTTTGCCACCGAGAGCGTCATCTATGGCAGGTTCGGATATGGTGTCGGGTCTTTGTACGAGCGATGGACCATCGATTGCCAGTACAACGCCTATGCTCAGCCCTATGAGAATCGGGGCCTGATTTCTTTCGTAGACCCAGCAGACATCGTAAGGGATTTGCCTGATGTCTTCCGCAGAAGCACCGAGGACCGGCCCGGCGTGTTCCAGCGTCCGCTTCACCACTGGGAGCGGGATGCCCAATCACCCGAGCATACCCAGGGGGGCTCCGGCGGCCTGTTTTACGCTGCCTACACGGACGGCGGGATAATAGACGGCTATGTAACCTACCGGACCAGCGGGACTACGCTCACCGTGAACGAGTTGATGGCAACCACAGAAGAAGCGGGCACCGCCTTGTGGCGATTCTGCTTTGACATCGACCGCATCGAAAGGACGGAGGCACTCAAGCGTCCGGTAGATGACCCATTGCCGTGGATGTTGGCAGATCCCCGGCGGTTGCAGCGGTCGTCTCGGGACGGGTTGTGGGTGCGGCTGGTTGATGTGCGCCAATGCCTGGAACTGCGCCGTTACTCGCAAAGTGACCGTTTGGTGTTGGAAGTACGGGACGACCTGTGTCCCTGGAACGAGGGGCGGTTCGATTTGAACGGGTCTTTAGAGGGAGCCACCTGTCAGGCTTCGGATTCATCTCCGGATCTGGTGCTTCCCGTCGCTGCTTTGGCCTCGGTCTACATGGGAGCCGTCAGTTTCAGCACGCTTTCACAAGCAGGCCTGATAGATGAACGCACCACCGGCGCCTTGCGGCGGGCCGATTGCATGTTCGCTGTTCAACATCAACCCTGGACTCCCACCAACTTTTGGTAGTCTGGGGCGCATCTTGAATAATCGGCCGGGGTAAGATGCATAGTCAGTCTCGCCAGGGAGTGTAAATTGAACTACCGGGATGTGGGCAATACCGGCATACGATTGTCGGAGATAGGCTTCGGTTGCGGTGGCAACGCCGGACTGATGGTCAAGGGGACTCCTGAGCAGCAGAGGGAGGCTATCCAGACCGCCCTTGAATCAGGCGTCAATTACTTCGATGAAGCCCCGGATTATGGCGACGGCGTATCGGAGACTAACCTTGGCCAAGCCCTGAAAGACCTGGGAGTGCGCCCCTACATCACCACCAAGGTTGAGGTCCGGGTGGACAACCTGGACGATATCGCCGGACACATCGTGCGGTCGGTGGACCAGAGCTTGGAGAGGCTAGGCGTCGACTATGTGGACTTCTTGCAACTCCACAACGGCCCCGTCATGGAACCACCAACGCTTTCTGGCCGGTCCTACACCCATCTATGGGTCAAAGACTACTTGGGTCCCGGCGGCGCGCTGGAGGGGCTGCAACGTGTCCAGCGCAGCGGTAAGGCAAGGTTCATCGGCTTCATCACCCGCGGCAACGACTACCCCGCCGTATGCCAGTTGATCGAAACCGGAGCGTTCGCTTTGATAAACGCTTCGGTAAATCTGCTCAACCCTTCAGCGGCGATGATGCCCTACGGGATGAGAGTCGACCACGATTGGGGCGGACTCTTGGGCTACGCTGCGACTCATGGCGTGGGCGTCTCGATCTATAGCCCGTTGGCGGGCGGCTTCCTGAACGACAACGCTGCCTCCGGCGGTTCTCCTCATCCGGTAGCCGGCGGCCGCCGATCGTCCGATGCCATGGAAGCCGGACGGCAGATGGCCAGGGCAGTGAGCTTTCTATCGCGAAAGCTCCACCCCGATACTCAGGCGGACGACCATCACCTGGCCGAGGCTGCCATGCGCTTCGTCCTGTCCTTGGAGGGCGTGACGACGGTCCTGGGCGGATTCTCCGACAGCCAGCAAGTGGCGGAGATGGCGGCGTGTTCGGGGAAGGGTCCTCTGTCCGAACAGAACATGGCGCGGCTGGAGATGGTCTGGCGCGCCAATCTCGGCACGGCAACCTGACCGCTACCCACGAATGCCGGTGGATTCCCGGTTGACGATTTTAAAGAGGCTGTTGTAGCCTTTGTCTTAACGGTGTCTTGAGGCCTCACGAAAGAGTTAGGAGAATCAGCTATGGCGGCGATTAATCAATCACACGGGGATCTCTCCCTCCGGTCGGTCGTTGATGTCGAGCGTGGCTTAGTTGGCCGCGAAGTCTACGTCAACGAGGCTATATACCAGCAAGAACTGGAGCAGATATTCGCCAGGGCGTGGCTGTTCATCGGCCACGAGAGCCAGGTGCCGAATCCTGGCGATTTCATCGTTTCCCGCATGGGGGAAGAGGAAGTTATTCTGGTGCGGGACCGGCGGGACAAGCAACTGCACATCTTTTTGAATTCCTGCCGCCACAAGGGCATGAAGGTCTGCCGCTACGACGATGGCAACACCCTGGTATTCACCTGTCCGTTCCATGGATGGAGCTACGACACCGATGGCCGTCTGGTAGGCGTGCCCTATTATGACGCCGCCTACCATGGTGAAATGGACAAGAGTAAATGGGGGCTGCACGAGGTAGCCCAGATGTGCAATTACTACGGCTCCGTCTGGGCGACCTGGGACCCCAAAGCTCCCTCTTTCGAAGACTACGTGGGCGCTTATGCTCCCAGCATCCGGCATTGTTTCCAGAGCACTGACGGCGAAGATAACGGAATCGAGTTGTTCAACCCCGTCGTGAAGTGGCGCATCCCGACCAACTGGAAGTTCCCTGGGTTCAGCTTTGCCGGGGACGCGGCTCACGGAGCGATGACGCATCGTTCCATCAACGTTGCGGCCATCGGTCCCCAAGGCGCCATGGAAGGCGGCAGCCGAACTCCCATGAGGGCTCCGTTTCCGTCCAGGGCATTTAGCGTGGGCGATCACGACCTTGGGCACGGGGGACAAAACACTATCTACGACCAGACCGGCGCTCGCCCCTATATGGACACGTGGCAGTCTATCCCCGAGGTTGATGAGTACTTCCGCAAAACCGCCGAGGCCAAGCAGAAGAAATATGCCGGACAGCATCTGCCTCCCGGCGGCCACGGCGGCGGGCATTTCTGCATCTTCCCCAACGTAATCATCGATCATTGGCGTCTCCTGTCCTGGCATCCCCACGGAGTGGGAGCCACCGAGAGCTGGCGGATGTACCCGGTGGACAAGAACGCTCCCAAAGTTGTGAGAGACGCCCTACGCAGATACGCCATGCGCTATTGCGGTCCCGCCGGGATGACCGAGTCGGACGACATGGAGAACTGGAACTACTGCCACCCGGCCAGCATGGGTACCATTGCCCAGCGCCTGCCCTACAACTTTGAGATGGGGCTTGGTCATGAGCAGACAGATGAGCGGTGGCCGGAGATGACGCTCAACTACCGAATCTCGGAAGAGCCGGCGCGGGCGCGCTTCAGCCGATGGCTGGAGTTCATGGAAGCCGGTAGCTGGGACGATCTCTATCCCGTGAAAAAGAAGAAGTAGAATCCACGCTCGGGAGGCTCATCATGGTTCAAGGCGGCAGGTCAGAGGACGTGTCCAACACCAACGACACCGTATCTCTTCAGGACATCCCTGAAGGGAGTAAGGTCAGGCTACGCAGTGGGGCGATCGCCGAGGTTACCGCAAACCCTCGCGACGGCGGTTGGCTATTCATCCGGTTTCTAGAGCATCCCGACGACCCGTCCAAGGTCGGGGAAGACGACATGGCCTTCTGCACCGACGTGCTGGCTATCGTGTAGTGCTTCCTTGAGAAAGTCAGCGTTACCAGCTCCGTTCGTGGTGAGCCCTTCGGCAGGCTCAGGACAGGCCTGTCAAACCACCCTTTCGCGGAAAGACCCTTCGACAAGCTCAGGGCGAACGGATGCCTTTTCCGTCTGTTTACAGTTCTAGGCGTTAGATAGACGGCAAGACTAGTCGAACATTCACTGACGAGGAGATTCGAAAATGGCTCTATCCAGCGAAATGATGGAGCAAACCCTGGAGCGGTTGCTCCTAGAGAAAGAGATTGAGCAGTTCCTGTACATGGAAGCGGAGCTACTTGATGAGCGTAGGTTCACCGAGTGGATAGAGTTGATAGCCGACGATATCCATTACCACATGCCCATCCGGCGCAACGTGAAGTTCGGCGAGCAGCACCGGGAGAACAGCGACTCCGAGTCGGAGATATCCTGGTTCGACGAAGGGAAGGAAACTCTGGCTGGACGGGTTCGCCAGATTAATACCGGTATCCACTGGTGCGAAGAGCCCTTCTCCCGGGTCCGCCACATCGTCACCAACGTTCAGGTCGACAGCGTTCAAGGCGACGAGGTGAAGGTCAGGAGCCGCTTTTTCGTCTACACCAACCGTCTGCACGATGAAGTTAATCTCTTTGTGGGCAAGCGGGACGACGTGCTACGGCGGGATCCGGATACCAAATGGAAGATTGCCAAGCGAAGAATCCTTCTCGACCAGAATGTCCTTCTCGAGAAGGTTATCACCACATTTTTCTAGTGAGCTGTGACCGGTACCTTTCGGATCGGGTTCCCGCCAAGCAGGGGGTGGGCTTTGGCACTTAGCGCGGAGTGGCGGTCACTGGGCGAATCCGAGACCGTACTCATCATTGATGAAAGCAATACGGTTAGGGAAGCCATAGCTGCCGAGCCAGCCGTACTATCCAGGCTCCTGACCAACATGGGCGAACTTGGCTCTTGGCAGGGCACTATCCCTGTGGACGCCGACAAACTAGACCCGGCGTCATGGGGCGATCTGATTATTGCCAGAGCCGAGTCCGGCGAAGTGATAACGATGGACCCGGAACTTTTCTGGGACGGCATCTATACCTGGTTCCGTTCACGGGGCGTGGACTACGACTCACCGAATCAGTGATGACTGCCCCACAACCTGTCGTCACTCCCCGACAACCTGTCATTCCGAGGAGCGCAGCGACGAGGAATCTTGGAAGCGGGATGCCGCCCACCTCAGATTCCTCACTGCGTT
>CAXEOX010000074.1:0-15370 GCA_963997925.1 uncultured bacterium
CTGGTGCCGCTGGACCTGCCGGTCCTGCCGGTGCCGCCGGTGCCGCCGGTGCTGGAGGTGGCGCAATGGGCGTAATTGCTCTCATCATAGCCATCGTGGCTGCGATCGGAGCTGGTGGCGCCTTCGTGATGGGCCGACGCTCCTAATAACCAGTTTCCATTGGTAAGAGGTAAAGGGCTCCCGGCGTACCGCCGGGAGCCCTTTTTTGATTTCTATATAGGGCGAAGCTTTTTGGTGGACCTGGCCTCGGCTGCCATTGGTTGAACCTATTGTGAGTCTCTTGCTTCAAAAGCGGCGGCAACGAGGGCCTACAGCAGTTGCAAATGGGGGCATGGTTGCCTCAGGATATAACCTAGACTTGACGGTGAACGTACAAGAAGTGCACTTGGAGGTGAGGTTGTGCGGAGGTTATTATCTGTTGTGACGTTGGTCCTTGTTCTTTCACTGGCGATGTTGATCACCCTGGCTGCGTCGCCGCTTCAGGTTAATCCCCCACAGCCCTTCGGTCCCGACGCGTTTACCGGCCGGGTTTCCGTCCTAAACGATCCCCCTCCCTTAGGCATGCGGTTGTTCGCTTGCATCGACGATTGTTCAACCTACAAAAGCGCGGTGGTTGGAATCAAAGAGGGGGGGGCGTACAGTCAACTGGTGGTAGAACCAACTGATCGGGCCTTGCTAGGGCATACGATAAGCTTCTTCTTGGCCAATGAATTCGGCAATATTCAGGCGGCGGAAACCGTGGATTTCGTGGGGGCAACCGACAACTTTACACTGGACTTGCATTTTAAAGACGCGGTGCCAGTACCGACTCCCACACCCTCTATCACGCCTACCGCTTCGTTGCCCGTGCCCGGGGATCTAACGGTGACGGCGATTCCCAGATTCGCGTTGATCGTTGGCGCTATCGCCGTTGTTATTGGTATTGGTATCCTTATGGCAGCAAGGCGCCGGGCTGCGTAAAGCTATGCAGGCCGCCCTTGGGGAGCTAACAACACTACGCGCATGTCGGGCGTTAGGTTGGACGTGGTGACAGATACCCTTGGTTGAGCCTGCGCTTCGCTCAAGCCCATCCGGTTCATAAACACTTCCACACCCTGTAGCGGCACGTTTTTTATCTCCGGATGGCTATGGTGCATGGGTATCACCACTTTAGGGGCCAAATCCTGCATCGTCTGAAGCACTTGGTCCACATCCATGGTGCATCCGCCACCCGTAGGTATCATCAGGACATCCACCGGTGCTAAATCATCGATCTGCGCAGTCGTGAGCGGAGCAGTGATGTCGCCTAAGTGACAGATGTTAATGCCGTCCATCTCAATCGTAAAAGCCACGTTGCGCTGTTCCAGAGGTGTTTCGGGTGGTTGAGGGGTCATTACACCCCTTACTGACACGCTTCGGAACTCGTATTCACCCGGAGCATTGAATACTCTGGGATCTCCCACCACCTCTTCCAATCCGCTGTGATTCACATGAGTATTACTCACGGTGACCATAGTGGCCGGTCTGGCGTCCGGTCTCAATCCGATGGAGGCGGGGAAGGGATCGGTGACAACAATGATGTCATCGGCTCTTAGGCGAAAGCATGCGTGACCCAGCCAAGTTATATCCACTGATTCCTCCGGCTCAATTACTGTATCGGGATCCCTTCAGGTACAACGGTTAGCACGGTTCGCAGCTTCGCTGGCTGAGACGATGACTTGCATAGCCAGCGAGACTGCGGGACCATGTTTGACAAGGAAGAAGAGATAGGCGTGGTAAGGCCCAACGGGCCCGGGAACGGGACTAACGTGATGGAATCTTCCGCCGATGCAACTCCCTACCCTGCCTCTTCATCCAGCCGCCCCACTCTTGGACCAGTCATGGCGGTTCGTTCCTACGGTGAGAATAGTAGTATAATGACCTGGCGATAGGTCGGTCAACGTAGCGCACTTCATTCATAGCGATATGAATCTCCAGATAAGCCTCTTGACGTACCGTTAGTGTCGGTAAGCAAGGGATTATTCCGGTGTATTTATGCTCTCACAGAAAACCGCTTCTGTTCTAAACATACTGGTCAATCAGTACGTTCAGACCGCCAGCCCGGTGGCCTCAGAGGACATAGCACGTCTGTCCGCCACCAAAGTTAGCTCCTCCACCGTCCGCAATGCTATGTCCCAACTCACCGATGAAGGGTATATCTCCCGGCCCCATGTTTCCGCCGGCGGGATTCCCTCAGACCTGGGCTACCGTCACTATCTGGAGTCTATGGAAGAAGTTCCGGAACTGCCGGCTGAAGAAAGGCGCCGGATACACTACAGCCTGGGGCGGGCAGACCTGTATGGTGACGCCTGGAGCAGGCAATGCGCGACGATTCTCTCCGGTATCACCGCCAACCTGTCCATCGTCACGGTTCCGCGTTCCAGTTCGCCCCGGGTTAAGCAGATCCAACTGGTGTATCTAACCGAGTATCTTGCTCTTCTGATAGTCGTGTTGCAAGAGGCTCGCCTCCTGCGTCGGCTTTTGCCCTTGGCAGACGGTGTTGCCGCCAAAGACCTAGACCGGTCGGCCAGCAGGCTCAACGAATATCTTGGAGGGCTCAGCCACACCGAGATCGCATCCAATAACCTGGAACTCAACTCCCTCGAGGAACGGGTCCGGCGCGACACCAGCGATATGATGCGGGAAGCGGAATCCGGAGGTCCTCTAGACCACCATATGGATGGCTTGCGCCTGCTACTGAATCAACCTGAATTCTCCCAGTCGGATCGAGCCCGAGAGTTGGTTGAGATGTCAGAGGAACGGGTCCTCTTGGAAGGAGTCCTGTCGGAAACCCCGGACGCCGAAGATGTGGCGATCTACATCGGCGGGGAAAACCGTCATGAAGCCTTGCGCTCCTTTGGGGTGATTCTGTGCCGATACGGGTTGCCCAACCATGTGGGCGGTACTATCTGTGTCGTGGGGCCCACGCGTATGGACTACGCAGAGGCTATCAGCGGCGTCCGCTATCTATCATCGGTCATGAGCCAGCTAGTTGCCGATATGCTGGGCGTCTCTTACACTAGCCAAACCGGCCAATCGCCAATCTCAAGCTACGGCGAGAATTAGAGAGCAACCTCGACCACAGTCTCGCATCTAAACTGGACCCTCAGGGACGTTATAATAAGATAGCTCTGTGCGTGGCTCCATCCCCATGAATCGCCAAAGCGTAAATGACGATGCCAGTAAATAACGATGAAATAGCTCAACTTTTCGAAGATATGGCCATCCTTCTGGAGATGAAGGGTGACTCCATATTCAAGATTCGTGCCTACCAGCGGGCGGCCCGGACCATCGAAAACCTGTCCTTCTCTCTGGATAAAGCGGTGCAAGAAGGCACCGACCTCAAAACAATCCCCGGTGTTGGCAAGGCTATTAGCGAAAAGATACGGGAATTGCTTTCCACCGGTCAGGTTTCCACCCATCAGAATCTTCTGGCCGAGCTGCCGGAGGGTGTTCTGGACTTGATGGCGATACCGGGTATCGGCCCAAAGTCTGCCATGCTTTTCGCTAAAGAATTGGGTGTCAACAGCGTCGAGACGCTGGAAGCAGCCGTTAACGACGGCCGAGTAGCCTCGTTGCCGCGCATGGGAAAGAAGGCGGCCGATGCTGTCGCCCGGCATATCCAGTCCATGATTACCAAGGATCAGCGCACACCCATCGGACAGGCGCTGATGGTGGCAGAGGAGATTATCGGAGCGTTACGGCAGGAGTGTCCCGGTTTGGACCTCTTGTTTCCCGCCGGGAGCCTGCGCCGCTGGGAAGAGACCATCGGCGACATCGACTTGGTTGGAACCGCGACCGACCCACAACAGGTTGGCGACGCGCTGGCAGCGCTGCCCGTGGTGCGGGAAATTCTGGTTCACGGCCCCAGCAAGACCAGCGTGGTAGTCGAGCCTGGGATCCAGGTGGACCTGCGCATCGGCGAGCCTGATTCCTTCGGCGCTATGCTCCAATACTTCTCTGGGAGCCAACAGCACAACCTGCGCCTAAGGGACTACGCCAACCACATGGGTCTTTCACTGAACGAATACGGCATCACCGACCTGAAAACCGAGAAAGTAGAGAGATTCCCCGACGAGGCATCATTCTACGCCCGCCTCGGCCTCCCCTACGTTCCTCCCGAACTGCGTCTCGGGCTATGGGAGATGGATGCGGCCATCGAAAACCGCCTGCCGAACCTGGTTGAGGAAACGGATCTTCGAGGGGACCTGCATCTCCACAGCGATTGGAGCGATGGTCAAGACCCCATAGAAGTCATGATTCAGGCTGCTGTAGACCAAGGCTATGAATATATGGCTCTGACCGACCATTCTTCCGGTCTGGGAATCGCCAACGGTCTCTCCAACGAAAGGCTATCCCAACAGATCCAAATCCTGCGTTCGCTGGAAAGTAAGTTCCCCATCGCCATCCTCTGCGGCTCAGAGGTGGATATCAGGGCCGACGGCACCCTGGACTACCCTGACGAGTTGCTGGCTCAGTTGGACGTGGTTGTGGCGTCGGTACACTCGGCCATGGGTCAAGACAGCCAAACCATGACTGACCGCATCATCAAAGCGATGAATCATCCATCTGTCACCATCATCGGTCATCTATCCACCCGCCTCTTGGGAAGCCGGGGACCGGTCGATTTTGACTTGGACGCAGTGCTTGAAGCAGCTAGGGACACCGGTACTGCCTTGGAGATTAACGCAGCCCCGGAGCGGTTGGACCTGAAAGACACCCACGCTTACCGCGCCCGGGAACTTGGTGTGCCGCTGGTTATCGGCACGGATTCCCACCATCACTCGGGTCTCACGAATCGGCGGTTCGGAGTGGCCGTGGCCCGTCGGGCCTGGTGCGAGCGGAGTCATATCTTGAACTCCCTCCCCCGTGACCAGTTCCTGAACTACATCCGAACCCCTAAGCCGGAACGATTGGGAGTGTTCGAAGCGGCGTCAAAGCGGGTAGGCTCCCCTTGAGCCAACACGTGACCTCTGCGGAGGCTTCGGCTCCTCCCCACTCCGGTGAACAATCTGGGGTTGGAGTGGAGTTTGCCGATCCGAAAATCTCTCTCAACGGCCATATCCCGGAGGCCGTGGTCCATTTGCAGTCGGCGGTGCGGTCCGGAACCCCCTGGCAGAAAGCTCTGGTTGAAGCCATGGGTATGTGGACCCTGCCCAGCGAAGAATACCGGAACCGTGCCTACAATTACTTGATTCAGGGCGAAGCCTTCGATTGGCTACTGCTGGCTGAACGTCTCTGTTCCGAGTTGGACGGGCTCATTCCCTCCGAAGAGAAAGAGACGCTACTGTTCCAGGGAAGGATTCCCGAACAGATCGAACCTGAGGAGTTTCGGGACCTGCTGGGAACCAGCAAATACCGTGGGTATCTGAACTATTGCTACGGCGTGGTCGTTGAGGAAGCGCTGCAACTAGGTGTGGAAGAAGACGTGCGCAAACGGCACAAGGCCCGCGGATACTCGGATAGTGAAGATATGGTGGAAGAGGCTTTCACCCATCTATACGGTGAATCCCGGACTGACCTGCTGGACGAGTTCCGCCGCACTGAACATCTCCACCGAGGCAAGAACCTGACCCTGGATAACCTCAAACAGTTCAACTACTGGCTGTTCAAGCGCCGTTTCGAGATGTGGGACCCGGCCAGAGTCGCCAGTGACACCCGCAAAGGACTCCGCCGCCTGCGTCAATTGGAGCAGGGCGTACTGACCGTTCCTAAGTGGGAAGGCGTAGAATAGGAACCGTAAAATCCAGCCAGTTCCAAGAATTTAAGGAGAATAGATCCCGTTGTTAGAGGAAAACTCAGACTCCCCTCTTCAGATGTCCGACCTGACCGAGGAGGACATATCGCCCCGAACCTATACGCCCGGCGAGATTGTTGAAGGGCAGGTGGTTCGTGTCGACCCGGACGGCATCGTCGTAGGCGTGGGTCTAAAGATGGAAGGTATGGTGCCTCTCGACGAGATGCGGATGCTTTCCCTTGAGGACCAGATGATGCTTGAGCCAGGCCAGGCTATCGCCGTGGCCATCGTGGGCGGGCGCGCGGGAGATATGCCCATGCTGTCTTACGATCAGGCTCAGGAAGTGCGGAGTTGGCAGGCTCTTCAACAACACTTAGACGAGAATACCGTGGTAACCGCTCTGGTCACCGGACAGAACCGGGGAGGCTTGGAAGTTGACTGCCTGGGTATCCGCGGATTCGTTCCATTTTCTCATCTGGCTCCAACCCCTGGAGTAGACAGGGATGAGGGATTGGCGGCCCGGGTAAAACAGAAGTCAGAGTTCAACGTTCTGGAGATAGACCGTTCCCAGAACCGGTTGGTGCTTACCGAGAGGGCGATATGGCAGAAAGCCCAGGCGGAAGCCCAAGACCGCGTCCTTGCCGGGCTTGAAGAAGGCACCATCCTTACCGGCAGAATCAGCTCCATACGTGATTTTGGGGCGTTTGTGAACGTGGGGGAGATCGACGGGTTGATTCCCATCTCCGAGATGTCCTGGAGAATGATAAAGACTCCGGATGAGATAGTGACCCTAGGCGACCCGGTGGAGGTGTACGTGCTGCGGGTGGACCCGGCCAATCGCCGTCTCACTCTGAGCCTGAAACGTACCCAGCCCGAGCCCTGGGACAGCGTACACGAACGCTACACAACGGGCCAGGTGATTGAGGGGACCGTCAGCAACCTGGCTCCCTTCGGCGCCTTCGTGAACTTGGAAGACGGGATAGAAGGGCTGGTGCACATCTCTGAGCTGTCTTCAAGAGTCGTAAACAACCCCAGCGAATGCGTCTACCGGGGCCAGAAAGTACGGGTTATGATTCTGAACATCGACACCGAGAAGCGCCGCATCGCCCTGAGTTACAAACAGGCCTACGGCATGTAGGGGTTCTTGTTCGTCTGAACCTCGACCCCCACATCGATCGCTAGCCAGCCCACAGGACCATTCGTCATTCCGGCGCAGGCCGGAATCCAGGGGATTTTGCGGCACAACGGCAAAGGTCGAGGAATAGCACCGTCACTGGGTCCAGGCTTTCGCTGGAACGACGAGGCAAGCCGAGCAGTCGGCATTGCTGGAAACCACTAGGATCTCTCGAATCGGCATACACGTTCCACGACCGATTGCTCCCATACCCAGAAACCGCATCCGTGGACGCCTGAGACGAACCGGTGGTATATTTGCTGACAGGCCTGAACGATCAGCTATGATTTGCGTGGGCGTTGGACCAAGAGCGTTACCAAGAGGACCGGAGTATGACCGCCAAGCCTTCTTCTGATATACCCAGCGTTTATAACGCGGCCGACGTCGAGCGCCGCATCTACGAAAACTGGATGGCCAAGGACTATTTCAAGGCCGTCCGTAACCCCGATGTCGCGCCCTATACGATAATCATGCCCCCGCCCAACGTCACGGGCGAGCTGCACCTGGGACACGCCCTGGAAAAGGCACTAGAGGACGCTTTGGTGCGCTGGCGGCGGATGTCCGGCATCCCGACCCTCTGGCTACCGGGCACCGATCACGCTGGCATCGCCACCCAATGGGCTGTTGAACGCCAACTGGCTACCGAGGGGCGGGACCGGCACGAGTTAGGCCGTGAGAAGTTCCTGGAGTTGGTTTGGGAGCACGTGGAGAAGTACGGCGGTATCATCCACGAACAATCTCGCAGGCTAGGTATTTCCGCCGATTCGTCCCGCCACCAGTTCACGTTGGACCCAGGTCCCGTCAAAGCCGTCCGCACAACCTTCGTGAATCTATACAACAAGGGCCTTATCTACCGCCACGAACGAATCATCAACTGGTGCACCCGTTGCGCTACCGCTCTTTCCGACCTGGAAGTTAACTATGAGGAGCAGGAAGGCGCTCTTTACTACATCCACTATCCTTTAGCGGACGACCCTTCTTCCCATCTCACTGTAGCCACCACTCGCCCCGAAACCATGTTGGGTGACACCGGCGTCGCAGTGCATCCCGAAGACCCCCGCTACCGGGATTTCGTGGGTAAGATGGCCGTCCTGCCGATCATGGGCCATAACATCCCCATCGTTGGCGACGAGGCCATCGAGCAGGAATTCGGCACCGGAGCCCTGAAAGTTACGCCTGGCCATGACATGGTGGACTTTGATATAGGCCAGCGCCACAACCTGGAAATCATCACGGTCATCGGAATGGATGGCAACATGACAGAGGCCGCTGGCAAGTACGCCGGTAAAGAGCGCTTCGATGTCCGGAAAGAAGTCGTCGCCGAGTTGGAAACCCTGGGCCTGCTGGAAAAGGTAGAAGAATACCAGCACTCCGTGGGCCGCTGCCAGCGCTGCGACTCGGTGGTGGAGCCTCTCATCAGCCTCCAATGGTTCGTAAACGTGGGTAGCCACGAACAACCGGACAGCATCGCCGGAAAGGCCCATGCCGCCGTGGCTAAGGGCGATATCAACCTGGTTCCGGAGCGATTCACCCGCGTTTACCTCAACTGGCTGGAAAACATCCGCGACTGGTGTATCAGCCGCCAGCTTTGGTGGGGCCACCGTATTCCGGTTTGGTATTGCCAAGACTGTGGCGAGCTTATCGCTTCGGTGGAAGATCCCACCAACTGCGCTGCCTGCGGGTCTGCCAAACTGGAGCAGGACGCCGACGTTCTGGACACCTGGTTCAGTTCGGGTCTCTGGCCCCATTCGACCCTCGGCTGGCCGGAGGATACCGAGGACTTCAAGTACTTCTATCCCACCACGGTCCTGGAGACCGGCTACGACATATTGTTCTTCTGGGTTGCCCGCATGATTATGATGGGCATCGAGAACACCGGCGAAGTGCCCTTCAAGACCGTTTTTCTCCATGGGCTCATCCGGGACGCTACCGGCGCCAAGATGAGCAAAACCAGGGGCAATACCATGGATCCCTTGGAGTTGATCGATAAATACGGTACAGATGCCCTTAGGTTTGCCCTGACTACCGGTACGGCGCCGGGCAACGACCTGCGTTTTACTGAGTCAAGGCTTGAAGCGGCGCGAAACTTCGCCAACAAAGTCTGGAACGCCTCACGGTTCGTGCTAACCAGCATTCAGGGTAAAGATGGCCTCGACGGCTGGTTCGACCTGCCTGCCCCTGAGCACCGGGAAGACCGATGGATCATCAGCCGCCTGAACAAGACCATCGAAGAGGTCAACCATTCCCTGGAAGCCTTCGAACTGGGTGAGGCGCAGCAGAAGCTGTACGACTTCATCTGGAACGACTACTGTGATTGGTATATAGAGATGGCGAAGATTCGGATGCGCTCCGGCGCAACCCCGTCGCCAATGCCCACCCTGGCCCACGTTCTGGAACGCACCCTGCGCCTGTTGCACCCGTTCATGCCCTTTATAACCGAGGAGATTTGGCAGACCCTGTTGGAACGGTTGCCCAACGAGGGAGACCAAGCCGAGTCCATCATGGTTTCCCAGTTCCCACAAGCTGACTCCGGACTCCAAGACAGCGAGGCTGAGGGAGAAATAACTCTGGTGATGCAGGCGATCCGCGCCGTTCGCAACACCCGCGCCCAGCTACAGATACCCGCCAACGAGTATCTGGAAGCTATCGTGGAAGCCAACGGCCTCCAAAAAACCATTGAGGAAGAGTCCGAGCTCATCCGGAACCTCTCCCGGGTTGATCCCCTCAAGATTGTGACCGGAGACGCTGGGTCCGAAGGTCCGATAAAGGGAATCACCTTGGTGGTTGATCCCTTGGTGGTTCGCCTGCCCTTGGAAGGGGTGGTGGATATAGCTGTGGAGGCTGAACGCATACGCGGGGAGTTGGCCGAGTGCCAGAGTAACTTAGATAGGGTCGGCAAGCTGGTATCCAACCCCAATTTCCGTGCCAAAGCCAAGCCGGAAGTCGTGGAAACCGAGGAAGAGAGGCTCAAGTCCCTGGAGGAGCGTCAGCAACGGCTGAACGAGATTCTGGAGCAACTCGAGGCGTAGCCGGTTAGCCAGACCTTGGTACACCAATTTTGGGATAAGGCCCAGAGGAGGCTTTTATGAAATACATGATTCGCGAAAGATATACCTGTCAGCGCGGCAAGGTGCCCGAATACCTGGAAAGCCTGAAGATAGTCGTTGGCTTCATGCAGGCCGGCGGGATCGAGTTCCACAAGATTTTGGTTGATATCTCCGGTCCCATGGACACGGTGTACCACGAGTTCGAGGTAGACGATATCCAGCAGTACTTCGCCTTTGAGCGGGGAGTCTACGAGAATCCCGACGCGGACACCCAGAAACTGATCGACCATGTCAACAGCATCACAGTTTCCGCGGAACGGGAGATATTCGAAGTCCTGATGTAAGGATCGTTAACTTTGTCTGCCACTCTGGGTATCATAGGCTACCCCATCGCCCACTCCATCTCGCCCATCTTCCAGCAGGCCGCCTTGGACCACTGCGGGATCGACGCGACTTACCAGGCTTATGAAGTTGCGCCTGACGATGTCGGCCGGTTTGTTAACGACCTGCGCCGTGATGGTGCCTGGGGTATCAATGTAACCGTTCCTCACAAAGAGGCGGTGATTCCTCATCTGGATGAAGTTGACGATTGGGCTACTGCCGCTGGAGCGGTAAACACCATAGTCAACCGGGATGGACATCTCACCGGCCATAACACCGACGGCTTGGGCTTCTTGAGGGCATTGCAGGACGAGGGCGGCTTTGTGCCCGAGGGTAGTCGTGTCTTGATTCTGGGAGCTGGAGGCGCGGCCCGCGGCGTAGTGCTGGCGTTGTCTCGGGCAAAGGTGTCGACCCTCATCATCGCCAATCGTACCCTGGAAAGGGCGCAACGCTTGGCTGAATTAGCCCATTCGTCGGATAGCAAGGGAATAGCCATTCCCCTGGGGGGCAGGGACCTTATCGAGGCGGCCGGGGCGGCGGACTTAATCGTAAACTGCACGACGATCGGCATGTCCCACGGCCCCGATGAAGCAGGATCGCCCCTTCCTGCGGCAAGCATCACTTCAACGGTGCTGGTTAACGACCTGGTGTATAATCCTTTGGAAACCCCGCTCTTGAAAGCTGCGGCGCAGGTGGGGGCTAAGTGTCTGGGCGGCATACTGATGCTGGTATACCAAGGAGCCGCCTCTTTTGAGATGTGGACTGGCCGGGACGCTCCGGTAGCGGTGATGCTGGAAGCGGCAACCAAGGCGATGGCCTCACGATAATTTCCGGTTGTTTCTCGGTCGTTTCTAACGAATGTCAGGGGTCTGGGGAGCCTTTTAACGAAAAGAGGGTTCCCCAGATGTATTTTCGTACCCGTCCGGTAGCTATTACTTAGGGAGGGCCACAGATGGTCCGGTTTTTTACTGCAGGTGAGTCCCACGGTCAGGGATTGGTCATAATCGTCGAGGGTGTCCCGGCAGCTCTGCCCATCGACGAGACGTACATCGCGTCCCAACTGGCCCGGCGTCAACGGGGTTACGGACGGGGCGGAAGAATGCTCATCGAACAAGACCACGCCCACATTATGTCCGGCGTTCGGCATGGTCACACCTTGGGCAGTCCCATCGGTATGACGATAGAGAACAAGGACTGGGTCAACTGGGAAACGTCCATGGCGGTGGAGGACGTGGGAGACACCAGCCACGATGAGCGTTCCAAGCGAGTGACTCGCATCCGCCCCGGCCACGCCGACCTGCCGGGAGCGATGAAATACGGGTTCCATGACGTCCGAGACGTGCTGGAGCGTGCCAGCGCTCGGGAAACTGCGGCTCGGGTAGCCGCTGGCGCAGTGGCCATCCGTCTGCTGGAAGAGTTCGGCATCCGGATGCATAGCCACGTGATATCCATCGGCGGCATCAAGGCGGAGATACCGGACACTATCGACTGGCAGGCAGTTGAGGATTCGCCGGTACGCTGCTCCGATCCGGAAGCGTCCACCCGGATGATGGCTGAGATCGACGCCGCCAAAGAAGCCGGAGACACCGTGGGCGGGACCGTGGAGATTATCGCGGAGAACGTGCCCATCGGACTCGGATCTCATGTCCACTGGGACCGGAAGATCGATGCGTTGGTTGCCCAAGCACTGATGTCCATCAATGCCGTTAAGTCCGTGTCCATCGGCCCGGGAGCCGAGGTCGCTGACCTTCGTGGCTCTCAGGTCCATGACGTGATACTCCCGGTGACTGACCCCGACCATCCCTGGCAGAGGGAGACCAACCGGGCCGGTGGCACCGAGGGTGGAATGACCGACGGCATGCCCCTAGTCGCCCGCTTCGCCATCAAACCGATCGCCTCCATCACCAACCCGCTACCATCGGTGGACTTGGACACCGGAGATCTGGTCCAAGCCCATTACGAACGTTCCGACGTCTGCCAAGTTCCTCCCGCCGGTGTCATCGGCGAGTCCATGGTAGCTTTGGTCTTGGCCGGGGCATTCATGGAAAAATTCGGCGGCGACTCCATCCCGGAAACCCGCCGCAACTACGAAGGCTACCTGGCCACCGTCGGCCCCCGCCTGAGATACCAATAAGGTCCGGGCCTCGGACGAACCGGCTCTCCCCAGTTCGTGGTGAAGTCATTACCCGTTCGTGGTGAGCCTGTCGAATCACAGCGGTGCATCAATGTTGGCTTCCGTTGAGCCGAAGTTCCGCTGCGCTCTCCGGAGACCCCGCCATATTAGCAATAACCTGACCACGAGATAGGACAAGAGTCATGAAGTTTGGAGTTACCCTGCTTGCAGACGATCTAGGCACTCTGGCTGAGAGAGCCCGGTTGGCCGAACAGATAGGGTATGACTACATCGGCGTGGCCGACTCCCAGTCCCTATTCCGTGAGCTTTATGTGAGCTTGACGGTGGTGGCCCAGGTGACTAACCGTGCCCGGATCGGCACTGCGGTCACCAATCCGCTGACTCGCCACCCGGCTGTAACCTCATCGGCCATCGCGTCCATCGACGAACTGTCTAACGGACGGGCCTTTCTGGGCATCGGCAGCGGAGACAGCGCGGTTCTCAATCTGGACTTACGCCCTGCTCGGCTGGCACAGGTCAAGGAGTACGTGCAGGCTGTGCGCACTCATCTAACCGGCAAGTCTTACTCGTATCAGGGGCGGGACACCCACGTGCGTTGGGCGAATTCGAGCGTCCCCATCCTCATGGCCGCCGAAGGCCCGCGCACTCTGAAGCTGGCCGGCGAGATAGCCGACGCAGTGCTGGTACACACGGGGCTTACCCCTGAGATCTTGGAATCGTCCATCGCTATGATTCGGGAAGGCGAGGATGAAGCCGGAAAACCCCAGGGTTCGGTGGAGATATGGGCCTTCGCCAAGTGCAACGTGGCCGACGATCGGGATGAAGCCATGCAGGAGATTAAGATGGCCCTGGCCGCCAGCGGTCACCACGCCTTCAGGTATACATTGGAAGGCAAGTACGTCCCCGAAGAGCTCCACGAATCCGTGGCAGTGCTCCAGCGTGAGTACGAGCCGATGGAGCATGAGCAGCTAGGCCACACCCGCAACGCCACTCTGTCGGATGAACTGGGCCTGACCGACTTTTTGGCGGACCGGTTCGCCGTGGTGGGCACGCCGGAGGAATGCCGGGAAAAGGTTGCGGCAATCGCGAAAGCTGGGGTTGACGTCCTGTTGGCCACTGCGATAGGCCCCAAACCGGACGTTATAATCGAGCGGTTCGGACGCGAGGTAGCGGCATTGTCCGGTTAGAGCCTACGCTCATCTGAAACAGGCGTGAAGTAAACTCGCATCGTAGCTGGCTTCCAGGTGTTGACAGTGCTGGAAAATCAGTTAAACTAGGGAAGACCAGAAAACTTCAGGCTCAAGGAGTTGCTTCCATGGAAGGAAAAGTCCAACTAGAGATTACCTACTGCGTACCTTGACAGCACCTAGGCACCGCCACGTGGATGGCGAATGAGTTCTTCCGTCACTTCGGACCCGATGTTGCCGTAAGCATTTCCCCTCGCGGGCAAGGCATCATGGAAGTCTTCGTAGACGGCGAGCGAATCTTTGACAAGAAAGGCGAAGGCAACATCTACCCGGACCTGGCTCGTGTCCGCAAGATGCGCGAAGTCATCGCTGAGAGAATCGCGAACGCAGTACCGGTTCCGGCCGATAACTAGCCAGTAGCGTTCCGGACAACTCCATGCTGATGTATGGGGAAGTCTGATATACCTAGGTAACAACAGCCCCTTCTCTTAGAGAAGGGGCTGTACTTTTGTCCAAATCTCCCGGCTCAATTCACTCTGAGGCCGGGAACCATCCAACACCAGCCATCTTTCCGGGGCCTCTGCCGCCTGAGCCAGGTATCCTTCCCGTACCTTGCTCTGAAACTCCTGCGGTGCGCTCTCAAAAGGGTCGCTCCCCGCAGCTCCTCTTCGTGACAGGCCTACCAGGGGTGATAGGTCCAGGAGCACCGTCAGGTCTGGAACCAGCCCTCCGGTGGCCATTTCGTTCAACTGCTGAATCAGCGCCAGGTCCAACCCTCTCCCATGGCCTTGATATGCCACGGTTGACGCCGTATACCGATCGCAGATCACGGTGGTTCCGCCGTCTAGTCCGGGCCGAATCACTGACTCCACTAATTGCGCCCGGGCAGCCTCGAACAGCAGCAATTCGCTCATCGGTCGGAAGCTGCGTTGGCCTTTGAGCAAGCGGCGGATCGACTCTCCGGAGGGAGTGCCGCCCGGCTCTCTGGTCAATAGAACGGGGATGCTCCGCCGACGCAGCCGCTGGCTCAGGTTGCGCGCCTGGGTGCTCTTACCCGATCCGTCGCCACCTTCGAAAACGATGAAGATTGCCACAGGCGTTCAGGTTCAGGGCTTGTAGAACAGCACGGCTCGGGCGGGTTCCCGGCCCTTGCTGGTGGAAGCCAGATTGTATCGTTGGCCCAACATATGCTGGAGACGGCGCACGTAGGACCGCTGGGGAGCCAGTTGGATGGAAAACTCGCCGCTCAGCACTCGCTGGGCCGCGTCTTCTGCTTCCTCCATCGCCTGCTCAAGAGTCGCTTTGTAGTCTTCTCCCGCCCCTCCGGAGCCTATCCCGTTGTCCCGCCACTCTTTGGAGATGGTGTGGAGAAACTCTTGTACCTGGGGCATGGTGTTCTTCCGAAGCACGTAAACGGGCGTTCCCGTAGACTCAGCGGTACGCACCAGTTGGGAGCCCCGCCGGTAATGCGTCTTGGTGGTCAAGACCACATCGGCGCGGCGCAATTCGTTGGCTACTTGTACTGGGACACCGGCTTCCACACCGGCAGCTTCCAGCTTATCCCGCCCGATGCCGAAGAGGAATATCTTCAGGTCCATTTCGCTATCGTCAGCTTCGGGCTCTTGGCTGAACTGCGCCGCACCCGGTTGTTCCTGCCGGGGTTGATTGTCCTGCCTAGATTGGTCCGACCGT
>CAXEOX010000075.1:0-15345 GCA_963997925.1 uncultured bacterium
ACGGAAATAGAACTGCGCCAACCGACAACTCCTCCTCGAACTTGTCTTGCCAAGACTCAAAGAATATACTCAACGATGTTATGAGCCAGCCGGAAGATCTACGTCAACTCTCCCTATTCCCCCTCAATGTCGTCCTGTTCCCCGGGATGCCGATGCCGCTTCATATCTTCGAGGAGCGATATAAAGCCATGATTGGGGAATGCGTGGACCGGGAAGAACCCTTCGGTATCATCCTCATCAAGGAAGGCCAGGAAGTTGGGGGTCCGGCTGACCCGGTCAAGATCGGCACCACCGCCCGCATCGCCCAGGTAGAGCGTCTGGATGAGGGCCGCTTGAACATCATGACCAAGGGCGAAAAGCGATTCGAAGTGGTGGAGATAACCCAACAGGTGCCCCACGTCGTGGCTCTAGTCAGGTACTTAACGGAAGAATCCGGAGAAGAATCGGCTTCTGTCTACCAAGAAACTAAAGAGGCCTACGGCGGGTACCTACGGCATCTGACCTCCCTTACCGGTGGATGGACGGCCCAGGCCGAAGTCCCCGATGACCCCGTCACATTGTCCTTTGCTGTCGCCTCCAGCCTGGCTTCGGGAATCGAGATTCCCCTAGCCGTGAAACAGGACCTGCTGGAAACGCCGGATGCTGCTCAACGGTTGGAGAAGCTACTCCCCCTCTTGAAACGGGGGAACGAGATGTTGGCCGCCGAGGTCACCAAGCGGAATCCTTACAAAGGTTCGCGCCTCAACTAACACCCTCGGTCAGCCCACCAACTCCCTAGTCAGCCGTGATATTCCCATACAACCGCGCCGCCCCGGCCTCAGGTATCAACCCCGAAAACAACTCCGGGTGCAGAATCTCCGCCATAATCTCCAACCCGGTTACTAAGCGCGGTCCCGACCTGCTGGTGTAGGCGCTGGCGTCGACAACGTAGACCCGGTTATCCTGAACCGCTGGCAAAGAGTTCCATCCTTCCAATGCCTTCACTGTCGGCACGTCTTCCAAGCCCCGTTTCACTTCGAATCCACAAGGCATGAAAACTATGACGTCGGGCTGGCTGGCCACTATGTCGGGCCACTCAATCCGGAATGAACCGGTCTCTTTGTCGCCAAAGCAGTTGATTCCACCGGCCAACTCCACCATCTCCGGAACCCAGTGGCCGCCGCACAGCAGCGGGTCAACCCACTCCAAGTGCAGCACTTTGGGCTTGCTGGTAGCTTGAGCCGCTCGTTCCCCAACTGCGTCGATGCGCTCCTGCAACCGGGCGGTGATGGACGTTGCCGCTTCTTCCGCGCCGGTGGCCCGGCCGATGCGGCGGATGTCTTCCAGAATGTCCCCCAAGTACTGGGGGTCAAGAGACATCACTTCCGGCTGCTTGGGCAATCCCGCTGTAACCTCGGCAACCTGCCGAGACGAGACGGCTCAAACCTCACAGATCGCTTGGGTTAACAAAAGATCCGGTTCGGCGGCCTCCAGAACCTTCAGGTCTATGTCATAGATGCCAAGCCCTTGCTCCAAACGCTCTGAGATAACCTTGCTTATCTCCCCGCTGGTGGGCTCCATACCATCGAACACGCTATGGACCACGTTGGGTTTATCTTTGGCAGCCGGAGGGAAGTCGCATTCATGGGTCACGCCGTAAAGTTGGTCTTGCAAGCCCAACTGGTACAGAATCTCCGTTGCGCTGGGCAGAAAGGAGCATATTCTCATCGGGAACCTCTCCGAATTATTCAGAAGTTTAGGATCTGGTCACACCCATTCTAACATTCATGCCTGGTTAATCAGCCCCCACAGGGTCTCCGATCAAACTCTCCCCACTGCCCTCAGTCCCCCGATCTTTCTTGGGCCGATGCCGGGTCAGCATCCAGGTCTTGAATCTCATAAGGCTCGGCGCCGTCATCTGTATAGACGTAGGTGTCGTCGTCCACGTTTCGGCGCTCTATATCTTCGAAGGAGAAAGGATCGTCCATCCCCAGGAAAGTCCGGCTAAACATCCGTACCAACACGTGGTGGATCTGGAAGGTCGCCCCGGCGAGTCCGGCCACCAACCCCACGAGCAGTATTATCGGCAGCGGCGCCGAAAGGCTGCCCAGCGACAGCAAGTGGGAGATGAAAGGGATGCTCCAGATACCCGGCAGAATCAACACCATAATCAATATGGTGTCCCGCAGCACCACCCGCAGGTTCCCGCTCCCCCAGGAATCAGGGGTTCGCATATGGCTGGGCAATACGTAGTCCGCGACATCCTCGGTCAACAAACGCAATGACCGCCATATCGCTACCGCAGGGGGGACGCATAGCGCCAATACCGAACCCCCGATGACCAGTCCTAGAAGTTCTTCCCGAAGATGGATCAATCCAGACAACTCGGGAGTGAATCTCAGGATTCCGGTACCGATGGCGATGATTACGATAATGATGCCTAGATCCAGGAGGATGAGCCTCCCGTTACGCTGGATCCGCCTAGCCCGGCGGCTCCGGAAACGGAACGCACTGCGGAGGGTAGCAAGGGACAAAACCAGGCTCTCACCGTATTGCTTCATCAGACTGGGCGCATGACGGTCGATGAAGTCGGCGATGACATCGGTTGAGCGGAACAGGACCGGATAGACCAACGCCGTGATGGCGGTGGCCCCGGTCATAACCGGATACATAAAAGTCCCGATCGTTCCCGAAACCACTCCTGTTCTAATCATCGCTAGGGAGAATTCCCCTGCCTGAGGCATGCCAAGCCCCACGCTCAGTGATATCCGGCCACCATGGCCGGCCAGCAGTGTCCCGATGGTGTCTGAGACCAATTTGCCCACGATAAATACACCGGCAACGACAATCGTCGGCACGATAACACGGCCCGCCTCCGAGATATCGATGAGCATCCCGATAGTCACGAAGAACAGAGCGGCGAACATATTCCGCACCGGACTCATTATCCGGCCCAGTTCCTCGGCGTGGTGGGAGTCGCCCAGGACCGCCCCGATCAGGAACGCTCCCGCCGCCGCCGACAGTCCCAGTTGCTGCGCCGCCAACGCCAGGCCGAAACACAGTGCCAGACCGGTAATCAGCAACGTCTCGTCCGAGCGGAACCGGTTGACGAAGTGAATCAGCCGGGGTGCGAAGAGTGCGCCGAACACCAGTGCCGCCGCACCGAATATAGCCAGCTTCGCGGCTAAGAGCCCAACGTCTCCCGCGTTCGCCGTACCTGTGGTGGATATGCCGGTCAGCACCGTAAGCAGTATGACCGCCGCGAAGTCCTCCACCACCAGAATCCCGACAATCAACCTTCCTCGCACATGCAGCAGTTGACCCGATTCTCTAAGCATGGTCATCAAGATGGCCGAACTGCTTATGGTTAGAGCCGCCCCCAGGAAAACCGCTTCAGTCCCGTTCCAGCCCATCAGAGTCGCAATCTCAAATCCCAAGGCAAACATGATGGACATTTCCACCACTGCGATGAGGACAACCCTGGTACCCACCCCCCGGATGCGCTGCCAGCCAAACTCCAAGCCGATTCCAAATAGCAGCAGAATCAAGCCAAGGTCGGCCAACAGCCCGATAGTATCCGGATTCTGCACCATCCCAAGAACAGAAGGACCGATGACCACGCCCGCGACTAGATAACCCAGGACCGGAGACAGCCGGGTTTGGCGGCACAGAACCAGGGCGCCTCCCGCGACGGCCATGATGATGGCGAAGTCACGCAGTAACCCTGAATCGCCGTTCCCGAGAGCGGCTGATATGACCAACACTGGAATATCGATAGCCGGGGACCTCTGAACACCGGTTGAAGAATGCCGCCGGGCTGCTCACCCTTGGCAGACACAGGGATGAATCCTCGTCAAAAGGACGCATCCAAGTCTGAGGATACGATGAACAAACTCAAGCCTGTACGAACGATCGCGCTCTTCAAGGGGACCGGACGAGCGCGTCCAGGTTCAAGCCATACGTGCGGGTGAACAACCAGTAACTGCATCTATTGTAGCAAGACCGGTTGCATCGGGGAGAGGGGCCGAATCGTGCCTAAGGAGAAGAACGCGATAAGTGGGGTATCCTAACCAGGCTGACAAGACGGGATCCGAACCGCCGGTACTCGGGCTGGTTCGCAAGATGGCGAACCGGCCCAGGCTTTCGTTACCTGTGAAATTCCGAGTGAGCTACCAGTTCCACGGTGGTATCCGGGGTCGCCACGGCGACCGACCCGTAAAGGGGTCAACGCCGTTTCCAGGCTTCCACCAACTCGTGGGCTTGGTCGTCGTCCACGCCCCACATCTCAAAGTTGATTCTGATGGCATCGTAGAGAGAAAGGTCTCCCGGGGTCTTGGCGGGGTCTCGATAGGACTCCACGCTAACGTCCATCCATTCCAGGGCCACTTGATCTTCCCTGGCTATTCCTTCCACCATGTTCACGGCGCAAGCGGAGATACCGGAAAGAAAAAGCTCGCCGGCCCCAACCATTTCGCCGCCGCTGCCGTCGGCCACCCAATGATGAGTGCGAGCATTGCAGATCGCCCTTCCCGGCGTGCCGGTGCTGTAACTGTGCACTTTGTAAGCCAAGGATAAGTCGCTCATCTCTTCCCTCCTATGTCTTTACGTGGATGTTCCAAACTTCAGCGTCCAACCCCATGCTAACAGTTGATATCTAAAAGCTGACCGCTACTCCGCCACCCTATAGGCGATACATTCCACAATCTCGATCGCCAACGGCTTTTGTGCCAGAGCGGTAGTCCCGATAACTGCCCGGCACGGCGGTATGGAGATAAACTCCCGGTATATCTCGTTAAACATGGACCAATTATCCATGTTGGTCAGAAAAACAATCAACGTGGCGACCCGGTTGAAGCCGGTTCTACCGGCGTCCAAGTGGGTCTTGATATGCCGGAAGCAGGCCCGGTATTGCTCCTCGTCGGTATCGCCCACCGGCAGGCCGTCGAACCCGGAAGAGGTCGTGCCCCGGCAAAGTACCTTGATAGCCTTGACCTTCAGCATCCGCGTCAGGTCTTCGTCGAAGAAATCTGAATACAAGCCCGTGCGATAGGACAACACATCGGTAGACTGGCCCCGCCCGTCGGCGATAATCAGATCCAGCAGCCCGTCGCGTTCCTTAAAAGAAAGAGCTTGCGCCGCATCTATAGACATTCCATCCAGATCTTTCAGTGAATAGGGCATTGTTTACTCAGACTTCAGAGATTTTCCAGTGGTTTAAGATTGCTGCGGCCCAACCCGGAACCTTAAATGTCGGTGTATGTTAGCCTGCCGGACTCCCATGCGCAAGGGATGACCGAGAGCAACCGGGCGAACTTTTGGCTTCCCAATTTTGACACCGCCATGGACAGACCCCTATCATGTTCAACAGAGATTTTTCCGATATCAAAGAGGTGGGCCAGTGGCTACGATTCCGGACCTGAAAGACACCGAACTTCAACAGCAATACGAGAGCTTGGACCGCCGAGTTCTGGTCCGCGACGAAGCGGCTATCGACGCCGAATGTCTCCTGGCATTCCGCTACGAATACCCGGAGCAAGACACTCAGGTTGAAGTGGACACCGATGAATTCACGGCGGTCTGTCCGTGGACCGGCCTGCCAGACAACGGCACTCTAGCCATCTCCTACATCCCCGGCGAAAGCTGCATCGAGCTAAAGTCGCTGAAATACTACCTCCTCTCCTACCGCGACGTAGGCATCGTACAAGAGCACGCCGCCAACCGGATTCTCTTGGACCTAGTCGCCCTCTGCCACCCCAGAAGCATGAAGATAACCCTCGACTACAAAGTTAGGGGAGGACTCCACACTGCCGTCACCGTAGAATACCCCGGAAACTGAAGATCCCATGTATCTGGTAAGAATCGAAACGACCTTCGATAGCGGCCACCGGTTGCTGGACTACGACGGCAAGTGCGCTTTCCCCCACGGCCACACCTACCGGGCCGAGGTCTTCCTGGAGTCGGACACCCTGGATGCCCAGGGTCTGGTGTTCGACTTCACCGAGTTGAAGCACCGGGTTAAGTCGTGGATCGACGACAACTGGGATCACTCCTTTCTGTTGAACAGCCGCGACACCGAATTGATTAACGGGCTGGCAACAGCATCCAAAGGCCGGATCTACCAATTCGACGAAGAGAACCCATCCTGCGAAGTTCTTTCCCGGGTGCTCTACACCAAGATTGTGGAGCTATGCGGGGTGTCCCCGGTCAAGGTCCGTTTGTGGGAGTCCCTCGACCAGTACGCCGAGTATTCCGGCGGGCAATAAGCCATGCCCAACTACGCAGTGACCCTGCTCTCCGGGGGCCTGGATTCCACTACGGTCGCGGTTCAAGCCTTACAAGAATCCAATAACCTATCAGCCATCACCTTCCACTACGGTCAGAGTCACAGCAAGGAAGTCGACTGCGCTCAAGAGATCGCCGGAGTCCTAGGCATCCAACACCAACTGCTGGACATTTCCTTTCTTGGACAGGTTGCCTGGTACTCCGCCCTAACCAACCCAGACCGCTTCCCGGTACCCGAGAACCGTTCCCTGGACCAGATGGGAACCAGCATCCCCATAACCTACGTGCCCCTCCGCAACACCATCTTTCTGTCTCTGGCCGCCGCCTACCTGGAGAGCCGGGTGCTGTACGCCATCGAGAAAGACGGCGTTTCCCCCGATGAAGTGGAAGCCCAACTCTATATGGCTCCCAACGCCATCGATTACAGCGGCTATCCCGACTGCCGCCCCGAATACTTTGAGAAGATGACCGATACCTTGGACTACGGCAGCAAGCTGTGGACCGAATACAAGATCCCGATCCAAGTGAAAACCCCAATCATCGAGCTGTCGAAGATGGAGATTGTGAAGCTTGGCCTGCGCCTTAAAGCCCCTCTGGAGCTAACCTGGAGTTGTTACCAGGGAGGCGAGGCCCCCTGCGGAAGCTGCGACAGTTGTTTGCTTAGGGCTAAAGGATTCGACGAAGCCGGCGTTCCGGACCCGGCCCTCACCTACCGTAGGCAAAGTTAACCCATGCTTCGCTTAAGCCGGCAGTCCTTCGGTAAGCCAGAAATCTTCCACTCCCTGCAAGGGGAAGGGGCGTCAATCGGAGCCGCCACCGTCTTTCTGCGTCTCGCTCTGTGCAATCTTTCATGCACTTGGTGCGACACCAAGTACACCTGGGACTGGGAGAACTACAACTATAAGAAAGAGGTCATGGCCCTGGGGGTAGAAGAGGTCCGGAAGGCTATCCTCTCCTACGACTGCCCCCACCTAGTTATCACCGGCGGAGAACCCATGTTGCAGCAGATGGAACTGATCCCGTTGGTATCCAGTTTGAAGCAACAGGGATTCTACTTCGAGGTAGAAACAAACGGCACCATCCCTCCCCTACCTGAGATGGAGCGTGACATCGACCAGTGGAACGTCTCGCCCAAGCTCGGCACTTCTGGCAACCGAGAGCACCGGCGGCTGGTTCCCAGCACACTGGAAAGCTTCTCCAGCATCCCCGGCGCCTACTTCAAGTTCGTGATTGTGGAGCCTCAAGACATAGAAGAAGTATGCGAACTGGCTGAGAGGTACGACATACCTCCCCAGCGAATCATCCTGCTCCCCGAAGGCCGGAAGCTAGAGGTTCTCCGAACCCGGAACCAGTGGGTAAGCGAGGCCTGCGTCAAGCACGGCTTCCGGTTTTCGCCCCGGCTCCACATTCTGTTGTGGGGCGACGAACGGGGGCGGTAGCGGCGAGGGAGAACGAAATCCCCCCAACCCCCTTTACGAAAGGGGGCTAGTTTTCTCCCAATAGGGCAGTCAGTTCTCCAACATCTCCCAGCGTGTCCAACTTGGCTACCGTGTCTATAACCTGCTTGGTCCTCGCCTCTCCCAGCACATCTCCTGCGATGAACCTGAATTTGCCCACCAGTTCTTCGTGGTTCACTGGATTTTTGGCATCGCCGCGCTGGACGGTGACGCTTCCTTCCAGGATTCGTCCATCGCTCAATGAAACCGCCACTCGAGCGGCTGGATAGTCGTAGCGGCGAAAGCTCATGTCCTCATCGGCCACCACTTCTACCCGCTGGGCAAGCTGCCGGATCTGAGAGTTCGAGACTTGCTGGGGATAGAACGATGTAACGTCGGCGCTACCCCGGACCACCATGGCGGCCACGGCGTAGGGGATGGAGAACTTGGCGGCCAGCATGTTTTCCGGCTCGGGGTCCGCCATTATCAGAGCTAAGGGCGGGGCTTCCACCTTCACGTGGCTGACGTCATGTGGACCGAACTCTTCCTTTTGGAGCAACGACTGGACAGCGTCCAAAACAGGATGGTTGTACAAGCAGCAAGCGTGAAATTTGAAATAGTTGCGCTGGATCCGATAAAAACCCGGTTCACCCAGACCATCCACCACGGCATCCCGGTCGAATCCATTGCCAATGACGGACTGGTACAGGTCAGCCGGGCCGTCCTTGAGGCCAGTAAACCCGCACTCACCCAGATGCGCCGCCAGGATACCCTGAAAGCCTGACCGGCCGGGATACAGATTGCGTATCGTCGCCCCCTCCAGGCACGGGGTCCAAGTATTGGCCGGACTCATGGAGACGGCCAGATTCATCGCCGTTCTGGTCTGTCCGGCGTCGTATCCCAGCAACCTGGCCGTCGCGGCAGCCGTGCCCATGGTCCCCCAGGTACCGTGAGAGTGAATCTCATCCTTGGTAACCGTGGCGCTACCGATCCGCGACGTAACTTCGTATCCGGCGATGATGCTCTCCAGCAACTCCTTCCCGCTGCTTCCCCGGTCCTCAGCCACGGCAATCGCCCCCGGGCTAACGTGGATCGACGGATGGCCACCACCCAACCGAGACCCCTCGTCCATCTCCAAAGCAACCCCGGCAGTAGCGTTGACCAGAGCGGCGAACATTGGCTGCACTTTGCCTGCGTGGCCGAACAAAGAACAGTTTCCACTTCCGGTGGAAAGCGCGAACCGGGCGAAGTTGGCGTTCTCAGCCATCCTGCTGCCAGCCAAGATAGCGCCGATAGTATCCAGCACCACGTTCTTGGCGGCAGTTACTGTCGATTCGTCCAAATCTTCCAAGTTAATACCAGAAACGAATCCGGCTAATCGGTCTAGATAATCCGAGGACATGGCACCCTCCTGAGATACGATCAGACCTTCACTCCACGGCTATTCTATCAAGCTCTCTTGCCTGCATCAGACAGGCTCCACTAGCGGTCAAAAAACCGCACCCAGCTAGCCCCCCTTTCGTAAAGGGGGTTGGGGGGATTTCCCCCGTCTCCAAAACCACCCGCCTATACAACACTCGCCTCATTGGGCATAATTAGCGGACTATGGGAGAGCATCACCACCATCACGCGCCCGCCTTGCTCGACAACCTGCGTCAGGATATGCCCTTCTGGCGGAAGGTCCGGTTGGTATTGGCCAACAACTTCATCAAGATAAAGTCTCGGCAAAACTGTTGCGGTAATCTGGGACAGCCCGGTTGTTGAAAGGGTAGCGCCGCTCAGTCCGGTTCGGATTGCTGAACAAATAGGCCAATCCCGGAAGGATTACTATCTAGCCCCGGTCGCTCCGGCGAGTCCGATACCTTGCCACCAATGACGCCCTCTTCCCCGCCTGCGCCGCGTGAACCCCAGCCTCGTCAACTGCATGCCGAAACTGCGCTGTCCCAGCGCGTCTTGCCCGGTATCCTGGCACCATTGCACGTACTCGTCGTAGAGCCCACCTGCGATAGTCTGGGAATCGTGTCCCACCATGCACTTGGCGCCGATGAACTGGGACACCGGATCGGAGGGCGAAGCCGCCTCCATGAACTCCCGGCGGATCGAGCTCACATCTGGGGCTTCCTCGGTTCGGGGGCGGGACGCGGATTTGGGGGGAGGCTGCTTAGCCTGTTCGGCCAAGTATGCCAGTAGCTCCAGATATTTCTCCAGACCGCCGAAATCGTCCCAGAAAACCGTCTTTCCGTCCAACTCCGAAGCGTCCAAAGAAAAGGAGATTGAGCCGACTTTAAAGCTACGGCGGAAACCCAGTGGACAGGACCAAGTAGGGGTCAACATCCTCCGGCGCATCGAGTTGTTGAGAAGATAGATGGCGCACCGGGCCGCTTTCCGGTCTTGGTCTGGGTCCTGCAACGGCGGACCGTCGTACACCGATTCCAACGTGCGATGGGCCTGGAGCACGGAAAAAGCGAAGGCGGCGCGCACCTGGTTAGTCGCGCCGCGGAACAAGTCCTCTTCGCCATGCAGTTCCAGGGGATTGAAAATCTCCACCACCCGGCCCGAATCCGAGGTGACCGCAGCCCGGCCCGTCGGCAGATGAGCAGTAGTAATCAAGCCCTTCTTCACCGCCGTCCAGACGGCGATAGCCAGGGCCAGATTCTCCCTAACCATGCTGATTTCCAGAACTGGCTCCATCCTGCTGCCGCCTGACTTGTTCTTTAGATCCAGGGGTCTGAGTAGGGGCCTCTTAGGCGTTGATATCCATCACGACTTTGATGACGTTGTCCTGATGATGCTCGTACATGTCATAGGCATTCTGAACGTCGGAAAGGCCCGTGCGATGGGTGATGAGCGGGCCGGGATCGCACCAGCCCCGCTCTCGCAGACCAACAATCTCCCGGATGTGGGCGATGGGGTCACCGCTGCGAGCTCCAGTGGTGGGTATGATGCGAGGCTGTAGCTCCAACAGCAGATTGTGCTCGATGGGCACCATATGGTCAGTCTGAACTCCGAAGATAATCACGGTGCCAAACTGGCGGATCAATCTGAAAGCCATGTTGAAGGTGTCCGGATATCCGGCGGCCTCTACCACCACGTCGGGTCCTACACCATCGGTGATTTCCAAAACCGCCTGTCCAATCTCGTCCCGGCTGGGGTTGATTGTATGCGTGGCGCCCATCTCTATCGACTTTTCTAGGCGATTATCAAGCAGGTCGGCTCCAATCACGGTGCGTGCGCCCATCCGCGAGGTTATCATCGTGAAGCTGAGGCCGATGCTCCCCTGCCCCAGAACCAAGACCGTCTTGCCCAGCAAGTTCGGCATCTGCTGACAAGAGTAAAGGACGGTGCCTGAAGGCTGACACATCAACCACTCGTCCAGATTGCCTTCGTCCGGCAAAAGAGCGATACGCTCCGGCCCGGAAACGATGTATTCCGCCAATCCCCCGGCGTCTCCGCTGGGAATAACGATAGCTCTTTTCCCCACGGGGAAGCCGTCGGTCCGGCTCTCCACGATGGTTCCGGCCACCTCATGGCAGGGCTTTCCGGGAGCGAAGGGATAGTGATCCTCTGAGAGGATCGGACCGTAGCTATGCCGGATGTCACTGCCACAAACCGAAACCCGCTCGATCTTGATAAGACATTGGCCGTCTTGAGGAGTCGGAGTTTCGGTCTCAACAAATTCAAAATGCTTGGGGGCGGTTAGTCTCACTGCTTTCATATAGCCTGTTTCCTCCAGCACCGATGGTTGATTCACTCTGTCGATTCAGTCTGTATCTTAATATGCCAAAGGCCCTTCGGCAACCTGATGGATATCAAAGACCTCCGCCCCCGTCCACCCATAGGAAAGATCGTCTTCCAGTTTGACCCATCGGTTTTCTTGAGACTTGACTTACCAGCCGCTATCATTAGGCTGACGATTCGATCGAACACAAAGTTAGTTAATGCACTGGAGGTGCGTCTTGGCAAATAGTTACGACGTTATTGTAGTTGGCGCCGGAAACGCCGCCCTTTCTGCGGCCATGGCAGCCAAAGAGAATTGTGATTCCGTGCTGGTGGTGGAGAAAGCTCCGGAGTTCTTCAGAGGTGGGAATACTTACTTCACCGGTGGCATCATTCGTTTCGCCTTCGATGACCTTGAAGACATCAAGCAAGTGATTCCCGACATGTCGCCCACCGAGCAGGCAGGTGTCGAGGTAGGCAGCTACACCGAGAACCAATTCTACGACGACATGATGCGGGTAACCCAGGGAATGTCCGACCCGGACCTAGCCCAAATCTTGGTCAGCCAGTCGTTCCCCACCATGAAGTGGCTTACCGAGAAGGGTGTCCGCTTCGTTCTTTCTTATGGCCGTCAGGCCTTTAAGGACGGAGACAAATACCGGTTCTGGGGCGGTCTATTGGTAGAAGCCGTCGGAGCTGGCAAGGGCCTTTCCGACCAGCAGTTCGATGCATGCCAAAAAGCCGGTATAGACGTACGCTATTCCACGCAGGGTGTGAAATTGCTCCAGAACGACAAGGGCGAGATTAGCGGATTGCGCGTCCAGGGCCCGGACGGGTTCGAAGATGTCCCTAGCAAAGCCGTGATTCTCGCTGCGGGCGGTTTCGAAGCCAACGCCGAGATGCGCTGCCGCTATCTGGGACCGGGCTGGGAAATGGTGAAAGTGCGGGGCATCCCCTACAACACCGGCGACGGCATCCGCATGGCGCTGGAAGTCGGAGCCCAAGCTCATGGTCACTGGAGCAGTTGCCACGCCGTAGCCTGGGACATGAACGCCCCGGCCTTCGGCGATCGCACTATCACCGAGTTGTTCCAGAAGCACTCCTATCCCTTCGGCGTCATGGTCAACCTCGACGGCAACCGGTATCTGGATGAAGGGGCCGACTTCCGAAATTACACCTACGTCACCTACGGTCGGGCTCTGCTTGAACAGCCCAACGGACTGGGATTCCAGATCTTCGACGAGAAAGTAAAGCACCTGCTGCGGGACGAGTACCACATACAACAGGTAACCATGGCCGAGGCCAACACCATAGAAGAACTGGCCGCCAAACTAGACATCAATCCGGAAGGCTTAGTCAAGACCATCAAAGAATACAACGCCGCCGTCCAGCAGGACGTCCCCTACAACCCCACGGTCAAAGACGGTCGCGGCACCGTGGGCATCACCCCGCCCAAGACCAACTGGGCCCAGACCATCGACTCGCCTCCCTACGTGGGATACGCCGTAACCTGCGGTATCTCCTTCACCTTTGGTGGAGTGAAAATCAATACAAGGGGCCAAGTCGTAACCAACGGGCAGGATGCCATCCCGGGCTTGTACGCCGCCGGTGAGATGGTGGGCGGCCTGTTCTACTACAACTATCCCGGTGGCTCCGGTCTCTCCGCCGGAATGGTCTTCGGCCGTCTGGCGGGTAACAGCGCCGCTCAGGACGTTAAGTCCAAGGCCTGACCAAGCAGATGGCTGGCCCCGTCAAAAATAAGCCCCGTATCTTCTACGGGTGGTACATGGTTGCCGCCTTGATGTTCATCGCCTTGGTTACCACCGGAGCACGTAACGCCTTCGGGGTTTTCGTGATTCCGATGGAAGAGGAATTCGGATGGAACCGGACAACCGTCACTGCGGCCGGTTTCATCGGAGCGGTAGTAGCCGGGGTTATTCAACCGTTTTTAGGACGAATCTTCGACGCCACCGGCGGTCGAAAAATCGTCATCTTAGGCCTCATTGGCGTTGGCGTAACATTGATCCTGCTCAGCCTGACTTTCCACATCATATTCTTGGTGTTAATGTTTGGCGTGTTCGCCTCTGTTTCCGCCGGCGGTGTGTCCATAAACAACACCAGCGCCATGCTAGCCCGGTGGTTCCGGCGCAGGCGGGCAACGGTCATGGGAATGAACGCAGCGGGAGCGTCGTTGGGCGGCATGGTTATGGTCCCATTCGCCATGTTTTTGCTTCAGGCCACCAGCTGGCGGCTTACTTGGGTTGCGTTGGGTGTGGTGATCTTGGTATTGGCGGTCCCGTTGGCGTTTTTCTTTATCCGGGAATCCCCTGCCAAGCTAGGCCTGCAGCCCGATGGTGACGAAGATCCCGCCGATGGCTCCCCTACAGGGGGTTCCCAGCGAGGTCCCGGCCCATTAGAGGCCGATAGGTGGACGCAACCGTTCCGTTCCGCACCCTTCTGGCAGGTGTCCCTCTCCTACATGATCTGCGGCTCAACCACTTACATGCTATCGTTCCACTTCGTTCCGTACGCCGTCGATCGTGGCGTATCTCAAACCCTTGCAGCCACAATCATGGGAGTCATGCTGGGGTTGAACGTATTTGGGTCCCTGGGCGCAGGCCTACTGGCCGACCGGTTCGGTCGGAAGAACCTGTTGGCCGTTGTCTACCTCCTCCGGGGTTCCGGTTACATGATTCTGATACTGCCGGGCATATTGGGCCTGACTCTGCTATCCGGCACCTTTGGTCTGTGGATCTTCGCCCTGGTCATGGGGTTTTCCTGGTGGGCCACTCTTCCTCTGACAGCTTCTTTGACAGCGGACGTCTATGGCACCCGAACCTTGGGTACCATGAGCGGTATTTCCTTCGCCTTCCACCAGATCGGCGCAGCCTCCAGCGTCCTATTCGCTGCGATTCTTTACGATATAACCGGCTCCTATACCGTCCCCTTCCTTGCCGTCGGTTTATTACTGTTCCCGGCCGCCTTCTCCGCATTCAGCGTCAAAGAACGCAAGTATTCCTCCCGATACGTTTCCACACCGGCGGCAGGGGCCGCCACGGGAGACTGAGTCAACATGCCATCGCCGACGATCCTCTCGGTATTGAGGCACCATGGCGAGTCGGCAGATCCTGAGTTACTTGCCTGGATCAAGCAACTGCTGGACCACATTCTGGGCTCGTCTGGATGGGTTATCGTCGCGATAGTAGGCTTAGCGTTGGTAGCATTCCCTGTTGGGCTGGTCCTGTTCTACCTATCTCAGTTGCGGCGGGAACGGGCCGACAGCTACCAGGCCTCCCGCGATGGGCAGTAGCCCGATACCGGACTCAAAACCAGTCCACAAAATCCATTCGGAAATGCCTCTTGCCCGCAGTCTCATAATTGGGTAGACTAAGGCAAGTTACCGGGTAAACGTGTCTGCTATATCAGACGGCAATCGGGTGCCCCAGCCGAAGCTGGATCCGGTTCCATGGTCGAGCAGGCGAAAATCAAGAAAGGAATTGGGTAGCCATGTTTGACAAAACAGCTTTAGAGGCCCTACTGGAAGAACTAAGAGACGAATACGAACTGGAGTCCGACTGGGAAGAGATTCAGCGGTCGGCCCATCTGGGAGTCGCCCGGTCTGACGCCGGTGTGGCGTTGGGAGACATCGATGCCCGAGTCGCGCCGCTGATTGAGAAGCACAACCCCGATTAAGCTGCGGGGATGCAGTTGGCACCCTTCAACCAGGTCTAACATCCACTCCGCCATGGTCGAACATGGCAACAGTTAGATATGGTGGACTGATTAAAGCCTTCGCTCCCCAAGATTTCTAGTTGAACGTTTAGGGGCACTGCGTGCAGTGCCCCTATTGCTTACCACTCTCCAGCATTTTCCTTGCAGATCAAAAGCCCCCGGTGTTATGCCGGGGGCTTTTCTATGAACCGGTTCCCAA
>CAXEOX010000076.1:0-15181 GCA_963997925.1 uncultured bacterium
AGGCAAAGACTTGGATCCTGGCCGGTTCGGGAATCTGAATCGGATCTATGCGAACCCTGCCTGAATCCATCGGAGAATCATTACTTGGGTAGACTTACGGACCTGGGGTCCGAATACATGAGAAGGAGATCGATTCCGATATGGGCTGGTCCTCACATCATTCAACAGGCTTGATTCACTACTCTCCCCAGAACAGTTATCGAGGCTACACTCTCTTAGTGACCAACAGCGGCTTTGACGCCCGGCTGATCGACATGGAAGGCCGCATCTGCCATACCTGGCATTGTGACGAGGGCATAAGCTACGGCTATCTATTGGATAACGGGAACTTGCTGCTTCGTACCGGACCTGCGGCCGAGGAGACTTCGTTCTTGAACCGCCCCGAGCGGAGCCTAGTTCCAGGCGGAGGCCGGACCGTAGCCGGGGCTGTTCTGGAACTGGACTGGGACAGTAATGTCGTCTGGGAGTACCGGTATCCCTTTCTTCATCACGATTTTCAGCGCCTACCCAACGGCAACACCCTGGTGCTGGTGTGGAAGTCCATGCCAGAGGAGTTAGCCGCAAGTGTGAAAGGCGGCTACGAAGCCGGCTCGGAAAAAGGACAGATGCTTGGGGATGCGGTGATGGAGGTTACCCGAGGCGGCGAGATTGTGGACGAGTGGCGGTCCTGGGAACACCTTAGCCCGGAGGAGGACACCATCTGCTTCCTGGAAGGCCGGAAAGAGTGGACCCACCAGAACTGCCTGAACGTGACCAGTGACGGGTCTTTGCTAGTTAGTTTCCGGCAGACCGACACGGTGGGCATCGTCGACCGGTCCACCGGAGAGTTCAGCTGGAAATGGGGCCCAGGAGACATATCCCACCAGCACAACCCGACTTTTCTCGACAACGGGCACGTCCTGCTCTTCGACAACGGTCCCCATCGGCGTGGAGTGTGCCACTCCAGGATTGTTGAGATTGATCCGGTGGATAATCAGATTGCATGGGAGTATCGTGGCGACCCGCCCATATCATTCTTCAGCTATCACATCAGCGGCGCGGACCGGTTGCCCAACGGCAACACTTTGATATGCGAAGGCGCTCCGGGCCGGATATTTGAGGTCACGCCCACCAAAGACATCGTGTGGGAGTACATCAGCCCCTTCGTCGGCAAGAGCGGCGACGGCGTTGGCGGCACGGCCTCGGGGTTCGCCAACTCGGTGTTCCGCGCCCACCGCTACGGGCCGGACCATCCGGCGTTGCAGGGCAAGGACCTGGATCCGGGCCGCCACGCCAACCTGAACCGTCTCTACGCCCCCGCCTAGCGGTACAGTCGTGGCAACTCGATTGACAATGATAGGGCTTTCTGGTGGAATGGGGCCATTCGATAGACAGCCGGGATTTTCGGCTTTTGCGGTCCTCGTGTTAGACGAGATTTAACCGGCTGATAGGGAGGACGAACCATGGCAGCGAACAAAGCATACACATACGTGGGTCTGGCGGGAGAAACCGCTCCCGGACGCAACGTGAATTCCGGGCTATACCGTCTGGCGGAAGGGGAGAAAGAGTGGGAGTTGAAGGGCAACGGCCTGCCGGAAACCCCCGCCATTCGTGCCCTGGCGATCCATCCCCAGAAGCCGGAGATTGTGTACGCAGGCACACAGGATGGACCCTACCGCAGCACTGACCATGGAGAGAACTGGGAGAAGGTTAACGTACCGGACCACGGCCAGCCCGTCTGGTCCCTGCTCTACTCTCCCCGCGACTCCAACGTCATGTACGCAGGCTACGAGGGTTGTGAGATTTACCGGAGCGAAGACGGCGGCGAGAACTGGAAACCCATCCCGGTCAGCGTCCGCTTTCCGGACGTCACCATGGGTCCCGGCTCCAACCCGGCCAAGCGCATACTGATGATGGCTGGCAGCGCCGCAGACTCCGATGAATTGTACGGAGCGATCGAAGTAGGCGGTCTTATCCATACTACGGACGGCGGCGAGACCTGGGAGAACCTAAGCCACGGTCTGTACATGAACGACGACTTGGTCGATATGCACGGCGTTATGGCTAGTTCCCTGATACCGGGGACAGTCCTCAGCATCTCGCGGGCCGGGCTGTTCCGCAGCGAGGACCATGGGGACCATTGGACCCACATCGACCTGCAAGGTGGGCTCAACGAAAAGGGGCACACTTATTGTCGGGGCATCCGGGAAGTGCCGGGAGACCCCAAGACGGTTTGGGTGGCCGCCGGAGCCAACTTCCAGAGCGAGTTGGGGGCGCTGTATCGCAGCAAGGATGTCGGCGCTACCTGGGAGCATATCGAACTAGGCTTCGATGCCAGGAGCACCATGTTCGGTATCGCTTTCGACGAGCACCAACGGGGCCGCATGTACTGCGCTACCGGTGGCGGCCAGGTGTTCGGCAGCTTGGACCGTGGCGAATCCTGGAACGCATATCCGCTGCCCGCCGGGGCGACACAGGTATACTCGCTGGCTTGCGGCTAAATCCCGCCTACGGACACCGGCGAAGGTGCACTATGGAATGTCCTAGTTGTCATGCCAATAACGTAGAAGGGGCTTCGTTCTGCTCCAGTTGCGGGACTTCCCTGACGTCGGCAAGGGCTGCTGAAGCCCTTGCCGGCAGGTTGGCACGACTAGGAGCGGCCATCGTCGATGGAATCGTCTTGGTGGTTCCTGTAGCAGTGTTCGCGGTTGTCACCCCGTTGCTGGTTCACGGGCCGGGAGGTGAGACGGTCGCCAGCGTTTTCATCCTTTTATCGCTTCTTATCGTTCTAATCTTCCAGATGGTACTGCTCACCAAGGATGGGCAGACATTGGGCAAGAAGGCGTTGGGGATCCGTATCGTGAAGATGAACACTGGGGAGAACGGCGGTTTTGTCCGCAACGTCCTGCTACGTCTCATCGCCAATGGGATGATTGGAATCATCCCATTCTACGGTCTGGTCGACATCCTTTTCATCTTCCGTAGCGACCGCCGATGCATCCACGCCTGATTGCCGGCACTCAGGTCGTGTACGCGTAAGCCCTATCGGGAGTGATTCTATTCCGGATTAACTACGGGTCAGCAACTCCAGGATGTGTCCGTCCAGGTCAAGAAAATAAAAACCCCTGCCACCCCGCCGGGTGTTGATCTGCATGTCGTCCAGATCTCGCGGACCGCTGCCGTAGGTGATTCCCCGGTCTTTTATCCGGCCGAAAATATCGTCGAACTCTTGGTCTCCGACGTGGAAGGCGTAGTGGTGGCTCTCGAATCCTTCCCGGTTATCGAAGTCCAACGTCAGGGTGTCGTTTGCTTTCACCGGCGCGAAGTGCCCCGCTGGGCCGCCGTAGGTAAGTCCAAAGATATCCGCGAAGAACCGGGCCGAGGCTTCTTTGTCGTGGGACGGAACGATGGTGTGGTCTAGGATGATAGACATGAAACACCTCCATGATGCTGTGATTCGAAACTAGACAGCTACGTCCTGCGGAAAAAGTCTTATCACTGCTTTGACATAAATATATTCCGGATAACCGGCGCGGTCAATTCCTGCCCCTGTGTCTTAAGGAGGACAATCGTGGAATTAGGTCTGAATGGCAGAGTTGCCCTGGTGGGTGGTGGAAGCATGGGTATCGGCAAGGCATCGGCCTTGGCCCTGGCTCGGGAAGGTGTCGACGTGGCGATCTGCGCCAGGGGTAAGGAAACCCTTGACCGGGCTGCGGAGGATATCGCCAAGGAAACAGGAAGGCAAGTACTTCCCATCGTGGCCGACTTGGGCACGGAGGTCGATGCCAAGCGTTTCGTTGATACGGCGGCAGCGCATTTTGGGCGGTTGGACATCCTGGTTAACTGCGCCGGAAGCTCCCCCGGCGGCAGCCTCCAGAACCTGGAAGAATCCGACTGGATGCAAAGCCTAAACCTGAAATTCCTTGGTTATGTACGGACCTGTAAGGTGGCCGTGCCGTATATGAAGGAACGGGGTTGGGGCCGTATCATCAACGTGATTGGGAATGACGGTATCAAGCCCTTATATTTTGAGATAACGCCCGGAGCGGCCAATGCGGCGGGAATCAACTTCACCATGGCCATCGCTGAGGAATTGGCTCCCTTCGGGATCTTGGTTAACGCCTTGAATCCCGGCCCGGTGGATACGGATCGATGGTGGGGCCTTGTCCGCACCATGTCCAAGGAAAAGGGAATAACCGAGGAAGAAGCGCAGAAACGAGCGATCGGTAGCATCCCCATCGGGCGGTTGTGCACTTCCGAGGAGGTTGCCGACATGGTAGTGTTTCTGGCATCGGAGAGGGCCAGCTTTGTAACCGGTGCGGCAATCTCCATGGACGGTGGCCAGCGCAAAGCTCTAATGGACTTATAAGGAGACTATATGGCCATCGATGCCCACGCCCACTATGTGCCGCCGTCCATCTTGGAAGCGGTGGAACAGAACCCCTCCCGCTACGGCTCCCGCTTGGATGGCCCACCGGGACCCGGCGGTTGCTTGTGCTACGACTATGGACTGAAACTCCGGCCCTTTTACCACGAGCTTCTGGACTTGGAGGACCGGTGGAAAGCGATGGCTGGCCAGGGAGTGGACCGGCAGATAGTGTCTGTGTGGGCTGACTTGTTTGGCTACGGGATGCCGGCGATGGACGGGGCCAACTGGCACCGGTTGATGAACGACCGGTTGGGCGATGCGGTTCAGCAAAACGCCGAGCGCTTATCCATGCTGACTTCGGTTCCCCTCCAAGACGCCCATCTTGCGGCTGTTGAATTAGAGTACGGAATCAAAGAGTGGGGAGCCGTGGGCGGAGTAGTAGCAGGAAGTGTCGACGGCGCGAATCTGGGCGAGTATCCTCTGGACGAGTTTTGGGCCGCAGCCGTGGAACTGGATGTACCCATCCATATGCACCCCACCCAGCCGGTGATACCGCCACGGACTCGTAACTACGGACTGAGCGTCATCGTCCAGTATCTTTACGACAGCACGGTCAGCGTTGGCACTCTGATTTTCAGCGGGGTGCTGGACCGCTTCCCCAACTTGAACATTCTTCTATCCCATGGTGGCGGCTTCGTTCCCTACCAGATCGGTCGTTTCGATCGTATCTACCGCAACATGGAGCCCGGGGAAGCCTCGGCCCAGGCTCCGTCAGCCTATCTGAATCGTTTCTGGTACGACACAATCACCCACAATTCGTTGGCTCTGAGCTTTCTGCGGGAGTTGGTGGGACAGGAGAAAATCTTGCTGGGAACGGATTATCCCTTCCCAGTGGATGACAAAGACCCGTTGGGAACCATCGGGGGCGCAGGCTTTTCCGCCGAAGAGATAGCCCAGGTCACCGCGGGCAACGCCCAACAGTTGTTCACCAAGCTACCGGCGTAGTCAGGTCACCCCTCCCCCTCAGGGAGAGGGGTCAGGGGTGAGGGCGTTCCACCGGTTGACAGAGGTCCTCTCCATTGCCATCATGCTACCTGAACCAGGAGCCGACGGCCTCGTCCCTGTTTCAGGTAGTCCTATCAGATAGAAGAAAGGAGCCACATGCGGGGATCGAGACTGCCAGCGGGCGGGGAAAACGTGCTCCAGACCATCCGTGGCAAGCGTGCCGCAGCGGAGGCTTCGGGCATCAAGTTGATTGACCTCTCCATCGGCGAGCCCAAGGGACCGGCTCTTCTCAGCGCCCGCGAGGCGGCGGCAGTTGCGGTGATGAGCGAAGACGAGGCGATGCACACCTACCAGTACAACGCTAGCCCCGGTGTGCCCAACTTCGCCCAACGGTTCGTCGAGGTCCACGTGAAGCGCGATTTTCAAGAGGGCGATGTCGATTATCTGACCATGCCCGGCATCAAGCCCATGCTCGGCCTGGTTCCGTTGGCTTGCGGTTGCGCCGATCAGAATCTATCCGTAGCCACCACGACAAGCCCCGGTTATCCCATTCCGGCGGATTGGTGCGGCTATCATCCCTACGCCACCAACTATGCCATTTCTCTGAGTCCCGGCAACGAGTTCCGCTTCACTCCGGACCAGATCGAAGAAGGCACCGGCCTGGTCATGATGAACTATCCCCATAACCCGTCGGGCCAGGTAGCCACCGAGAGTTGGCTGAGGCAGATCTGCGAGTATTGCAGCGAGAACGACATACGCCTCTTCAACGACGCAGCCTACATAATTCTCAGCCACGGTCCCGATAGTCTTTGCTTAGCCGACGTCGCCCCCGACTACCCGGACCTTTCCTGGTTGGAGGCATTCACTGCCGCCAAGCTCATCGGCAATGGAACCGGTTGGCACGTTGGAGCGATGGTGGGGTCCCCTGACTTCGTCGGCGACTTCAAGGAGGTCAAGGGCAAGACCGATACCGGGTTCGTCGCCCCCATGGCAGCGGGGGTGGTGGCTGCTTTCGAGGGAGACCGGGAATCCATTGACCTAGTTCGTGAGATGTACCGGTCCCGCTTGGGCCTGCTGGCCAAGATACTAACCGACCGTGGAATGCGCCTAGCGCTGGATCCGGCGGCCGGTTTCTTCACGCTCTGGCTGGCGCCGGACCGGGCTTTCGGTCAAAAGGTTGAAAGCGCCGAACACTTCAACTTTATGATGATTGAAGAAACAGGCATGGTCGGCGTCCACTTCCCACCCTACGTCCGTTACGCCGTGTGCGCCGATGTCTCGGCTATGAGTGACGAGATTGGCGCTGCTTTTGATAAGGCGCAGGTGGGTTACGACTAGCCTAAGCCTGCTGCGCAGAACGTGCTCCTAGATAAAAAGAGGCTCCCGAGTTAGGGAGCCTCTTTCTCTTGGTGTGCTTAGCTTGCGGGCGACTACCCCATCCTAACCTTCCCCCATAAAGGGGGAAGGGACAAATCTCCTCCCCCTTGTGGGGGAGGATTAAGGTGGGGAGTGGTGTTCGAGCGCAGATACATCCCGGATCTGTTGATCCCTACCCCAACGGTCCCTGGAACACTTGGTCAGCGTAGGTGTCGGACATGGGCTCTAGGGTCTCCGGCCATACTCCGCCGTTGCGTCGCCGTAGCTCTTTGGGGCGGGGCGTGCCCTGCCAGCCCAGTTGCTCCATGTAGTAATACAACTGAATCATGTGGCCGTCGGGGTCCGTGGCGTAGGCGGCGAAATCGATTCCCGGATGAAGTTCCTCGGGAATCTCCTTGAACGTAACGCCGCGGTCCTTCAGGAAGGCGACGCCGTTCTTTAGTTGCTGATAGCTGCCCACCTCCACGCCGAAGGACATGCATGACGTGTGGGGACTGCAACCCAGCTCTTCCCGAAGAGCTTTGGGGAACAGGCCCAGGCTGTGGTGCTCACTACCGTTCCGCAGGAACACCACCCGGTGACCCTTATAAGTAGATTCCTCAGTAAAGACGAACCCCATTTGGTTGGCGTAGAAATCGTAGGCGTTGTCCAGGTTATTCACGAACAGGTTAACCGGACCAATCTTCGTTATCTTGAAGGGGCGGGGTAGCAGAACGCCTTCCACATTGAAAGTGGCCGGCAGGTTTTCTTCGTCTCTGGTGCCTGAATAGATATCGATGCCCTTGGCGACTGCTTCGTCGACCTCCATGGCTTCAGACATCTGGGGCAGTTCCGGCTTGTCCTGGAAGCCACGGTAATGCATCTCTCTGGGTTTGCTCCGTCCCAGCCACCCGATCTGCTCGATGCCGTAATACAGTTCGTTGACGTTTTCGTCGGGGTCCCAGACGTAGGTGTGCCAGTTGCTTCCGGGCATGTCCCGTCCCGTGCGGCGGATGGGGACTTCCCGTTCATCAAAGTACCCCACGCCGTTGACCACTTCTTCTAGAGAACCGGTCTGCCAAGTGATTTGGTTGATGGTCACGTCGCCGTCGCCGGTGTGGCCGCTATTGCGTCCCATCGTGTCCATAGCTTGTCTGGGGAACAGGACGAAAGAGTGATGGTCGCCGCCGTGGTGCATGAAATAACCGCCGGCGTCGGTAACATCCTTCAGCATTTCAGCCCGCTGGGGATTGGCTTTGAAATCGATGTGATCGGAAATCTTGAATCCCAGCAGGTCCCGGTAAAAGGTCAGAGAATCCTTGGGACTGTTCACGTTGAAGCCGAAGTGTCCCAACCGGCGAATCTTGAAGGGCCGGGGCATCATCACACCGCCCACGCTGTACTCTTTCTGCTGCGTCGTCGCCATCGTATTCTCCTTTTTATGCTGGCTGTTGCCAGCTCTATTTGAGATTGGGCTAAACCGCCGTTCCAGTCACCGGAGTGTCCATGTAGTGGGGCATTATCTCAGTGGAGAAAAGCTCCAGTGATCGCATGGTCTGCTCGTGGGTCAGGCTGCCCCATTGGAAAGACGCCACGAAGTAGTTGGCGCCGGTTGACACGTACTCTTCCATGTATTCCCGAATCGTCTCTGGAGATCCGGCGATGACTCCGAAACCCGCTCCGGCGCCACGGCCTGCGGTGTGCTGTAGACCGCCTGGATTGAGGCGGCGGCTCTGCACTTCCGCTGACTCCAACTCGCCATACAGGTCGTGCCGGGCCTCACGGTCGGGTTGATTGGAGGGGCGCATCCCGGCATTGGAGCCGGTGAATTGAGTCAGACCCCTTCTCTCAACTTCCAGCCTTCTTGGGGACCCCAGGTTCCATTTGTACAAGTCCCAGGCGGGCGCGGCTATTTCGATCGCTTCTTCGTCGGTTTCGGCGACCACAAGGTGATTCACCAGGCCAATCTTGGGCTCTTCACCCTGGGGCGTGAGGGCTCCAACGCCTTGGTGCTCCTCCCACAGTTCCTTATACCGCTTTACATTGGCGTCGAAGCCGTCCAGGTTGCCCACGATGATTGAATGCATCCCATTTATCGCAGACGTCTCCACGTTTCGCATGTACCACATGGGCGGGTAGGGGGCCTGCATCGGTCGTAGCCGCATGGGCAACTCTTCGAAATTATAGAACTCGCCTTTATGGTTCAGCTCTTCGTGGCTGAGTCCGTTCAATACTGCGTCTAATGTTTCCAGATAACGGGCTTGGTTCACTTCGACGTCGGATTCCTGGCCCCAGAAGTAGGCTTCGATGACGCCGCCCCGGCCCACGCCAATCTCCAACCGCCCGCCGCTCAAGTTGTCCAGCATGCATATCTCTTCTATCAACCGCACGGGGTGATGGAGGGGTAGGACGTAAACGCATGGTCCGAATCGCAACGTGGTCGTGCGCTGGGACACAGCGGACAGGAAGACGTTCTGGGAAGGGGCCAGGCTGTGTACGGCGGGCGTATGATGCTCCGCCAAGTGGTAGGAATAGAATCCGGCGGACTCTAAGCGTTCTATCTGCACCAACCGGTCCCGGTATATCTGGTCCAGAGGCATGTCTGGGACTGGCTCAATGTGATCAAATACGCCGAACTGTAAGGGCATTTCTTTAACTCCTGATAACAACCGTAAGATAGCTTCACTGTAGCGTCCAATCTGAGGCTATGTCAAACGGTACGGAATCTGCCACAGAGACACTGAGAAACGGAAGCCTTATTAAAATCTCCGTGCCTCTGCGTCTCTGTAGCTTTCTGCTTGGCTAACCTCAAATTGACAAATGGGTTAACGTAATGCTACCGTTCCGCATCACCTATAAACGACCGGGAGAGGATTATGCGAAGTATCGATGTCCATGCCCACGTGACTCCCCAGTGCTATTGGCGGGCAACGCAGAGCGGGGGAGAGTGGCACGGGATGCGGCGTGAACAGGATGCCCGAGGCCGTGAGGTAATGATTTCCGGTAACAGCCGCGGTCAGCTTCCCCCACGCTCCAGTTGGACACCCGAACAGCGGCTGGACGATATGGACTCTCTGGGAGTGGACGTGCAGGTCATTTCCCCCTACGCCGGTTTCTACAACTATGACTTGCCCGTTGCCACCGCCAAAGCGACGTCCGTGGATTGCAACGACGAGATACATCAGATGTCGACGACCTGGCCCGACCGCTTCGCCAGCCTGGGCACTCTGCCCATGCAGGATCCGGCGGCAGCGGTTGCCGAGTTGGAACGAATCATGGTCCAGTTGAAATTCAAAGGGGCCATGATTGACGACAAGATAAACGGCAAGATGCTGGACGAGCCGGAATTCCTGCCCTTCTGGAAGGCAGCGGAGCAATTGGGCGCGCTCATCCTGTTTCATCAGAGTGGCGAAACGGTGGTTTCCTCGCGCATCAAGCGATACCACCTGCCCAATTCCATGGGAAACCTGGCTGACCGGACGTTGACCTTCGCCTCGCTGGTCTTTGGCGGGGTCATGGATGCCTGCCCGGACTTGAAGATTTGCTTCTCCCACGGCGGTGGCTACACCTGTTATGGTATCGGACGTATGGACCATGGCTGGGGAAGAATCCCTGAGGCCAGCCGGTTGAACCCAAACCCGCCAAGCTCCTACCTCCGCCGCTTCTATTACGACAGCATCGTTTACACCGAGGACGCACTGCGCTTTCTGATTGACCAAGTGGGCGTCGACCGGGTAATCTTCGGCTCCGATTGGCCCTACGACATGGCCCAGGATTGGCCCGTGTCTTGGATAATGAGCCTGGAAAGCATCACCCAAGAGGAAAAAGAAGCCATACTCTTTAAAAACCTGGAAGGTCTGCTGGGAATCTAGGCCCATTTCTGGTTTTATCTGAATACCCCCATTGGGAGGACAATCAGTGAGACATATCGATGTACATACCCACCTGATGCCCCAGTGCATGTGGAAAACCATCGACGGTGGCAACGACTGGCATGGGATGCGCTACGAAGCCGGAGACGGTCTGGGGTACGTGGCGGGCAACGGGAAACGTATCTTTATCAACTCGCCCAAGCTGCGCTTCACCCCTGAAGAGCGGATCGTCGACATGGATGAAGAGGGGACCGACGTTCAAGTGGTGTCGATTCACACGCCACTATTCCCCTATCATTGGGAAAAGGAGCCGGCTCTTCAGATGTCCAAGGACGTGAACGACGAGATTGCCGGGATGGCCAAGCAGCATCCCGACCGGTTCTCCGGCCTGGCGACTCTGCCCCTGCAAGACATAGATGCCTCCATCGAAGAACTGGAACGAGCGGTGAAGGTGCTGGGATTAAAAGGCGCCGAGTTCGACATGGTGGTCAACGGCAAGACCTGGGACGAGCCCGAGTTCATGCCCCTGTTCAAGGCCGCCGAGTCCCTGGGCGCCCTGTTGTTCTACCATCCCCAGCCCCAGGAAAACATCGTGGCGCTGGAGCGGACCAGGAAATACGGACTACCCAACAGCATCGGCGTGCCTCTGGAAGATGCCATGTTGGTGGCTACCCTGATCTACGGTGGCATCCTGGAGGAGTGTCCCAACCTACGGGTGGTTGTCGCCCACGGCGGCGGACCCGCCTGCTTCGGCATGGGCCGCTTGGACCATGGCTGGAAGGTGCGCTCCGAGGCTAGGGTCAACATTCCCAAGCCGCCCAGCCGTTACCAGAAGCAACTTTATTACGACTTCCTGACCAGCAGCGAGGCATCGCTTCGCTTCTTGATCAACTCCGTGGGCGCTGACCATGTCGTCATCGGCAGCGACTGGCCCTTCGTCGGCTGGGACCCCTCTCCGGGCGGATGGCTTGAGAGCCTCACCAGCCTGTCCAACGAAGAAAAAGAGAAGATTTCCTATAAGAATCTGGAAGATATGCTGGGACTCTAGGCGTAGACCCCTCACCCCCGTCCCCTCTCCCTCAGAGAGAGGGGTGCCTACGATGAAATCAGAGGCGGGGTGAGGGCTAGCTGGATAAGAATCAGTAAATTAATGGAGGTAACCAAAATGGGCGTTTACAGGTTGTACAGCGGGGACGATGGCGAAAGCCGAATATCACAGTTCACCGAGGAAGAACTGGCCAACATCAAGATCAAGGGCACCATGAGCTTCAGCGTCGCTAAGCGGGAGCCTGGTCACTTCATGGACATCCACCCGGCCGCCTCCCGCCGCTGGCACATCCACGTGGAAGGCAGAATGACAATCGGGCTGTCCGACGGCACGTCTCAAACCTTCCATCCCGGCGACGTGCGGTTGGTGGAAGACACCGACGGCAAAGGCCACACCACCACCCTGCCCGACGGCGACACTATCGCGTTGATGATTTCCATCGACGAAGAGTAGGCCTCTCGTTCTGGCCTCGAGCCTCTATCGCGCCTAGACCGGTAGGGGCTCTTCGCCGTTAAGATTGTGGGGCACTCCCAGGTCGACGGCATTAGCGTTAAAGGCCAGCATGGCGTAGTAGCCCATCAGCGTAGTCAACTCGACGAACCCTTGTTGGCCGAACTGGTCTAATGCAGCTTGGAAAGTGTCCTGGCTCACCCGGCGGGTCAAAAAGAACTCCATGCCCAGGTTTAAGACGGCTGATTCGTCGGGGGACATTTCGGGCAGTGGCTGTTTATCCCGCAGGGCGATGAGTAGCTCATCGCTCAGGCCTGCCGTTCTTCCGAGGGACACGTGAACATGCCAGATGTATGGGCAGTCCATCGCCCGGGCTGTGGTTAACATCGCCAACTCCCTTGCTTTGGGCGGGACTGTCGACTCGTTGCGCACGTAGCTGAAAAGAGGGATCGCCCGCTTGGCCAACTCTGGGCTGTGCTTCAAGACGGACATGGGTCCCGTGCCAGCACCGCCAGGACCGGACGACACTTCATCAAAGGTTTCTCTGAGGTCTTCCCTGACTGACTCGCGTGTGACCGGGGGGATTCTAACCATGTATTTCTCCGTTCCAGAGAGCGGCATGTCTACCATGCTCTCTGTTTTAGATCACTATGTCGTAGGTCAACCAGGGCTAGATTACCGCATAAGGCGGAATGGGGCCAGTCAGCGTCACGGGCGCAGCAAGCACCTACTCGATCTTCAAGAGGTGAAACATGGAAGTCTACCAGTGCATCAGAAGCCGCCGGACGGTCAGAGAGTTCAAGCCCGACCCGGTCCCCGAAGACATTATCATGAGGATTCTCCAGGCGGGGCGTTGGGCACCCAGTTCCAGCAACACCCAGTGCTGGCACTTCATAGTGATACAGGACCGGACTACCCTAACCACGTTGGGGGAGATTTGCAGCCAGGGACGGTTCATCGGCCAAGCGCCGGTGGCCATCGCCATCGTCATGGAGAACGCTCCACGGCCCCAGTTGGACGCCGGAAGAGCCATACAGCAGATGGAACTGATGGCTTGGTCCCAGGGCGTCGGCACTTGCTTTGCCGGAGTGCGAGACCCTGCCCAGCAGGTAGCTGTCAAAGAACTTCTTGGCATCGCTGAAGAGATGGAGTTGATTACCATCTTGCCCTTCGGTTACCGAGCTGAGGGACCCAGGGGCAAAGGCACTCCGAGAAAGCCGATGGAAGAGATCGCCCACCGGGAAAAGTTCGGCCAGCCTTATCTGTAGACTAGTGGTCTGCCGTACAGGTTGGAGCGAGCAGCCGGGTTGACGTGCTGTGGTTCGACAAGCTCACTAAGAACGGAACTACCGTGAACGGGAACACCCCCGGTTCTTCCTGAGCCTGTAGAAGGCACCTCCACCTAAACAGTGGGGACGTAAGGGCAGTCTCTAGCCGTGGTCGTGCCGGGGTTGTATCACTCCGAACCGGTTGCCTTCCGGGTCTAGGAACATACCTACTATGATCCCAATTCCGGGAATTTCCATGGCCTCTTGGACCAGAGTTCCCCCCAACTCTTGGGCCTTGGCCAGGTAAGCGGCCGCGTCATCCACCTGGGCGTAGATTCGGCCCCCCGGCGTGTCGTTTCGTATTGATCTGATATATCCCGCTGTCGATGCCCAGTTCGCCATCCTTAGTGTTGGCCAACCCATAACTCATTGGGGGGTTGTCTGCGTTAACCTGTCAGCCGAACAACCGGCTGTAAAAATCGGTAATCCTTGCCTGGTCCGTGGCGCTGATCTCGAAGTGAACCACGGGTTGTGGCATGATTTCCTCCTATCGCCAGATGATTAGCGTTGATTGTATGGCATCGTCAGGCCGGTAGCCCTCACGTTTATCTCCCCTTGAACTCGGGTGCCCGCTTGTCCAGGAAGGCTCGCCTGGCTTCCTCCGCGTCTTCCGATCCGTTCAAGATTCCTCCGGCGTTGGAGGTTAGTACCATGGTGTTTTCCAGTGACGTGTCCAGAGCGGCCCGCATGATTCGTTTGCTCACCCATTGGACCATGGGAGGCGTGCGCATGATTCGGTCGCAGAGCTCTATGGTGGTCTCCTCCAACTTTTCGGATTCAACCAGGTAGTTCAGGATTCCCCAGTCGTAGGCTCGCTGGGCATCCAGTTGACCGGTATAGGCGAACTCCAAGGCGCGGCCCAGTCCGACCATCTTGGGGAAGTAGTAGCTGCCGCCGTTCTCGATTATCTGTCCCAGTTGCTGGTAGCCGATGAACCGGGTGTTCTCGCACCCGAGGCGGATGTCGCAATGCAGCGCCATGTCCATCCCGGAGCCGACGGCGGGACCGTTAATCATGGCTATGGTCGGTTTGCGTATCTGGGAGATGTCCCGATGCAGCTTGGTGAAGCCGTGGAAGAAACGCTCTCGGGCGGCGTCGGGACCCTCGGAGATGCCCCGGTTCCCGATAAAGTTCTCCCCTTTAAGGGAGTCCGGTGTGTCACGCCTCATGTCGGCTCCAGAGCAGAACCCTCGGCCCACTCCGGTGAGGACTATGACCCGCACGTTGGGGTCGTCGTCGCCGGCCCTCATGTATTCGCCAACCTTGGCCACCGTTCCATTTTCTTCAGACGACCCGATAAGGGCGTTCATCCGCTCCGGCCTGTTGAACTTTATCCATAGGATGCCATTGTCCTCCGGTTCGTAAAGAAGATGGTCAACCAGATTCGGTCCCATATATGCCTCCAAGCGCTTGATTAGTTCCGATTTTAATCTCTATGGTGTTGGAGTCAATAGCTTCAAAGTGTTTGAATGTAAGACGTAACTTGTCACAGATTCTGGGACTGATTAAAATTCATCTAACCAAAATTCTGGCGATTAACGGCGATCAACAGCGTGCCGAAGGAGTTAGATTATGCCTGAAGTAAGCAGCCACGCTCCGGGTACCCCATCGTGGTTCGAGTTATCCACCAGCGACGAGAAGGGAGCATTGGACTTTTACAGCGCCACATTCGGTTGGGTGGACGACCTTCAACCGATCGGCGGTAACTGGTTCTACCACATGCAGAAGTTGAACGGCCTGGAAGCAGCGGCCATATACCTACATAGAGACGAAG
>CAXEOX010000077.1:0-15130 GCA_963997925.1 uncultured bacterium
TGTCGGCAGGTCTAACGGCCTTCTTGCAGTGGAGAGAAGAAACCGGCTTCCGGGACTAGGGCCGGGGCGGGCAATACCTGGCGTCAGTCAACGCTCCATGTGGGGTTATTCCCAGCCTCGGATTGTAGGTGCTGTACGATCCAGTCATTTACCTGTTCTGCTATGTAGAAGGTGGGCTGGATCAAATCTTTGTCATCGAAGACGCGCCCCTCTTCTCTGGCACGGGTCGACACCCTTGACCCGGGCAACATGCGTATCCCCACCCTCAGGTTGGCGACCACCGGATTGATGCCCCGGAGGAAGGTCAGCTTTTGTTCCACCGTGTCTAGGGTTTCTCCAGGCGCTCCGAAAGTTTGACCGACGGTGTACTGTAGGCCACCCTCCTCGCACATCCGGCACACCTGAGTCATCTGATTAAGACGGTCTCTCAGAACTTCCGGGTCGTGGGCGTCTACGACCAGGTCGCCGACGATGACCATGGTGCAACCGGACTGCTTCATCAGGCCTATCAACTCCGAATCACAACTTCGCGGAGCGAGCCCGGTGTTCCAGTTAAGCTCCATTCCGGCATCGATAAGTGCTTGGCAGAAAGATTTGGCATGCTCCAGAGGGACGTTGAAGCCGTTGGAAACGAAGAAGACGTTGGGCGATCCCAGGCGGCGCCCCAAGTCCTTCACTTCGTCGACCACCTCCTGGATGGGTCTTACCAACCGCCAGTCCTCGTCATCTCTATTCCCACTGGAAGGCGCAGCAGGAGCGCCCAGCATGCTCAGTTTTGTGACAACTCCGACGCCGAATCCGGCCTGGGCATATTGGGACATGTCCAGGTCCTCCAGGCGGGGCGGCTTCATAACCGTGGGAGGTGTGGGGTCTCCGGTGAAAGTTACTTCTCCGTCACGACGATATACCAGGCCGGGCAAGTCGCTGTAAGGCTCGGAGGCTTCCAGCCGGTCTGCCAAGTCGGCGAAGGTCTCGCCTCCGGCGCCGACGATACCCAAGTCCGGCTCTACGTAGTCGAAGCACTCACTGGGTAGGATGTTAAAGGCCGGGCCGCCGCAAACGATTGTCGCCTGGCTGATCGACCGGACCAAGCCGGTGACCTCTTTGGTGATGGGCAGCACCCATTGGGGATCCAGGTAGCTGCCGTTGTCCAGGTTGCGGATAGATAGCCCCACGATGTCGGGATGGAAATCTTTCACCACCGATTCCACGTCGGCCAGGTAGTCGTCGGAAAACATCAGATCCAACACCTTGGTGGTGTGTTGGTCCGGGTCCAGGTATGCGGCCACGTAAGCCAGGCCGATGGGAAGGGGGCGGGCCTCAATCTTGTTCATGTAGCGCCCGTGTCGGTTGGTTGCGATCAAAAGGACTTTCATGATTCTCCGAATCTAGTTTGGAATCTTCGGGAGTTGGCCGGTGCAGGGCCAAAGCATCGCTTCCATCGGACCGTTAGATCCAGATCCGTGATTCTAGGAACGCTTCGAATCTGTCTCTAGTCTTAGCAACTGGGATTTTGAATCGCAAGTAGGGGAAAGTCAAATATCAAGAAACAGAAGCGGAGCGGATCGCAGCCAGTTCCGCTAACGAAACATCGCCCACTGAAGGGCGGTGAGGACGTCCTGTAGGCGGCCCACGTCACAGAGTAAGTTCCAACGTTTGACATGAGCCGCCATCGTTACTTACGCTACCTCCCGCATCCCAAAACTCCGGAGTTTTTGAAAATAGGGTATGTCAGAGTCTGACCGAATCATATGGGACCAACGCTATTCCCAAGCTGCGGAGATCGAATCGCGACCACCGAACTGGCTCGGGGAAGTTGAGAGCCTGCTGCCACGTCAGGGTTATGCTCTGGATATAGCGGCAGGGGCCGGCCGATTGGCGATCTGGCTGGCGGGCAGGGGGCTGGATGTGCTGGCAGTGGATATCTCGCCCGCCGGACTTGATCTTGCGCGGCAGGGGGCCTTGGACCAGGGATCTCAGATCGAAACGATGGCGGTAGATCTGGAAGTTGATTCCTTGCCTGAGGGTCCCTTCGACATTATTACCTGCTTCAACTACCTGCAGCGTGATTTGTTTCCATCTATACGTGACCGATTAAATGCCGGCGGACTATTGCTGGCCGAAATCGCGATCGTTACCAACTTGGAGCTCCACGCCCATCCGTCCCGGCGATACTTAGCCGAGCTTGGTGAATTACGCCAAGATTGCGCGCCGTTGGAGATTCTCTACTACGAGGAAGGCTGGTTCGATGATCGCGCTTCCGCCCGGGTGCTGGCGCGTAAACTCTCTTGATAATCGGTCTGCCGCCACCCTAGGCTGCAGATCGCCGTCCCCAACATTGGCCGCTACCTTGACCAGGCTAGATGCGCCGGATAAGGTGGTGTGTAATGTGGTTCTGTCAGATGCGGGGGTACCTCCGCCTAATACATCCCTTAACCCTTGGTGTGTTGATGGTCATTCCCGCTTTGCTTTCGTGCACCGTAGGTCAGACTCCCGACGAGCCTCCCGTTCCCATCTCCACCCCAACACTCGCTCCTGAAGATGGCCTGGTGCTGTCGCCTCTTGACCCCAGTGACGAGATATTAGCTGAGTGTATCTTCGGCGAGGTGGTCATTCATATCCATGTCCGGCTTTCGATGACCGTTGGTGACCGCCTTTTGCCTATCCCCCCAGGGGTTGGAATCTCCCCGGAATGCACTCATCCGATGCACACCCATAACGACAGCGGGGTCATCCATATCGAACATACCAGGTTGGAGGAGTTCACCTTGGGGGACTTTTTTGTGATTGGAGAGCGATGGGGAGAGTTCGATCCTCTGTCCGGGATGCAAGTGGTCAGAGTGTTGGTCAATGGTGAGATATATTCGGCAGATTATTGGGACTTACCGCTGACTGAAGATCTCGACATCCATCTCGAACTCGTGCGGTTGACTGCAGCTTAAGGGAATCCCTTCCAAACGTCTTTCTGTCCCTAGGGATTCTGCCTCAGACATTACATAATAGATCGAAGGTGGGGCTGGGAAATCAAGGCAGTGGCTCTAACTCAGCCTCGGAAAATAGCAGGCCCGCTATTTTCTCTTGATCTTCCAAACCTTCCGCTTCCAGGATATACATGTCTGGGGCGCTCCCGGCGCTAGTTGGGTCATCATCCATGTCTAAGGCGGACCATGCCGTGCCCACCATGCCTTCCGCCAGACTATTCTCCTGGGTGGGACGGGCGACCTGGACGAGTTTGCCGCTAAGAGTCATGTTATGCCCGCGACGAGAATCAGGGTATTCGTACTGAACCTATTATAAACCCTGGGCCTTCCTTCGATAGTCTGGGTTTGCGAACTATCCGACGGAGCAAATACAAGCTCCTCCTACCGCTTCAAGGTTCGCATCTGGTGGGTGATTATCGGGGGGTGCCGGAAGGGATCGTTATACCGTTGATTATAAAACCGAGAGGCTGGCTTCCGCCAGAATGTTGGTGTCAGGTTGAAGGATTAACCGGACCGGAAAATGACCCGCGCCGGGGGAAGGGGAACGCCCCGGCGCGGGAGAATATGACTCAGGACTAGGCGGCGGCCTCTGCCACGCATCGCCATTCGAACGGACCGACCAGAACGGGTTCGTTGACTTTGTTGTTTCTCCAGGAGCGCATCACTTCGACGTAACAGCCAGTCTTGTGGAGAAGCGTCCCAGTCCGATTGGCGACGAGACTCCGCGATTCCTTGCCGGGTTTGGGAGCGAATAATAGACCGGCAGCCACTCCCACGGCACCGCCAGCGATAAGTCCTACGAACAACTTGTTGCTTTTCACCATGACCGTTCGTCCTGTATCGTCGCCGATTTAGCTCTCGAAATTTATACTAATATTAAAATACAACCAACGTTACGGGAGAATTACTGCTTGATTACGGGTTTATTACCTGCGATATGGATTCATCGTTGAGTCCCGCCCTCCATCCGGGGGTGACGTGGTAGTGCCAGATGTATCGATAGTCGTTTACTACGACCGTGGCTAGCAAACTTCTGAACCGTCGCGGCCAGACTGAGCCAGTTTCCCCGCAAATATGCTCTCAGTTGTCTGTAGCGGTTGGGGTTGGCTTCGGTTCCGTCCCGTCCGCCACGGCAGACGCCTCCGTACATCTTGATTCGAGCGCAGGGAATTTAAACTCTGCGCAGGGACACTGGGACTCGTATAATAGCCGTCAAATCCGGTGTTATCAACGATTATTTGGGAGTTCAGATCAAGGGGCGCTATAGAATGAGTCTTGGGTTATGTGTGATTGGTTGCGGGGATTTCGCTAAGGTGTTTGCTCAGGAGATGCAAACCCTGGCCGGCGAAGTCGATCTATTCTTCGCCAGCCGGGACTCCCAACGGGCGGCGGAATATGCCGTGGCCTTCAACGGGAAAGCCTCATTCGGTTCCTACGAGACTGCAACCGCGGACCCTCGGGTGGAGGCTGTGTATTTATGCACGCCCCACTTCCTGCACCGGGAGCACGTGGCCATGGCCGCTGCCGCCGAGAAGCACATCCTAGTGGAGAAACCCATCGCCCGGACGATGGAAGAGGCCCGGTCAATCGTCCAGACTGCCCAGCGCGCCGGGGTAACTTTGATGGTTGCCGAGAACTACCGGTTCATGGCGGTGGTGCGCCGGGCCAAGGAACTCATCGACAGTGGCGCACTGGGCGAGCTAAGGATGATTCAGATGCAGGAGGAGACTGACTTCCGCCCCGGTGGATGGCGTGTTAGCCGGGAGCAGAACGGTGGCGGCGTGCTCATCGACGGTGGCATCCACAAGATTGATATTCTCAACTATCTGGTAGGCCGCCCGGCAGACGTTTACGCCACGGCCCTCCCCCAAGTTTTAGACCAGTTGGAAGGCGAGGACGGCGTTGTTGTTCTAACTCACTCAAGATCCGGAACGGTTGGGCTGATTAACCATTCCTGGGCTAAGGTAGGTGGCAAGGGTCCGAAGTGGGTTACCGTATCGGGCGCCAAGGCCCGCATCTCTTTCGACTTGGCGGGGACGCAAATCGCCATCAATGATGGTCTAGAAGAGCGGACGCTGGAAGCGGCTGGAGATCGCCACGGGCTGGTACCGATGGTTTTGGAATTTCGGGACAGTATCAGGCAAGGGCGGGAGCCTGAAACATCTGGATCGGTCGGATTGGAGGACTTGGAGATTACTTTGAAAGCCTACGAATCCATGGAATCCGGACATGTGGTCTCGCTGGACTAAACACCATGTATTACGGACACATTGTGGCTGGATCTGCTGTTCGGCCTTCTAATCATCGCTGCTCGATTCCGGCAAAGGCGGGGTATTGGCCGCATCGGTGGCCTCATCAGGGTTAGTTCCCACCGGTCTTCGTACCAGAGGTGTCAGGGCAATCACCGTCAGGATCAACAGTAGTCCGGCGCCAGCGTTTATGCCGATGGCTAGGCCGATACCAAAGGCGCTGGCTATAGCCCCGATCTCTGACCCGCCGATCAAGTGACCCAGGCCGTTAACCGTACCCTGCGCTCCCATTACCCGTCCCCGCATCTCCGGTTGCGTTTCCAACAGCAGGATTGTGCTTTGCATGGTGCTGAAACCCGCTTGCCCAAACCCTCCCAACAGCAGTAGCGAGAACGAGACGGCGAACCAGGGCGACCAAGCCATCAATGATACGGCTGACGCCACTGTTACCGCGCCTGCGCAAAATAGGCGGCCATGGTATCGGATCCCCTTTTTCAGGGATATGGCCGATGCGCCGATCAATGCGCCGATACCCTCGGCGGAACCAAGCAATCCCCCCAAGACAGGTCCGACCATGAGAAGGTCGTTGGCGATGACCGGGATGAAATACTGGATGGGAAAGACCAGCGCATTCACGATCAGCGACATGCTGAGTACACCCAGCACCATCCGGTTGCTTACGGAGTGCTGCAAGCCTTCCAACAGACCCCTGGCCATCGACATATCCGAACCGCTGGCCCGGGCCTGACGGGGCAACCGCATCCTAGAAATCAGCAAGAGAGCAATCAGATCAAGGGTCACAATGACGGCGAAAGCGCCGATGAAACCGGCCCCGGCAATCAAGATGCCACCAGCCAACGGGCCTAGTATTCGGCCCCAGTTGTTCGTAATGGTTTCCAGAGACATGGCGCTGGCGAGATGCTCGTGACCCGCCAGATCGAATATGGCGGTGCGGCGGGCCGGGTCGTCAGTTACCCTGGTTGCCCCTTGCACGAGAACGGCGATGAAGACATGCCAGGGTTGGACGTCTCCGGAGATAAGCAGCAAAAGGATCGCCGTGGCTAATCCGAAATACGTGGCGTGTGTTCCGATCAGGATTCGACGCCGGTCCAGCCGGTCGGCCAAAAGCCCGGCAAAAAGGGCTAAGAGAGGACGAGGTATGTTGAGGAAGACTGCTATCAATCCTACCTGGAAAGCGGAGTCGGTCAGGTTGAGAATCAGGTAGCCCAACACCAGCAGCTCCATCCGCCGGGAGACCTCGTGGATCGACCTGGCGGTCCAGAGAAACCGGAAATCGCTACTCCGAAGAACCGTTAGGACTGGGATGCTGGAATTCCTGAACAATCGAATCAGGCTCCCGGCGAATCAGGCGTGGCTGGGGCCCGTCTTCTTCTGGTTAGCCATGCCGAGAGTACGCCAGCCATCAGTCCGAATAAGTGGGCCTCCCACGAAACGAAGCTCTGTGTGGGTAGCACGCCGAACACCAGGCCACCGTACAACACGACGACCGCGATGGTGGCCAATATTGAGAGAGGCCGCCGGTCGAACCAGCCGTTTGCGACCAAGTAACCGAAGTAGCCGAATACCAGGCCGCTGGCTCCCACGTGTATGGCCGTGCGTCCCAACACCCAGACCCCTGCCCCACCCACCACGATGATAAACAGAGAAACTCCTGCGAACTTCTGGCTGCCCCGCAGGGCGACGAGCCCGCCTAGAACGAGGAAGGGGATTGTGTTGGACAGAACATGATTGATGCTGCCGTGCAAGATAGGACTCAGTAGGATTCCAACAAGGCCTATCTCCGTGCGTGGCCGGATGCCCCAAGCGCTCAACCGGTGGCCCATAAAACTATTCAGGACCTCAATGACCCAGATCAGAGCCACGAAGCCAAGTATCATCACTGCGTTAGATTTCATGCGGATCGGTTATGGTTGCACCTTCCCAAATAACGTTGCAAGCGGTCTACGACTTATCCTCATAAGCGCCGGACTCCGGGAAGGACTGACGATACACCAGACGCTGAACTTTTGGGCGCGGGAAATTCATCGGAGTGGACTCCTCCACGTTTTTCAGGTAGTCCTCGGAGTGTAGAACTTCCTCGTTTTCCAGTTCGTATATCGCTAGATATTTTAGAGCGCCCTCACCATCGGCCAATTCGTAGCGGCGGGCACTGAGAATACCTGGAACCGAGACACGTTCCGGCACGTGATGTTCGTTGTACCATTCGTTGAATTCTCGTTCAGTCCCCGCTTCGGGCTCCATGAACACCACCATAAGGGCGTTACCGAGTTCCTGTTTCAATGCCATACCTCCAGATTTTCCCTGAGCATGATTCCATCAGGTAACAGATGGGTCGACGGTTCCTAACGATCCACCAAACCGGCACCTATGACTATTGCTTCGTTATGAAATCCTGTTTGCCGGATGCCGCATCGTTCCTTGGTGTTGGCGATTATCCCTTGTGGCGGTCTCGCGGTCAAAATATAGAAGCAGATGCGGGTGTGTGTAATAATGCGTGGGATTCAACTTCGAAGCCGGGCGATTGAACTGATTAGGACTCTTTTCGCCAGGCACCGACAGGGTAGCCACGCATTCTGATGTTGAGACATGTCACGGCTTTGCTAGCCACCGAGGAGCATGCAATGAGTACGAGAGACTTGGTTGGATACGGCGCCAATCCGCCGATAGTGAAGTGGCCCAACGGCGCCAGAATCGCCGTCTCCGTGGTCGTGAACTACGAAGAGGGCTCCGAATACTCCATTCTGGACGGTGACCCTAGAGGCGAGTCTTCCGGAGAATCTCCATCAAATGTTCCTGTCGGCGAGCGGGATCTGGCTAACGAGTCCTTTTTCGAATACGGCAGCAGAGCCGGTGTTTGGCGAATCATGAACGTGTTGGATCAATTCGATATCAAGGGAACATTTTTCGCCTGTGCCCTAGCTCTTGAGCGAAATCCCGAGGTCGGACCGGAGATTATCCGGCTAGGCCACGAGGTCATGGGACACGGGAATCGCTGGGAAGAGTACTACAAGATGGACCGGGACAGCGAACGGGAGGCTATCAAACAAGCGGTGGAATCCATCACCCGCACGACGGGACAACGGCCTTTGGGTTGGTACACGCGCTACGGCCCCAGCGTTAACACCCGGGAGTTGGTCGTAGAGGAAGGTGGGTTTATCTACGACTGCAACGCCTACAATGACGACCTGCCCTACTACACCGAGGTGCATGGAAAGAAGTGGCTGGTGGTGCCCTACTCGCTGGAGGTGAATGACACGAAATTCTGGCGAGGCGAGTTGATTACCCCCAATGACTATTTCGAGGTGGCCCGCTCCTGCTTCGACATGCTTTACGAAGAAGGGTCCACCTACCCAAAAATGATGTCGATAGGACTTCACTGCCGGATAATCGGCAAGCCCGGCCGGGCTAACGGCTTGAGGCAGTTTCTTAAGTACGCATCCGAAAAAGAGGGCGTCTGGTTCGCCCGGCGGGTGGACATCGCCCGGTGGTGGCTGGAGAACTATCCTCCAGCGTAGCGAGTGACCTTATTTGACTTGGATCGTCATGGTGGGACAACGCAAAAAATCAATCGCAACACGGATCTTGTAGTTGTGGTTGCAGGGACGTCTGAAGGGGGTAATCGATTGACTGAATCCAATGGTGAAACCATCGTTCTAGTTGGGCAAAACTTGTTCTTTCTCGGCAGAATCGAAACCCAGGCTGAACCATTCGGGTACGAGGTCCAATGGGCTAAGACACGGTCAGCCTTCAAAGAGCACTCCTCAAACCGTCAACCGGCTTTGATTCTGGTCGATCTGGAAGGGGACGAATCGATATGGACCGGCGTTTTAGAAGATGTCGGTCACCGAGAGGCTGGAGGAGTCAAAATAGTGGCGTTCGGTCCTCACGAGGACGTCGATTTACTCGATCGGGCCAGAAACCTGGGCTGCGATCTTGTGCTGAACAAAGGGGAGTTCAACCGGGATCTGCCCAAGATGCTGGAGAGTGGCCTGCCGGATTAAGAGTGGGTGTCCTTAAGGGACCGATGGCTGCGCTCTTATGGATAGTGGGGCAAGGCATGGAGCCATCTCAAGAATCGAATTGCCAAAGGACTATTGGCTAACCTCACTGCCTACTAAGTGATTGCCCATGGGCAGGCTAGGGTGGGCGGGTCACTTTCACTGCGAAACCGGTATCTTGGGTCGGTTACCATCAACTAGGCCTGTGGAAGCAGCGTATACTCGTGCTTCAGATATCCTACGTCAGACAGAAGCCTTGTTGGGAGAATTATCTTGAACGATTCGGCCAGCGTGAGATTCGTCCAGACCCCAGTGCTGAATATAGGGTATGGAGACCATGGAGACGCTTCAGGGTTTCCAATAATATTGCTGCACGGATTTCCCTATGATGTGCGCTCGTGGGACGGGGTAGTCCCCCCATTAGTATCAGCCGGATACCGGGTTCTCGTGCCCTACCTTCGAGGCTATGGGCCAACTAGCTTCCTTGATCCGGATTCCCCTCGCATGTCTGAGCAGGCCGCCATCGCCCAAGATGTTGTTGACTTCGCGGAAGCATTGGGAGTCGGCCAGTTTGCGGTTGCGGGCTTCGATTGGGGCAATCGCGCCGCCTGCATAGCGGCAATATTGCATCCCAACATCGTCAAGGCTTGTGTAGCCATCGGCGGATACCCGGTTCAGAACACGATAACGAAGGAGCAGCCAGCCTCAGCCAGCGATGAAGCGAAGCGCTGGTATCAGTGGTATTTCAATACTGACCAAGGGCGAGTAGGTCTTGAAGAGAACCGAAGAGACATCATCCGCCACCTTTGGGAAACATGGTCGCCCGGGTGGAAATACACGGACGAAGCATTCGATCGCTCGGCCCCGTCTTTCGATAATCCCGACTTCGTTGAGATTACCCTGCATTCGTACCGGCACCGCCATATGAATGCGCCGGGTGAAGAACGATTCATCGAAGTCGAGCGGAAGCTTGCAGAAGCCCCGCCGGTAGCGGTGACGTCCATCGTATTGCGCGGGGCGGATAGCGGTTTTGGTGCACCATCCCAAGACCCGTCCGGGGACCAGCAGAATTTCTCAGAGCTTGTCGCACGCCGAATAGTCGAGGGTGCCGGCCACGACCTTCCAACCCAACGCCCGGATGCGGTTTCCGACGCCCTACTTGAGCTCTTGTAGGGGCTGATTTCCGGAGAAACGCCGCATCTGATTTGTTAGCAGAGGTACTTTATGGAATTCGACATCGAACAAACCGACAATCTCCTGAGCACGACCCGCGCGGTTCGTCAGAGGCTCGATCTTGAACGAGATGTGCCGGACGACTTGCTGCTGCGCTGCATCGAGTTGGCGGAGCAGGCTCCGACGGGAGCCGGGGTTTCCAGCCGTCGCTGGATCATCGTGAGGGACCTGGAAACCAAGTCGCAATTAGCCGATCTGTACCGGGCTGCCGGGGGGAGTAGGGCTATAGAGAGATCTGAAGAGCGGCAGCGTGCCGGAGATGTTCAGGACCGAGTCGGGGATTCGGCGGCCTATCTAGCCGCCAACTTGGAAAAGGTCCCAGCACTTGTTATAGCCACTATCTGGGGTGTTCACGACGGCAGTGGCCGCCCAGGTCTATTCGACTCGGTGATTCAGGCTGCTTGGAGCTTCTGTCTAGCTCTTCGATCGCGAGGTCTCGGTTCGGCTTGGACCACCATGCATCTAGGGAAGGCCAAAGAATTCGCGGACATACTGGGGATTCCCGAAGGCGTGTCTCAGATAGTGCTACTCCCCGTCGCTTGGACCATCGGGGCCGATTTTAAGCCCGCATCACGCCGGAAGGTTTCGGAGATTGTTTGGTTCGATCGGTGGGGGAACACTCAAGAGAATCCGGGCGAAGCAAGTTCACTCATCGCTGCTGCGCCAGGTGTGACCGTGGAGATAGACATCGCGGCCTCGCCCGAGCGCGTATGGGAGTTCGCAAGCGACATAAACATCTCAGCTAGATTCAGCGACGAATTCCAAGGAGCCGATTGGATCGACGGCGATGGTCCGGTAGAAGGGGCTTCATTCAGAGGCCGCAACGAGCGATCAGAAGCGGATCGGAAATGGGAGACCACATCCTACGTCGTTGCATGTGAGGCACCTCGGGTTTTCGCCTGGAACGTGAACGACCGCGATCAACCCAGCGCGCAATGGCGTTTTGAACTTGAGCGGATACCCAGTGGAACCAGACTGCGCCAACGGCTGATTATCGGGCCCAGCTTGTCGGCAACCGGTAGAGCCATGGAAGCAAATCCCGATCGGGCGGCGCAGATCCTGGCAAACCGCAGGGAACAACACCGGGGTAATATGACGCTGAACCTTCAGGGCATCAAACGCCTTGCGGAATCAAACGTCTGACGGCCTAACCTCGTTTTCCGAACGGGTCCAATACCGAAGATTCCGGTTGCACTGGGCATAGTAATCCCTTAAGCAACATCCATAGCGAAGGTGATATTTAGCCGTGTCATCATTTCATAGTAGCAAGTTGTTAGAGCCAGGAACTCCGCGCCCGAGTCACCGGCTAGGTGTGTAACAGCCTGCCAGGTTGAGTCTCGTGGTTGGCCCCGGAGCACTTCCAGGGCGAATTGCACCCATATGCCGTCCTTAGGAAGCAGCCCTCGCGGTGCCGTCCCGGCGGCGATTCCGTCAATCACCGCATCGGTGACTCCGGCTTCTCGTGCCAACCGCTCAAAGGAGTCCCACAAAGGGCGGCAGTTGCGTTCCTGGGCCACGGTGAGCGCAACGGTGAGCCTGATCCATGGTTCTAATTCGGACCGAGTCCGGACCAGTTCGTCCAGGTCCGCGAGCACGGATCCCACTGGTGGGCTGGCGAAGAGAGCCTGGTAGGTAGCAGACAATCCGGTATCGGCGCCGGTGACGTTGCGGAACTTTGATTGCATGTCCGTCGGCAATTGGGTTTCGAGAGTTAAGGGCAGTCGTGACATAAACACTCCTCGAGATTTCCCTGGCTACCAGACCGGTTAGGAACCGGCGCCGATGATATTGTCCCAGTCGACCGACTGCTGGTAGGCTTCCGGCGGTTGGCTCCGGCTAACCGACGCGACGATATTTGAGCAGCCGCTGGCCTTCCAGGTTCCGGTTGACGTACATGTCTCCCCTTGAGTCCAGCCACACCGCATGGGCTCCAGTCCCTTCCTCCGATTCTGTTGGCGGACCCCATCGAGCCAGCAACTTCCCCTCAACGGTAACAACGCTTACCAGCGCATTCAGCTCAACGACATACATGATGTTTTCGGAGTCCACGTAAATGTCGCACGGGCGGGCAAAATCGGTCCACTGCTCTATGAATTTCCCATCCGGCGTGAATACTTGTATCCGGTTGTTCTCCCGGTCTGCGACGAATACGCGGCCATCGGTGTGAACCCACACGCCATGAGGAACGTGAAACTCTCCGGGAGCAGTCTTGCCGGGTTCTCCCCATGAGAATAGGAGCTCTCCACTCGCCGAGAATTTGTGCACGCGGGAATTCCCGTAGCCATCGGAGATGTAGAGGTCGTTGTTGGGGTCAAGGGCAACATCGCTGGGCCGGTTGAACGGCCCGGCAGCCCGTACCGCAGGGTCGTTGTAGTTGCCCGACCAGCCGGTGTCCGATGGCTGGTCCCGAACCCCCAAGGTCATCAGCAGTTCGCCTTCCCGGGTGTACTTCAGCACTATGTGGTTGTTCTTCACCGGCATGTATAAATTCTGATCTGCGTCGATAAACATGCCGTGGGCGTCGGTCAACACTCCCTCGCCCCAGGAGTTCAGGTAATTGCCGTCTTTGTCTAGAACAATCAGGGGATGTTCACCCCGGTTAAAGAGGTAGACTCGGTCCTCCGAGTCGGTAACGATGGCAGTTTGCCCAAGAACCCAGCCGTCAGGCAACTTAGCCCAGTTTTCTATCAGCTCATATATGTGATTCCCCGCTCCGACAGTTGCCATGCTCTGCTCCTTAGTCGAGATTGTTGATGGACTAGTCGGCTACCTACTCAGTTTCCCGCATTGGCCACGGTCGCCAACCTGGTTTGGTAACGGGTGGAATATTTCCTCTCCTTGATGGTAAAAGCGGACAAAGCCGCGGGGAAGAGCATCGACCCGACGATAGCGAAGGGTAGTGTGTAAGAGCCGGTTAGGTCGTAGAAGTATCCACCGAGCAAAACACCGAGCAGACCGCCGATCTGATGGCAAAAGAAGGTGATTCCCGAGAGGGTTCCCAGAGACCGGAGGCCGTAAACGTCGGCGGTCAGGGTATTGGTCAGAGATACCGTGGCGATCCAGGAAAATCCCCCAAAGGCGGCGAAGATCCACAGCCCCAATGTCGAAGGCGCCAGCAGCAAGGCGATATATCCGCATCCCCGGATCAAGTAAGCGGCAGCAAGCACGTTTTTCCGGCCGAACCGGTCTGCCAGCACCCCGGACCCGAGACCGCCCAAGACGTTCAGCCCCATCATGACTCCGAAGATTGTGGCTGCGACATTAGGCGACACTCCCACGTCGATAGCGTAGGGCACAAAGTGGACCGACATAATCAGCGTGGTGAATCCACAGACGAAAAAAGACCCGGACATCTGCCATACGGGAGGAGACCGGAAGGACTCGCTCCAATTGTCTACTTCCAACGGTCCCCGGCTTTCCGCAGATCGATCCGCTCCGCCCTTTTCAGACCCGTCGTCGTCGCCGTAGGGCCTTAGTCCCACTTTGCTGGGGTCGTCTCGAATGAATAAGAAGGCCATGGGCACTGCTAGGACAAGGATGATGAGCCCCAGAGCGGCCCAAGTGATTCTCCAATTGCCGCCTGTGGCTTGAAGCAGATACATGGCGAAGGGCACCAGCACCAAACTTCCAACGGAAGTTCCTACGGCGCCGACGCTTACGACTGTGGCCCGCTTGCGGATGAACCATCGGGACAGGAGCGCGCCCCTGCCTAGAGCCGCGCCGCTGTTGGATATAGAGGCGACAAACCCGAACACTATCAACAGAAATATAAAATTGAAAGTAATCCCGAGGACCGTTATGGCGAGTCCTAAGGTCATCAAGGAAGTCAGAATCACTTTCCTGGCCCCTATGCGATCGAAGGCATATCCGAGAAAGGGTTGAGCCACGCCGCCGACAACCGCGCCGATGGCTGCCACCACCGAAATGGTGAACCGGTTCCAGCCGAATTCCTCGCTCATTGGTATGACGAAGATTCCGAAGGCACTGCGGGACCCGGCGTTTACGAATGCGATGAAGGTCACCGCCGCAAGGACGTACCAACCGAAGTGCAGAGGAGGCCGAGTGGTCTGATTAGAAGTCATTTCCCTCCGAGTATCCTGATCCAATCGTGTTGGATAAGCAGTTACATCGCAATTTGGTCTCTGTTAGGAGTGTCCTGATTTAATCAGGAACCGACGCCGATGATTTTGTCCCAGTCGACCGACTGCTGGTAGGCGTAGGCGGTCCTCATGACGAGGGGGTCGTCGAAGAAGCGTCCGACGATCTGCATGCTGGCTGGGAGACCGGCTGGCGACTTGCCCACGGGCAGGGCCATCGCCGGGTGACCGGTGTAATTGAAGGGCATGGTGTTTCGGGAGCCCTTAGAGTTCGCGGAAGCAAGGTTGTCTTCGACGGCCTCAAGGTAGCTACCCGGCGTGTGGTTCTTGGGGGCGGTCAAGATGCATGTGGGCATCACCAGCACATCGACGTTGGCCAGAGCGTCATCGTAGGCCTTGATGTAGGTGGGACGCACGTTCTGGGCCTTGGCGTACGCCCGGCCGTGGTAGTTACGGCGGCTCAGTTCGGCGGCGATGAGTGAAACCTTGCTCCGTGGCGTGAGAACGTCGGCCTTGGATTCCCACATCTTGTTGATGGTGGTGATGATGGA
>CAXEOX010000078.1:0-15082 GCA_963997925.1 uncultured bacterium
TTGTTTACTACTCATGGAATCGACCCTTAGAATAGGTTGGCTATGGAATATACCTTGGATAAAATGACCGCCGCCGATTGGGAGGCGGTCCGAGACATCTACCTGGAGGGTATCGCCACCAGGAACGCGACGATAGAAACCGAATCACCTGATTGGGACGAGTGGAATGCCAACCACCGTTCCGATTGCCGGCTTGTTGCTCGGTCTGATGACAAAGTTCTCGGCTGGGCGGTTCTTAGCCCGGTGTCTCAGAGAATCGCATATTCGGGAGTAGCCGAAGTGAGCATCTACGTGGCGGCTTCCGCTCGTGGCACTGGGGTAGGCAAGGCCCTGCTCGGAGCTCTCATCAAAACATCAGAAGAGGCGGGGGTCTGGTCGCTCCAAGCCGGAATATTCCCGGAGAATACGGCCAGCATCGCGTTGCACAAGGGCGTTGGGTTTCGGGAGATTGGCGTCCAAGAACGTAAGGGATTCTTGGACGGCGTCTGGCGCGACGTGGTCCTAATGGAGCGGCGTAGCCAGGTCGTCGGCGTTTGATCCTCCGTGTACTCTCACCTGGTCACAGTGGTTTAGACAATTACCCTTCCCTCCCCTTAAATCGCGCTCATGGCTGAGGCCTAACCTCCGTGTTAGAATGATTCACGTGTTAGAATGGTTCAAAAGTAGCAACCATGCGCTCTCTAGACCCTGTTCGATCTAGAAACAGGGGCGTATCCGAAACGATGTGCCAAGCCTTTGGAATCCACGACAGCCCTCTGGATCGGCCACCAACAGCAACTATGGGAGGAGAATCATATGACCGCCAATGGCAGAATGAAGTTCGGCGTTTTCATGGCGCCGTTCCACCCAACGACCGAAAACCCGACGCTGGCCCTGGACCGGGACCTGGAGTTGATTCAATGGCTGGATACTCTGGGATATGACGAAGCCTACATCGGTGAGCACCACAGCGCCGGTTGGGAGACCATAGCATCGCCAGAGGTGTTCATTGCCACCGCAGCCGAGCGAACCAAGCGCATCCGCCTGGGAACCGGCGTCATCAGCTTGCCTTACCATCACCCTTACATGGTGGCCAACCGCATGGTGCTTCTTGACCATCTGACCAAGGGCAGAGTCATCTTGGGAGTGGGACCCGGAGCCTTGAATACCGATGCCTACATGTTCGGCATCGACCCCGCCCGGCAGCGGGAGATGATGGACGAGTCACTGGGCATCATCCTTCGCCTGATGACCGAGACGGAACCCATCACTTACAAGAGCGACTGGTTCGAACTTAACGATGCCATGCTCCAACTGCGGCCATACCAGAAACCCCACATCCCGGTGGCCGTGGCGTCGGTCGAATCGCCCTCCGGAGTAACCTTGGCCGGAAAGCATGGCGCAGCCGTTCTATCCATGGCGGTACCACGGGGCACCGTGCGCAAAACAACCTTGCAAGACCTGTGGTCCATCGCCGAAGAGTCGGCAGCGGAACACGGACAGGAAGTTAGGCGCGAAGATTGGGGCATCGTCTCCGGCGTACACCTGGCGGAAACCCGCAAGGAAGCCTTCGAGGATATCCGCGAGGGCGGCGCGCGAGTCGTAACCGAGTACTTCGCCAACACCCTGGGAAATCCGGCCCCAGACGTCCCGCGGGATCAGATAGTCGACCACATGGTCAAGAATAACCAGTGGATCGTAGGTACTCCCGAAGACTGCATCGCCGGTATCGAGAGATTGCAGGAGATGAGCGGTGGCTTTGGCAGCTTCATGATCCGAGTGGAAGACTGGGCCTCCCGGGAAAAGGTGAACCGCAGCTATGAACTGCTGGCTCGCTACGTCATGCCCCATTTCCAGGGCAGCCTCGTCGGGATTCAGAACTCCTCCCGCTGGGCCAGCACCATCAAAGAGGAGCTACAGGCCAACCGCAGGATCGCGATTCAGCGGGCAACGGACACTTGGGACGCTCGGAACGAGCCCGAAAAGGTCAACCAGGCCGACTAGCCGAACTCCGGATTAAACGGGTATGGGGCTATAGGCCGGTACCCAACTAAACACCGCCGGAGAGAACATCGGCGGTGTTTGTTATTTTCAGTCCGAAGTTGGTGCAAATCGGCCAGGAATATGGTCGATTGCCACAATGGCTTGGACATAGACATCTGGTATCATAGATTGAAACGTAGTGTTAATTATAGAACCGGCGTGCCTTCAGACGCGGGGACAGTATCCGCTCCCGCAACTCCTGAGGAGCCAGAGCGAAATCCCGAAGAGCCGGGCGAGGTGACCCATTATGCGGAAGACAAAGATTATCGTAACCATCGGACCCTCCTCGCGTGATCCGGAGATTTTGGACCAACTACTAGAGGCCGGCATGGACTGCGCCCGGTTGAATTTCTCCCACGGCACCCTAGAGGAGCATGGGGAAGTCATCCGCACATTGCGCGAGTTGTCTGATCGGCGGGAGCGTCCCGTAGCCATTCTCCAAGACCTGGGCGGCATCAAACTTCGCTTGGGTCAGATGGCTAACCCGGTTCAACTCAACCCAGGCGACGTGGTCTCCATGGTTTCGGATGCGGAGTCGGACCGCCCTGACGTTTTGCCCTTCCCCCAAGCAGGTGTGCTCCGCAACCTACGGCCCGGCCACAAGGTATTTATATCCGACGGCACGGTGTCCCTGGAGGTATTGGAAGCTGGAGAGGACAGCGTAAAGATGCGGGTCCTCAGCTCTGCGGCCAGTATTTCCTCGTTCAAAGGAGTCAATCTTCCCGGTGTGACCATCGACCAACCGGTGTTGACCGAAGCGGATAAGGTCGCCTTGCAGTTCGGCATGCAACAAGATGTGGACTGGGTAGCGGTGTCCTTCGTCCGAAGATCCGCCGACATCACCTACGCCAAGGATTATCTGAGATCCATCGGAAGCAACTCCCTAGTGATGGCCAAGATGGAACGGGGCGACGGAATAGACAACATAGACTCCATATTGGAGGAGGTAGACGGGGTTATGGTGGCCCGGGGCGACATGGGAGTGGAGATTCCCATGGAGCAAGTACCTTTGGTCCAGAAATCCATGGTCAAGAAAGCCAATGAGGCCGCTAAAGTTTCGGCCATCGCTACGCAGATGCTTCTCTCCATGGTTGAGTCGCCAACACCGACCAGGGCCGAGGTTTCGGACATCACCAACGCCGTGCTGGACGGCTGCGACGCCATTCTGTTGTCGGACGAAACTGCGATGGGCAAATTCCCCGTGGAAACGGTGAAGGTTGCCGAATCCACGATACGGTCTGCCGAGTCCATATATCCCTACCACCAAGAGCACAGTCCTCGAGACCGTACCCAAGCCGTCGCTTTGGCCGCTGGGCAACTGGTAAAATCCCTGAACTCCAAGCCAATCGTCATCACCAGCACCGGCCGGGCCGCCTTTGAAGTATCCCGGGTCCGTCCGGAGAACGGGGTCTTAGTGTTCTCCCACGATGAAGCAGTATTGCGAAAGATGTGCATGGGCTGGGGCCTATACCCGGTAGGCGTTGTTCCACCGGAACGGGACGTAGCAACGCTGGTCGGGATGCTGATCGATGCATCACTGGAATCTGGAATGGTTCAAGACGACGACGTCGTGACCATCGTCCACGGGTTCATGCCCGGTGTCACTGGTACAACCAACACGATTCAAGTCCTGGACGTTTCCGAGTATTTATCCCGCTCCTCGACTAGGCAGACAGCTGCGGTGGTGACCTAGTACGTTTTCGAAATCTCCCAAAGATTGAATCTGACGCTTCGACGGCCTCAGCAGGAACGGTTGTTGTCACTCCTGATGAGGCTGTTGAACCACTCTCATAGGTATTCGGATAGACCCTTGTTCAATCCGCGCCTATCTGTCATTGTTCAGGCACTGGTAGCAATCGCTCTGATTGTCTCTTGTGCCCAAGCCACGATCGACCCTACGCCAACTACCGCGCCCACCAGCACGCCACCCCCCACGCTAACCCCCACCCCAGTCTCCACGAATGGATCTAGCGCCGAATCATTGCCTTCGCCAGATCCAGAATGGCCCGATAGACTTACTCATCTACTATCTCTTATCCCTAGCAATCACAGCCCCGCGATCTTCCTGGACGTAAAAGCAGCCCTGGCCGATCCAGATATCCGCCAATCGTTGGACCTAGAGGTGCTGGGACTTCTGGACACTCTACAACCCGGCGCTTCGAAGTCCGTGGACTCGGCGGTTGTTGCTTTTCGCCAGGATGGCGGCGGAATGGTAACGGTTATCCGAGGCGTCTTGGACGTAGACGGCCTACTAACAGCGGCGGGAGGTCTGGGCCTTGTCTCGCCGAGCCCGGAACCGGAGAGATATAGGGGATACAATGTCCGCATCGTTGATGTGTTCGGCATCTCTCTTGCGTTGGCCTCGGTGGATGGATCCACGCTCGTGATAGCAACCGGGTCTCCCACCGGAGGCACTACCGGAACGGAGCATCTCAAGGCGGCTTTGGATTCCTCCGACGGACTGGCAGCGGGGTTACTGGACGACCCGGAGACCGCTCGACTGGTAAGTGAATTGCCTGCGGGCGTCACGACGGTGGTGTTGGGAGACTGCGCTAACCTAGCAACTCTGTTTTCCCTTGAAACTCTGCGGGGATGCACCGGGGCCGCAGTCAGCGCAGACATTGCCGAGTCCGGTTCAGGAGCAATCAACGCTTTCGTGAGCTATGAAGACGAAGCCCAAGCTTCTGTAGCTATGGATCTGATGGGACATGTAGGAGTTGAACAGGACGGTCTGTCTCTGGAGAGAATCGCCATGTTGCAAGAGGGTTCGTTGCTACGGCTGAGGCTACCTGCCGATATACATCAGATCGAATCAGTCTTCGACGCACTGGGGATTCCGTGACAACAAAGGGCCACGGATAGCATCCAGGTCAGTTGAACGTCCCAGAGAGGCCATGGTTCCGCGATGTACTAAGCTAGACGGTTATAGGGAGGGAATGGGGGAGACTGGTGCGGCCCATCAGGTATGAGTCAACGCCACGGGCCATTTCCCGGCCTTCGGCGATGGCCCAGACCACCAATGACTGACCCCTTGAAGCGTCGCCGCCGGTGAATACTCCGGGACGGCTGGTCATCTTGTTCTCATCGGCCTTGATGTTGCCTCTGGGATCCAACTCCAAAGCCAGGTCCTCAACCATTCCCTTATGTTCCGGATGGAGGAAACCCATCGCCAGCAGCACCAGATCGGCGTCTACATCGAATTCGCTGCCCTCGATCTCCTGCATGATGGGACGTCCATTCTCGTCGAACTGGCTCCAGTCTAGGCGAACGGCGTGGAGTTGTTCCAACTGTCCGTTTCTACCGGTGAAGGACTTAGTCAGGATGTCGTAATCGCGAACGCCACCCTCTTCGTGGGCTGGTGACGAACGCAATATCATGGGCCACTGGGGCCAGGGATTGTTGGAGCGGCGCTTCTCCGGCGGCTCCGACAGCAGTTCAAATTGATGAACGACTTCGGCTCCTTGCCGAAGCGCGGTACCCAAGCAGTCGGCTCCGGTGTCTCCGCCGCCTAGAATCACCACCCGTTTACCCTCGGCGCTGATTCGTTCCGAAGGGTCGATGGTCTGACCGGCGAGCAGCCTGTTCTGCTGGGTAAGGTATTCCATCGCGAAGTGGACGCCAGCCAGTTGCCGGCCCGGCGCCGGCAGATCCCTAGCTTCGGTGGAACCGCAGGTTAGACAGACTGCGTCATATTCATCCAGCAACCGCTGAACAGGGAAGTCTTGTCCCACGTTGACACCGGTCCGGAATTCAACGCCTTCCTCTGACAACAGGTCGACGCGTCTGACCACTACCTCTTTGTCCAGCTTGAAGTCGGGGATCCCCAGAATCAGCAGGCCGCCGATATATTCGTTCCGCTCAAAGACGGTTACCCAGTGGCCAGCCCGGTTCAGTTGCTGGGCCGCCGCCAGACCCGCCGGTCCCGAACCCACCACCGCAACCTTTTTCCCGGTGCGGTTTTGTGGCGGCTCCGGCTTGATCCAACCCTCAGCGAAACCACGATCGGCAATCTCTTTCTCGATATACTCGATCGTTACCGGATCGTCATTGATGTTCAGAACGCATGCGGCTTCACATGGCGCAGGACATATCCGTCCAGTGAACTCAGGAAAGTTGTTGGTGGACTGCAGTACCCGCAGCGCCGCTTCCCAATTACCCAGGTAAACTTGGTGGTTGAAGTCCGGAATCACGTTGCCCAGGGGACAACCCATGTGGCAGAAGGGGACGGAGCAGTCCATGCAGCGGCTGCCCTGATCTTTTGCCTCAGTCTCCGGCCAGTCCTGGTACAACTCGCGGTAGTCGCCCATCCGCTCGTCGACAGGACGGCGCTGGGGAGGGACGCGTGGTGTCTGCAGGAACCCTGAAGGGTCACCCATGGGGCACGAATTCCATCTTTGGGTCTACTCCTTGGGCCCTACGTTCCTCTAATACTCGCCGGTAATCTCTAGGCATAATCTTCTTGAACCGGGGAAGAGCATCTTCCCAGTTGTCCAATATGCGCTTGGCCGGCGCGCTACCGGTATAGTTCAAGTGGTCTTCTATCATCGATCGGAGGGTTTCGATATCCTCGGGATCTTCCACCGATTCCAAGTCCGCCATTCCAGGATTGAATCGTATCTCGAAGTCCCCTTCATCGTCGTAGACGAAGGCGACGCCGCCGCTCATTCCGGCACCGAAGTTGCGGCCGGTGCTGCCCAAGACGGCCACCGATCCACCGGTCATATACTCACAACCGTGGTCTCCTATACCTTCGATAACAGCTCGGACGCCGCTGTTGCGTACGCAGAAGCGCTCGCCAGCGCGGCCACGGATATAAACTTCTCCGCCGGTGGCTCCGTACATCGCCACGTTGCCGATGATTATGTTGTCTTCAGCTACGAAAGTAGCATCGGAGGGCGGACACACCACGATTCTGCCACCGCTGATGCCCTTGCCGACGTAGTCGTTAGTGTCGCCTTCCAGATCGATATCTATTCCCTTAGCCAGGAACGCACCGAAGCTCTGGCCGGCCGATCCAGTGAACTTAATCTTGATGCTACCAGCCGGGAGTCCTGCCTCGCCGTAGCGTTTGGCAACTTTGCCGCTGAGCATAGCGCCCACGGTCCGGTCCGAGTTACGTATCGGAAGGTCTATAGTCACCGGCTGCTGATGTTCCAACGCAGGCTGGGCCAAGGCAATGAGTTGGTGGTCCAAGGCCGTTTCAAGACCATGGTCCTGACTCTCCACGCAATAAACAGCCACTTCGTCGGACTTGGGATCCCGGTACAGAAGCCTAGACAGGTCCAATCCCTTGTCTTTCCAATGACCGATGGCTTCCTGCGAGTCCAGGATGTCCGACCGGCCTACCATCTCGTTAACAGTGCGAAAGCCCAACTCCGCCATGATTTCCCGCATCTCTTCGGCGATGAAGGTGAAGTAGTTAACCACGTAGTCCGGCTTCCCGGCGAACATCTTGCGAAGGTCCTGGTCTTGGGTGGCGATGCCAACCGAGCAAGTGCCCAAGTGGCATTTGCGCAGCATGATGCAACCGCTCACGACTAGAGCGGCGGTAGCGTAGCCGAACTCCTCAGCTCCCAACAGTGCGGCGATAACCGTGTCCCGCCCTGTCTTTAGCTGACCATCGGTTTGTACAACGATTCGGCTACGGAGGTCGTTGGCCACCAGCACCTGCTGGGTTTCGGCTAGGCCCAACTCCCAGGGCAAGCCTGCGTACTTGATGGAAGACTCGGGGGAGTTACCGGTTCCACCGTCGTGGCCGCTGATCAGAACCACGTCGGCATGGCCCTTAGCCACACCGGCGGCGATAGTGCCTACCCCTACCTCGGAAACCAGTTTGACGTGGATCCGGGAGTCGGGGTTGATTGTCTTCAGATCGTGAATCAACTGGGCCAAGTCTTCGATGGAATAGATGTCGTGGTGAGGTGGCGGAGAAATCAGTTCCACGCCAGGGGTAGTCTTGCGCACCCACCCGATGTAATCGTCAATCTTGTTGCCCGAGAGTTGACCGCCCTCACCGGGTTTGGAACCCTGGGCCATCTTTATCTGCAAGTCAGTGGCATTAATCAGGTAGTTTGGAGTTACGCCGAACCGGCCCGACGCCACCTGCTTGATCGCGCTGCTACTGGAGTCACCGTGTTCATCGGTAGTATACCGGCGGTAATCCTCGCCGCCCTCACCGGTGTTGCTGCGAGCGCCGATACGGTTCATAGCCACGCCCATGGTTTCATGGGCTTCCTTGCTGATCGAACCCAAGGACACGGCTCCGGTGGCGAACCGTTTCACAATTTCGGAGGCAGGTTCTACCTCTTCCAACGGCACCGGTGTCCTGTCCTTTTTAAAATCCAGTAGGCCCCTTAGGGTGGCCGTTCTTTTCGACTGATCGTTGACCAGCTGGGCGAATCCGTTGTAGACCTCCCGGTTGTTGGACCGGGTCGCGTCCTGCAATCTAGCGATAACTTCCGGGTTCCATTGGTGGAACTCTCCGTCCCTACGCCACTGATAGTAGCCGCCGGGAGGAAGTTCCCGAGTCGCAGCAACTTGCTCCCCGGCGAAGGCCAACCGATGCCGCTCCAACGCTTCTGATTCCAGGGTATCCAGGCCGATGCCGCTTATTCTTGAAGAGGTCCAAGTGAAGTACATATCGACCAGATCCTGGCTCAGACCGACGGCCTCAAATATCTGGGCACCCCGGTAGCTCTGAACGGTTGATATACCCATCTTGGACATGACCTTGAGAACGCCTTTCTCGTTGGCCTTGATGAAGTTTGTCTCGGCATAGTCCGGCGTGGTGCCGTTAAGTTCTCCGGTTTCGGCCATCCGGCGCACTGTTTCCAGGGCCAGATAAGGATAGATCGCCCCTGCCCCGTAACCAATCAGAAGAGCAAAGTGATGCACTTCCCGGGCGTCTCCCGACTCCACAACAAGACCGGCTTTGGTGCGGGTGCCTTGACGGATCAGATCGTGGTGTACCGCGCCGGTGGCCAATAGGCTTGGAATAGGCGCCCATCGGGAGTCCACTCCACGATCCGAAAGAATAACGATACTGTAGCCGTCGCCGATGGCTTTCGAAGCCTGTTCACACAGACCGTCCAGAGCCGTTTTCATCGCGCCGCGTCCGCCATGGGTGTCGAACAGGGTCGACAAGGTAATCGACCGCAGGTTGCCAACGTCGAGATGACTTATCTTCGCGAACTGCTCACTGCTGATAATCGGCGAATGGAGCTTCAACTGATGGCAATGCTCCGGGGTCTCTTCGAAGAGATTTTGCTCTCTTCCGATGAAGGCTTCCAGAGAGGTGACCAAATCTTCCCGTATAGCGTCTAAGGGAGGATTGGTGACCTGGGCGAATAGCTGTTTGAAATAGTTAAACAGCAACTGGTTCTGGTCGGACAGGACCGCAAGCGGAGCGTCATTCCCCATGGAACCGACTGCCTCAGCTCCGGAGATGGCCATCGCTGAGGTCATCATCCGCAATTCTTCCAGCGTAAAGCCGAAAGCTTGCTGTTGTTGCAAGAGGTCTGGTAGAGGTACCCTTGCGGAGCCAGCGGGTGATGGCAAATCATCCAGGGCAACCTTGTTGTCCTTCAGCCATTGTCCGTAGGGCTGACGGCTGGCAAGATCGTGCTTGAGTTCCTCGTCGCCAATAATCCGGCCTTCCTCGAAGCTGACCAAGAACATCCGGCCGGGCTCAAGCCTACCCTTCTGTTTGACGTTGGCGGCGGGGACATCCAAAACGCCGGTTTCCGAAGACATCACCAGCTTATCGTCATGGGTAACGGTATAGCGGAAGGGCCGTAGTCCGTTCCGGTCCAAGAGGGCGCAAATGCTATGACCGTCGCTGGAGACAATCATCGCCGGACCGTCCCAAGGCTCCATCAAGCATGAATGGTATTCGTAGAAGTCCTTCTTTTCCTGGGACATGGTTTCGTGCTGGTTCCAGGCTTCCGGAATCAACATGAGCATAGCATGGCTCAGGTCCCGCCCAGTCATCAGCAGCAATTCAAGAGCATTATCGATGCAGGCGGTATCGCTGGCGCCAGCGGTCATCATCGGCGGAATCTTGCCCATGTCGGCGCCGAACAGAGGCGACTCGAACTGGGCTTCCCTGGCGTGCATCCAGTTGATGTTGCCTCTTAGGGTGTTGATCTCACCGTTATGAGCCAGGTACCGGTAAGGGTGCGCCAGCTTCCAGTGGCCCAAGGTGTTGGTGCTAAACCGGGAGTGAACCAAGGCAAACGCGCTTACCACACGATCGTCGGCTAGGTCCAGATAAAATCCCTCGATCTGAGGGGCCATCAACAGCCCTTTATAGACGATGGTGTGGCAGGACATGCTGCAGATATAAAAATAGTCTACTTCCTTGTCGGTCAGACCGCAGTCCTCTAAAGCGTGTTCAATAACTTTGCGAACCACATACAGTTTGCGCTCGATCTGGACCGGGCGTTCCACAGCAGAACCACGACCGATGAAGACCTGACGCATCTTGGGGCAGACTGCCCGGGCGTCTTTGCCAAGCTTGGTGGGGTCGGTGGGGACGTCTCGCCAGCCCAGAAGGACCAGTCCTTCGTCAACGATAACCTTCTCGATCAGAGCTTCGCATTTAGCTTGAGCATCTTCTTGAGGAGGCAGAAAAACCATGCCGACGCCGTATTCGTCCAGCGGGGGCAAGGTGATACCCAAAGAGGCACATTCGATCCGGAAGAAGGAGTCGGGCATCTGAATCAGGACTCCTGAACCGTCGCCGGTTTCCGGGTCCCGGCCGCAAGCGCCGCGGTGCCCAAGATTGATTAGTACCTGGATGCCTTCAGAGACAATCTGATGGGACTTGACGCCTTTTATGTTGGCGACAACACCTACCCCGCAGCTATCGTGTTCCTGCTCGGGGGAATATAATCCAAACTTGGCTAAATCTTTCAGCGTACTCATAACGCAACTGCAGACATAAAGATTTTGGACTGACCTGACGGAATTCAGAAGCTAGCACACCGCATCCAATAGCTACCACACAGCATCCGATTTCACTGAGATTACTAGTTGCCTGAGACTACTCCAGGTTACGAACACTGACCCGGCAACGGCGATGGCCAGCCAAATCAAGTGTCCGAAAGTTTGTTAAATGTATCACAATCGACTGGGTAAGGGAAGCATTATACACTCGAAGGCCCTAGCTGAGTACCCCTAAATCCCGGCTTTTGGGACTCTAAATGTTAAATCTTTGTTACAGATTGCACAATGTTGACCGCAAGATGACGGCAGCATATACTCAAGTTAGGTATTCCGCTGCACATCATAGGAGTTGATAGACTGGATTCGACGGAAATCGCGCAATTGGTGGTAGAGCTCGCCTCAGACAAGCTTGCTGAGGACATCCGGATGTTAGATCTTCGACCCGTAACCTACTTCGCCGACTACTTCGTAATCATGTCCGCAGGCTCTTCCCGGCAGATAGAGGCGCTGGAAGAGGACATCATCGAAGCCCTGAAGGAATCCGACGTACGCCCCTTCCACCGCGAGGGTACCGCCGCCTCCGGTTGGGTGCTACTGGACTTCAGCGACGTGGTTGTCCACATCATGGGTTCAGAAGAACGGGAGTTTTACGAATTAGAGAGGCTGTGGTTTCAAGCCCCCCAGATCGTTAGGGTTCTATGATCCAAGGGTCGTTGCTGCGAGCGTAATCCAGTATCTCCCCAGGCTGGAAAAACAGCGCGATCTCTCTCTGGGCTGACTCGGCGCCGTCCGACCCGTGTACCAGATTCCTTCCTATGTTCACCGCTAGATCCCCGCGGATAGTACCCAATGGCGAATCCTTGGGATTGGTCGTTCCCATCGTATTGCGCACAATCTCCACCGCACCGTCCGCTTCCCAGACCATGGCCACCAAAGGCCCTGACGTTATGAAGCCCACCAACCCACCGAAGAATGGGCGATCCACGTGCTCCCCGTAATGTTCTTCCGCCTTGGCCCGATCCATTTGCATGAACTTCATGGCCGCCAGCTTCAATCCCCGGCGCTCCAGACGGGAAACCACCTCTCCGATCAGTCCCCTCTGGACTCCATCGGGTTTAACTAACACCAATGTCCGTTCCATACTCACCTTCCGATAGATTTTTGAGCTGTGCCACAGAGGACACAGAGTTTTCTATAAGGGCCCCATTTCTAATATCTCCGTGCCCTCTGTGTATCTGTGGCTGACTAAGCATTAGGCATTCTGAACTTTCCGGTCTCTTATCTTAGGTCCGCCAATGCTAGGCATCCTTAGATAATAAGGTTGCAGGTCCGCCAAGTCATCGGCTTGGCCCGACTCCAGCCGTTGCCGCGCGATGGCCACCAAGGACCACAGCCTTGCCGCTGGAGACGGTTGGACCACGACGGCTAAGTGTCCCAACATTTCCTTTATTTGCTGAGTGCGGCCGTGGACTCCCTCGCCGCAGATCAATAACGGTTCAGTTATCGTCTCCAGGATTTCCTCAAGAGGACAGATGATATCTTCCTTGGTACGCTCCCCGCCGGGCGCAAAATGGGCCGAGGCCAGCTCGTTCCTGCCCGCTTCAAGCAGAGCGCAAACCGGCAGCCCTGAATCCAAGAAAGGGAAGGCCTCCAAGTCCAATGTGCCGACGCCGACAATCTTGGTTCTGCCGGTCATCGCCAGCCCCTTGGCCACGCTCATCCCCACCCTCAAGGCGCTGAACCCGCCCGGCCCCAAGGCGACCGCTACGCCTTCAAGACTTGCTACATCGATATCCTGCGCCTCGAGCGATTCAGCGATCTGAGGCATGAGTTCCATGGTATGGTTCATATTGGAATACCACACCCGGCAGGAAACCACGCGTTCTTCATCCGCCAAGGCCACCCCGGCGTATCGAGTGGATGTATCTATCGCCAACAGCACCTAGGGTTTGACCTCATTAGATGTTTGGGGAGATGGGTAATCGGCAGACAACTGCTCCAACACCGCCCGGTACCGGTCCGGCCATTCTATGAATGATATAGAACGTTGGTCTCCAGAGTCGACGTGGTCCAGTTCCGTCCACATTGACTCTGGTGGAAATATCTCGGCGGCGCGCTCGGCCCACTCCACGATGCATATGCCCCCGCCAAAGAGCTGTTCATCCAGACCCAAGTCCCATGCTTCCTCGGGACCGCCGATACGATAAAGGTCCATGTGATGAAGAGTCAGTCGTCCTTGGTATCGAGTCGTCAGAACAAAGGTGGGGCTACGCACGTACCCGGACACGCCCAATCCACTGGCGATGCCCTGAGTCAAGCAAGTCTTACCCGCCCCCAAAGGACCAGTCAACAATAAGATGTCGCCGGGTTGGGCTTGCTCGCCGATAACCCGCCCCACCTCTTGGGTCTGGTCCGGTCCGTTCGTCAAGATGGCAGCAGAGAAAGACATCGGCTACCGAAAATGGTCCCAACCGGCTCCGGATCCCGGTCTTTCAGAGCCGTCGCTATCGACCACCGAAACCTTTCCGGCATCTCCGTCCAGTATCTGCCCCACCACGGCAGCGCCTTCCGGGAGTTGGGGCATGACCCTTGCCATAACTTCCGGCGGGGCCGTGAATAACAATAGATAGTCCTCACCGCCGCCCAGCGCCAAGTCCAGGTACTCATCGGGGAACGCTTGTTTCAGAAGAGGATGCACCGGGACTTGCTCGGCGAAGATTCTGGCGGACAGCCCGCTGGAGCGGCAAAGCTTGGACAAATCGTCGGCCAGTCCGTCGCTAACGTCCATCGCCGTCGTCACGCCGGAGGAAGAAAGGGTCCGCCCCTCGGCCACGGCCGGTTGGGGCCGCCGATGGCACGAGCGCAGATACTCGGCCGCTTCCTCTGAGATTTCACGGGACAGTATCGAGTCGGACCCGGCCCCCAGCATCAGCCGAAGGCCTCCGCCGGAGCCCCCGAGATAGCCGGTCACCGCCACTTGGTCGCCGGGACGAGCGGTAGAACGCAGCATCGGGTTGTCAGCGTGGATACCGGTAAGAGCGACGGTGATGAAGACGATGGGAGACCGAACCATGTCGCCGCCGACTATGGCGACACCATGCTTGTTACTAATCTCCATCATCCCTTGATACAACTGCTCTAAATCACCCACCTCCGTTTCCGGCGGCAATCCCAGAGTGACTAATGCATACATAGGTAGACCGCCCATGGCGGCGATATCGCTTACATTGGAGGCAATGCACTTCCAACCCAGATCTAGCCAAGGAGTGGTCTCTCTGGTGAAATGAATCCCTTCGACCACGGTGTCAGTGGTGAAGAGCTCGGTAGCGTTGCCGGTTTGCCAAGCAGCGGTATCGTCGCCGTTGTCCACGGTTAGCTTAAAAGAGAAGTCTGCCCCGTGGTTCGGTCCGCTGCGCTGCTGGACCACCGTACGGCAAAGCAGGTCGATAACGCCGAACTCGCCTAGTTCTTGAATCTGCATAACGTAGAGATTATATCCCCCATATCTGGCAGGTCTCAACTTGGAAAGAAAAAATAGGATGGGGGTGGCGAATAACCTCGGAGGATCTTCGCTACCGGTAGTAACCCGGTAAAAGACGAACTCAAGAATCAATCGTGAATCAGGCGCAGAACGGGTTGACAGTCCCTATAGGCGCAAGTATACTGGGGTCACTCCTGTCTCCGAAGGGGGCGGGTTTGGCACTTTAACAGTTGAATAGTGGAAGGAAGCAAGGTAATTCGATTAGAGAGTTTGATCTTGGCTCAGGGTGAACGCTGGCGGCGCGCTTAATGCATGCAAGTCGAGCGAACCTACCGGCTTCGGCTGGATAGGGAAGCGGCAGACGGCTGAGTAACGCGTGAGTAACCTGCCCTTTGGTGGGGTATAGCCTCGGGAAACTGAGGGTAATCCCGCATAAGATCCCTAGACCTTGGTTTAGGGATGAAAGCCTTCGGGCGCCAGAGGAGGGGCTCGCGTCCTATCAGGTAGTTGGTGAGGTAACGGCTCACCAAGCCGATGACGGGTAGCTGGTCTGAGAGGACGACCAGCCAGAGGGGGACTGAGACACGGCCCCCACTCCTACGGGAGGCAGCAGCAGGGAATTTTGGGCAATGG
>CAXEOX010000079.1:0-14573 GCA_963997925.1 uncultured bacterium
GGGAATCCAGTAACGGCCCAGGCACTCACAATAGGATAAGGAGGACAATCATGGATAAAGGCACAACTGTAGTTAACGCGGGCGCTGTAGATATCGCGATGGAATACCGGACCGACCTGATGGACGACCAGGGGTTGTGCGTTCAGGTTTATGGAATGATTGAGGGCAAAGACACTGAGATTCTTCGCTTCGACTGCTTCGACCAGAACCCTCATTTCCATTACGGGCCGGAGAACCACAACATCCGGCTATTCTTGGACAAGACCACGGCCGGAAACCCCTTGGGCTGGACCATGGATAACATCCGGCACAAGTTGCCGGCGATGATTCGCCGTTCCGGTTATGAGGCACTAGCTACCGCCGTTGAAGCCAGTCCCATATCGGCCGCGACGCTGGATGACGCTGAGTCCAAGGGCCGGGACTTGTCCCGGAGCGGACGCCGGACCGTCCATCACATGATGCCTGAAATGGTTGATGGCGATAAGATTGAGGTCGGCAACCTCAAATTCGGTCTGGAGTACCGGCACCTCCCCCAGATCAACGACGAAGGAATGGCGATTCATGTCTTGGCCGACGTTGCCGGTCAGGAAGTAGAATTGCTGGCGTTCGACTGCTTCCAGAATGGTCCCCATTACCACTACGGTCCCCGGAACCAGGACATCCGGGTCTATTGGGACGTCACAACCTCCGGTGAGACCCTCCGTTGGACACTGGACCAGTTTAAGGTCGGCAACATCCGGTCAATGATTCAAAAAGCCGGATATCCCTCCATCGCCTCCGAGGTTGATGAGAGCCGGGTGCAAGAAGCCCTCCCCCAGATCGAGGCTAGGGCCTGGGAGTTGGTTGCACTGAACAATCCGAGCGCAAACGGCCAGTCCGACACCAAGAAGACCAAGGCCCAGCTCATCCAAGAGTTGGAGTCCCTTCGGGAACAGGTAGCCGCCCTCTAGGACGACTACTGCCCATGGCGGGAACTTCCCGCTAGCAACTAGGTTAGATTCAAACGGCCCCGATTATATCGGGGCCGTTTGCTTTTCCGGGCCATCGTATGAAGCTGCTAGATATCTGGCTACATCATTGTATAGCCGGCGCTAACGCTAAGAGTCTGTCCGGTGATGAAACTGGCGGCGTCCGAGGATAGGAAGACCACGGCGTTGGCAATCTCACTGCCCTTGGCCAATCGGCGGAAGAGGTATCCCCGCTTTACCCGTTCCAGCACGTCTTCGGTGAAAATGTCCCGCATTTCGTTCCACATGCTCTCGCCGCTGATGGACTCGTTTTCTGGAGGCACCACCAGGCCGGGACAAACCATGTTCAGCCGAAGCCCGTAACGTCCCGTTTCCCGGGCTATCGACTTACTTAGTGCGATCACACCTGCTTTGCAGGCGGAGTAGACCGATTCACGGTATTCGCCCATCCGTCCGGCGTCGGAGCTTATGCTGACGATGGAGCCTACCTGGCGCTCTATCATGGATGGCAGTACGGCGTGGATGCAGTTGATTGGCCCCCATAGATTTACGTTGACTTCCTTCTCCCACTCCGCCCGAGGTTTCTCCATGAACAACCGGTCCACCGTCCATCCCACGTTGTTCACCAGAACGTCGACGCTACCGAATTCTGATATGGACTCCGCGACCATCTGCTTAACCTGCTCCGGGTCGGTGATGTCGCAGGCAATCACTTTCACCCGGCTACCGGTGTTCATCGCATTTACCTCTTCGGCAACGACCTCTCCCTGGGCTGGCGCAAGTTCGGCGATGGTGATGTTGCTACCTTCAGCGGCGAAGGCGTGGACGATGGATCGCCCGATGTTCGACCCGCCTCCGGTAATGATGATGTTCTTTTCTTTCAAGCCTAGTTCCATGGGTTGAAAACCTCCGTGAGAATTTGAAGCAATCGCAGTGAGATTAGAGGATGGGACTGGATTGGAGACAGATCGGATAGCCTACTACATCGCCCCGGGGCCGGAGGCTATTCCCACTGACAGACGCCTATCGCCTGCGTAGAGGGGCCGGCGGCGAAACCTTGGGGACGCCGCCAAAGCGGAGCCGTAAGAGCCCCTTGATGTCTTCAGTGGCGGTACCGGTTATGTTAACCGAGCTACTCGGGTCGTCGTCCCACTTGACCGGTTGCGAACTGATCTGGAACCCGTTCTTAGCGGCAATTATCAGTAACTCGGTGTCAAAGAACCAGTTGTTGTTCTTGATCTGGGGAATCAGGGTATTGGCCGATTCCCGGGTCATCGCTTTGAACCCGCATTGGGCGTCGGGGAACCCGGTAAAGAACATGGACTTAATCATCATGTTGTAGGTGCGGGAGATAAACTCCCGGCGGAAGGACCGGGTAACCCTGGACTCCTTGCTCAACCGGCTGCCGATGGCGATGTGCGACCCGGATTCTAGGGAGCTAATCAGCTGAGGAAAGTGAACCAGGTCGGTGGACATGTCAACGTCCATGTAGCTAACGATGTCGGCGGTGCTCTCCTTCCAAGCGGCTTTCAAGGCCCGGCCCCGGCCTTTTTGGGGAAGGTACAGGTAATTCACCCCGGAGAACCTCTCGCACAACATCTCGGAAACCGAACGGGTGCTGTCGGTTGAGGCGTTGTCGGCGATGATTATCTGCCAGGGGTTGATGACGTTGGATTTTAGGAAGTCGGTGAGGATGAGAATGTTACGAGGAAGAGCTTGCTCCTCGTTATAGACGGGTATGACTATGTCTATGGTGGAAGGCATATCTAATTCCCACCTCGGTTGATGCCGTATTGAACACTCATCGCGCTGGTACTTCCGGTCCTAATGCCGGAAGTGGCGCACCCCGGTGAACACCATCGCCAGGTTGTTCTTGTTCGCCTCTTCTATAACCTCGGCGTCGCGGATCGACCCGCCGGGTTGGACTATGGCTGTGACTCCGGCCTGAGCCGCCAGTTCTATGTTGTCTGGGAAGGGGAAAAAGGCGTCTGAAGCCAGGACGCTGCCGGTGGCTTTATCCCCGGCGGAGCGGCCCGCCAGATGGACGCTGACCACCCGGTTTGGCTGGCCTGCCCCCATGCCCACCAGGGTCAGGTCTTTGACGAAAACGATGGCGTTGGACTTGATGTGCTTGGCGGCCTTCCAAGCGAACGCTAGGTCCTTCATCTCCGCATCCGTTGGGGCGCGGTCAGTGGCGGTCTCCCAGGATGCCGGGTCTTCGTCTATGGCATCCGGGTTCTGGACCAATAGGCCGCCGGTGATGGGCCTGAGATCGTAAGCGAGCCCTCCGCCACTGGGTCCAACGGCCAAGATGCGCAGATTCCGCTTACGCTTAAGTATCTCTAACGCCTCCGGCTCGTAATCGGGGGCGACGACTACCTCATAGAAAATGGGATCCATAGCCTTGGCGGCTTGGGCTGTGACTGTCCGGTTATATCCGACGATGCCGCCGAAAGCCGAAACCGAATCTCCCTGGTAGGCTCGCTCGTAGGCTTCCGCTTGGTCTTGGTGACTGGCCAAGCCGCAGGCATTGGTATGCTTAATGACGGTTACGGTGGGTTCGGCGAAGTCGGAAACCGTCCGCCAGGCGGCGTCAGCATCCATCAAGTTGTTGTAGGAAAGCTCGCGTCCGTGCAACTGCTGGGCTTGGGCTATTCCCCCGGATGCTCCACCGGCTGGGACGTAAAGGGCGGCCTCTTGGTGGGGGTTTTCACCGTAGCGCAGCCCGGCAATCTTGTTCAGCGACACGGACAGGTTCTCCGGCATGCCGTCGGCGTCGTCTGATGATACGTCAAGATAGCCGGTTACCGTGGCGTCGTATTGGGAAACGTGACGGAAGGCCTTAGCGGCTAATGCCCGTCGCTCGTCGTGGCTCAGACCGTCCCCCGCCAGCTTTTTGGCCACCCAAGGATAGTCTGACGGGTCAACAACTACAGCAACAGATGGGAAGTTCTTGGCGGCAGCTCGCAGCATGGTAGGTCCGCCGATGTCGATGTTTTCCAGAGCGTCGTCTAAAGTGACGCCGGGTTTGGTGATAGTGGCCTGGAAGGGGTACAGATTGACAACGACCAGGTCGATGGCGTCGATGCCGTGCTCGGACAACTCCGCCATATGGCCTGATATATCCCGGCGAGCTAGTATCCCGCCATGAACTACCGGATGGAGCGTCTTAACCCGGCCGTCTAGAATCTCCGGAGATCCGGTTACCTCTGAGACTTGGCGCACGGGCAGGCCGCCCTCTTGGGTTAGCGTTTGGTGGGTGCCGCCGGTGCTGATAAGCTCGAATCCCGCGCCCGCCAGCCCTTGGGCAAATTCGATTATCCCGGTCTTGTCGTAGACGCTAAGAAGCGCTTTCACCCTCTGAACCGCCTCACTTCGATTCCACCCCGCTAGGTGGTGGTGCAACATCTTGGAGCCTTGGTTACCTAACCCTTTGGCAGGTCGTTCAGACCGTTACGACCGCTTTATCCATTAATGAACGTTACCTGGGGACCGTCATTTCTCTCGATGATGCGGCCCACCATGAGGGCGTCGGGAATCTTATCGGTGATTGCCGCCAGATCTCCCTCGGCGCAGACCGCCACCATTCCGAGGCCCATGTTAAAGACCCGGTACATCTCTTCGGGGTCTACATTTCCTTCTTTCTGGATAATCTCAAATATGGGTGGAATCTTCCAAGAACCGGAAATAAATTCAGCCGCCAGATCGTCCGGAAGAATAGCTGGCATCTTGCCGAGAAGTCCGCCGCCGGTGATGTGAGACAAACCTTTGAACAAGCTTAGCACCGGCGCCAGCATGGGATAGTAACAACGGTGCCGAACGAGCAGTTCTTCACCCAACGCATGTTGCAGTCCCTCAAATCGGCGGTACAGGACTGACGGGTTCTCGTCGGTGTTGAAGACGCTGCGGACCAGAGAGAAGCCGTTGGTATGCAGGCCGCTGGAAGGGAAGCCAACCAAGTAGTCACCGGGTTGCATGCTGGACTCGTCGAATAATCCATCCGGTTCCGCCGCTCCGACAACGAACCCCACCAACTCCATATGGTCCGATCCATCGGGGCCGGGCATCTGGGCGGTCTCACCCCCGATCAGTGCGCATCCAACTTCTCGGCAGCCCCATACGATTCCGCGCAGCAGGGTATCCATCACTTGCTGGTCCAGGGTGGTGAAGGACACGTAGTCCAGAAAGAATAGGGGTTTGGCGCCCCTGGCCAAGATGTCGTTGACGTTCAGGGTGACCAAGTCTTGGCCTATCGACTCATAGTGGCCAAGTTGAGCGGCGACTTTGGTCTTTGTCCCCACGCCGTCGGTGCTGGCCACCAGAACGGGCTGTTTAAAACCGTTGAGCCGGTACAAGCCTGCGAACCCGCCCTCGGGATTCAGAACCTCGGGCCCGTGGGTCGCCGAAGCAAAGGCCTTGATCCGTTCTTTCAGTGTGTCCATCTCATCCAGATTCACGCCGGATGAGCGGTAGGCCTGACTGGTCAAGTGGATACTCCTCCCCTGGGTCGTCCAAACCTGGTTGGACCGCCGCCCCGCAGTAAAAGGGTAAAACAGCGCAACCCGCATGGCAAGAGGGAAACTGCTCTGGGTCCGGTTTCGGGACAACCGCCGGGCGGTATGGAATCACTGGAGATCGCGCGCTCCCGAGAGGCGCTAATCGGACAGGATCTCAAGTTCCGCCTTTGACGGCTCCTCCAAGACCAGCTTGGTCAACTCAAGTTGAACGGGCACCGGATAGTTGCCGGTGAAGCAGGCGTCGCAGAACCCGCCATCGCTGCCGCCGACCACTTTCAACAACCCTTTAACCGCCAGATATCCCAGGGAGTCGGCGTCAATAAACTGGCGAATCTCTTCCACGGTCTGGTTGGCGGCGATTAATTCCTGGCGGCTCGCCATATCCACGCCCATGAAGCAGGGGTGCATGATGGGGGGAGCGCATACCCGCATGTGTATCTCTTTCGCCCCGGCCTTGCGCAGAAGACCAACTACATGGGGTGTGGTGGTTCCGCGCACGATGCTGTCGTCAACCACCACTATCCGCTGACCGGCGATGACCTCGGTTAGGGGATTGAATTTTTGCCTTACACCCAGATCGCGCATCCGCTGTTCGGGTTCGATGAATGTCCGTCCGACGTAGCGGTTCTTAACAAGGCCTTCGCTGAAGGGGATACCGGACTCTCTGGCATAACCCACGGCAGCTGCCGTTGACGAGTCTGGGATACCAATCACCAGGTCGGCTTCCACCGGATGCTCCCGTGCCAGTTGGGCACCCAATTCTTGCCTAACCGAATGGACCAGTTGATTGTCCATCAGGCTGTCTGGCCGGGCGAAATATATTAGCTCAAATACGCAAAGGGACCGGCGTCCCGTGGCGCCGGACCAGACGGAGGAATGGAAACCGTCGGAGTCGATGATGACCACTTCGCCGGGTTCCAACTCTCTCATATAAGTGGCGCCTAGATGGTCAAGGGCGCAGCTTTCGGACGCTATGATCCAACCGCCGTCCAGCTTGCCTATGCATAACGGCCGGATACCCAAAGGGTCTCTGGCCGCCATCAGAGTGTCTTCGGTGAGGGCTACCAGTGAATAGGCCCCCTCCAACTGACGCATGCAATAGAACAACCGCTCTTCCCAATCGGCCCCTGCGGCGTTGGCCAGCATGTAGGCGACAACTTCGGTATCCGTGCTGGATTCGAAAGTACAATTCCAGTCCTTCTGTAATTGTCCCTGTAGCTGAGAGCAGTTGATGATATTGCCGTTATTCGCCAGCGCCACCCTGCCTTGATATCCTTCGACAACCAAAGGCTGGGCGTTGCAAAGGAGGCTGCTGCCGGTAGTGGAGTAGCGGGTGTGGCCGATGGCGCGTTCACCAACGAGGGGATAGAAATCGGGCTCCCTGAATATCTGGGTGACCAGCCCCATCTCAGCGTGGACGTTGAGCGACTCGCCGTTGGATGCAGCGATGCCCGCGCTTTCCTGGCCTCGGTGCTGTAGGGCGAATAAACCGAAAAAAGCGAGGCGGCTGGCTTCCGCTCCCGGAGAGTAAACTCCGACTACCCCACATTCCTCATTGGGGTGGTCGAAGGGGACGTCGAGCCTGGGTGACTCAAACTCAATACTCACAGGATAATTCTAGGTTTCTTTAGGATAAAGGTCAACATGTTCCCCTCCCTACCTGAACTTTCCCGATAGCTTTGTCCTACTGGTTCGGCTTGGGCATGATGTTGACCTTCCGGTCGTCGCCCATCCCGGTGCTTTCGGTAACAACCCCTGGGTGATCCGTCAATGCGGTGTGGACGATGCGCCGGTCGGCGGGAGACATCGGCTCCAGTGCTACGGACCGATTGCTTTGAACCACCCTGGCGGCAACTTTAGTGGCCATGTCCCGCAAGGAGGTTTCCCGCCGTTGGCGGTAACGCTCTACGTCCAAGACGACCCTGACGCCGTCGCCGTATTGATTGCGAACAATCAAGTTGACGATGAATTGCAGGGATTGCAGGGTCTGGCCTCGGCGTCCGATCAAAAGGCCTGAATCTTCGCCTTCCAGGTCGATTATGGGTCCACCGGTCTCCGGGTCGTTGGCGGCCCGTACCGTCCGGCTGACGTTGACCTGGGCGGCCTGCAGGATCCGGCTTACCGCCTCAATGGCGACGGCGGCAGCATCGCCTGAACCGCCTTCACCTCTGGCTATTTTGGTGACCCTGACCTTAGCGGGTTCGCCGCCGATACCGAGGAATCCGGACTTGCCCCTACTTAGTATTTCTACCTCGGCCTCGTCTCGGTCGGCGTCTAGCTCTTTCAGTGCTATTTCGATTGCTTCTTCGACGGTTCGCCCCGTCATTACGCGTACTTCCATTTTCTCCCGTCTCCTTCGGTGAATCGTCTTCCGCTGAGTTGGCCGAGGGCGGGGGGGCCGCCGGCTTGGGGAATAGCGGGAATAGAGGAGGAAGATCACCCTTGGGTGTTACCAAGTATTGTACGGCCACGCCGATGACGTTCGATACTATCCAGTACATCGAAAGTCCGCTGGGGAACTGTAGGGAAAAGAAGGCGATCATTATCGGCATCATCCAGAGCATCATGGTCTGGTTTGACTGCTGCCGAGGATCGGTGGATGGGCTGACCGTTAATTTCTGTTGAACCCAGGTGGAAACAAACACCAGTGCGGGAATCACCACCCGGGTTGGGTCAGGTTCGGACAGGTCCAATACGCCCAGGAAGGTAGCATTGAGAGGCACAACGGAATGTATAGGGAAAATGGGGATCCAGGAATACAACTTTTCCGAAAGGCCGATCAAATCTTCCGGCTTGGCGAACAGAGTCTGGATCAAAACCCGGAATAACCCAATCAGGATGGGCATCTGAACCACCATCGGCCCCAAACAGCCGATGGGGTTGACCCCGGCTTCCTTGTACAGCTTCATGGTTTCCTGGGAAGCCCGGGCCCGGTCTCCGCTGTACTTGGCCTGAAGATCCTTCATCTTGGGCTGCAGGGTGCTCATCACCCGCATCTGTTTGATCTGCTTTAGGGTCAAGGGCATGGTGGCGGCCTTGACCAGCACGGTAAACAGGATGATGGCTATGCCCATGTGCTCCCAGCTGATGACGTAGAACACCATCAAGGTATTCAGCATGGGCCGAATGATTACTTCGTTCCAGAGGATTACGATGAATTCCAAAGCCCTACCCTTGAGCCCGTTGGTTGGATGCCCGGTTTGCTGGCCGGCGCCGGGCTAGTTGCATCGACCGTTCTCCGATTCGGTATCAAAACACCACATTGGCGCCTGGCTGGCTCTGATCTCTATGCGGCGCACGGTGTTATCTTGGGCTCCCACCAATATCGATTCGCCCACGGCGTAGAGAGGCGCCAGAATCTCCGGGTCGTCTGGGAGCGGGCGCACTGACCGTACCCGTTGCAGCCCGACTTCGGCCAACGAAGTGTCAAGCAGGGTGATTTTACTGTCTTTGCCCGCCACCACTAGTCCAGCCGGAATCAACACCGGGCGAGAGATTATCGGCGATCCTACATCGTGTTTCCAGGCTACATTGCCAGCTCGATCAAGGGCATAAACGTTGCCGTCCATGGAAGGGGCGAAAATCGTCCGTCCGTTGGAAACTGCTCCGGCCCAGAACCAATTCTCTCCAGGGAACTCCCAACTCTTGCTGCCGTCCTTGATATTGATGGCGTACAGGTTCTTGTCGAAGGATCCGGCGATTACCATGTCCCGAAATATAAGAGGCCGGCCCGCGACGACGCCACCCGTAAGGAACTTCCACTTCAGGGTTCCGTCGGTCAAGGAAACCGCGTAGATATGCTTGTCGTGGGACCCGAAGTAAATCACACCGTCTTGAATCACCGGTGTTGACCAGATCTTGTCCTCCGCCGTGAAAGGGAACCCTTCTCGTGGATCGCCGGTCTTGGCGTCAAAGGCGTAAAGCTTACCGTCCTCTGATCCGACCACTACGACGTTACTTGCGGGGTCCAAGGCCGGCTCGCCTACCAAGGGAGGCCTTTCGTCTTCAACTTGACCCCGGGGCTGTTTCCATCCGGTGCTACCGATAGTCCCGGTTTTCCGGTCTATGGCGTATAGAACACCGTCGATACCGCTGACGTAGACCAAGTCTTCGCCGACCACCGGGCTACCGTAGACGCCGAAGAGGGAGTCTCTATCATCAGAGTCCCCGTCCTGGTTGGCCGGAAAGGTCCACGAAGTCTGAAAGCCGTCGAAACCGTCATCGACCAGTGCTCTAACGTTGCCCTGCTTTGACCCCACGTAAACGGAACCATCCGACCCCGACGCAGGGGACCAACCGTTGCTGGTTGCGCTGAATCGGCCAGGCGTACAACCCAAAAGAACAAGGAGAGACGCAGCCAGCAAGAGCAGAGTAGGCAAAGGTAGGCTGATTCGATTCCGCGCGGCGAGATCGAGCTTCAGATGGGGAAGAACGGCTACAAGCCGAAGGGATGTCAATGGACTAGGATTGAATTTTAGGAGCGATATTATTGAAGACAACAATTATTAAAGACTGCTATTTAAGACTGTGCGGAGAATCTCATGGTACAGGATCGAAACCTTTGCCACCCCATGGGTGGCACCTGGCCAGCCGTTTCAGGCCGAGCCAAACTCCTTTGATAGTTCCGTATTGTTGAACCGCTTCTTGGGAATAATGAGAGCAGGTAGGGAAATACCGGCAGGACGTTGGAAGAAAGGGTGACAGGGCTATCTGGTATACCCTGATGGCCAGAATCACAACTCGTTTCATCCAATGGACTCCGTGGCCGGTGCGGCGCCCTCCGCCAACTTCTCATACTCCACCAGTTGCGTGCGCCGTAACAGGTTTTCGGCCGCCTGTTTCAGTTGTTGAAAATCTGCCTGGTTAATGTCACGGCGGGCGATAAAAACGGCATCCCATCCCGGTTTCACCGGGGTGAGCCGAACCACTTCACGCAGTCTTCGTTTCACCCGGTTTCTGACCACGGCGTTTCCGATACGCTTACTGACTAGGAATCCGAAGCGGCTGTGGTCAAGTCCGTTGGCAAGGACGCGAACCACCAATAAACGGTTCGCTATGCTTAGGCCCTCTCGATGAACTTGGGAGAACTGCTTGCTTGTGGTGAGGCGATGTCTGCTTTGCATCACCAGAACTAACTGGTTATACGGTCAGATTGTGACGGCCCCTGAATCGCCGCCGCTTCAAGACGGCCCGGCCGTCGGAAGTGCTGGAACGCGCTCGAAAACCGTGCACTCGGGCACGGCGGCGCTTTTTGGGTTGATAAGTACGTTTAGGCATAATAAAGGTACAGTCCGAAGGTTTTGTTCGATGGGATGTTGATTTAAGGATTATAGGGTGCGCCTGTTCTCGCGTCAAGGTAAAACGAATGGAACGGCGGCGGCCCGATGACGAAAAAGCCCGCCTCAGCGTCCGGTGATTCTTGATTTTCTATCGCATTGTGGGGTCATCTGCAGATGGCTTGTTCGGTTCTCAGATTTCAACGACGCATGTCCAGGCATCAAGAAAGTGACCTTTGGCCTCGCCCATTCGGTCCGTTTGGCCCGTGTTGCCCAGGGACGGACGTTGTAGATTAGGAGTGGAGGGAATGATCCCGGGTTACACGGGCGAAGGTTCAATGGCGATGGGGGTCATTCTCTCCCTTAGGACGACGAAGCAAAAAGGGAGTAGCCATGGTTCTTCTGATTGTCCTGAACCATGCGTGGGAGTGGAATCAGTGAAGCCCCCGCTGTCCAGGATCCAAGCGGCACTGCGTAGGATCAGCGGGGGCATTCCAAGGCCAGAAGCCTCGCCACGATATAAATAACAGGAGATGAAGGCCGCGTTATCGCACTCTCCCATCGTCACTTGAAGTGGTCGAATAAGAGAGGCGTCGGCCCGCTCCATCGGTCGATACGGCCGGCATGCCGCGAGGTTGGTAGCCACGCAAATTACATTCGAGGCCAGGCCCCCGGGTATTTCGGGCCTGGCCTCTTGTCATAGCTGCTTCGGTGTAGGCCGGGGTCTGGTGAGAGCCCAAGAAACTTCTCTACTTGGATCGATAGGTGGAAACGCGGAAGGCCTGCTCGAGTCAAGTTTCCTATTTGTCATGAGCGGCGGCCCCTAGCGTCAAACGAGACGAGAAAGGAGTCGACGGATATGTACAAACGGATTCTTGTTCCTCTAGATGGATCCAAACTGGCGGAGCAGGTGCTTCCCTACGTTCGGGTCTTGGCAAAGACTTGCCAGGTTCCAATCATCCTCCTCAAGGCGTTCGACTTGATACACCCTCCGTCCACCGATCCGTCCCACTCCGTTTACATGGACCGGCTCTTCAATCATTACCGTAGTGATGCCGAAGATTATCTGGGACATGTGAAGAACTCCCTGGGTGGACTTGGTGTGCCCATATACATCGCTGCCCCAGAGGGTGATGCCGCCGTCAGAATCATCGCTGAAGCTGAAAGAGAACCTGGGACCCTCATCGCCATGGCGACCCATGGCCGGTCGGGTATACCCAGGATTGTGATGGGCAGCGTAACCAACCGGGTGCTTCATGCCGCCACCGACCCTATTCTGATTGTACGAGCAAGTTCGGAAGAAGATTTTACCGGGGAGGTGGACCTCAAAACCATCATCGTACCGGTGGATGGTTCTCCCCTGGCAGAGCAGGTCCTGTCCCACGCGGCTCACTTAGCCCAGCTTTTGGGTCTGGCCGTTACATTGCTGCGAGTAACTCCACCGATGGAGAAATACCAGGCGCGATGGGTGTGAGCAGGATCGACGAGGCTTCCGGTTTCCAATTCGACACCTACGAAGGCCTGATAAAAGAAGCGGATGAACGGGCGCTGGCCTACCTAGGCGGGCTGGAAAAGGATCTTTACGATCTGGGAGTGGTGTCAGTCACCAAGCGGGTGGTTCGCGGTCAGGCGGACGATGCCATAGTCGACCTGGCCCGTCAGATGCCCGGCAACCTGGTGGTCATGACGACCCACGGGCGTTCCGGCATCTGTCGTTGGGTTCTTGGCAGCGTCGCCGATGGCGTGGTGCGCCGCTCCGGAAATCCGGTGTTCGTCATCAGGTCGGTGGAAAAATCTTCGGCCAAGAATAAGGCAGCGCACCGAACCGATGGCGACCAAAAACCGGTGGGAGCCGGAATTGGTTCGGACACCCGCTAGGAGGACCTAGGTTCCATGTAATCGAGCAAGAGCGACGGTCTTATCGAACTACGCCGTCGCTTTTCTGATGCCCTTTGATCGGCATAGACCTCGTCTGAACGAGCATTAAAGACACTAACCGGCAATAAGACAGCCTTGCTACCTGGTTGCCGGAGATTCGGAAATTGGGCCTAGTGGGCCTAGTTCCCCCCGTCAAGTTTGGCCTAGGTAGGCCAGAAGCGGATCAGGAGAAATCTATGTTATTCAAGTTGAGGTCGACACGAGGGCGGATCGGCATCACCGTCGCGATAAGTATCGTTATGATTGGGCTTTGGTTTCGGTTCGAGATGCCCATAGCCATACTCCCTGCTTTGCTTACCCCTGTTTGGATCACGCTGTTCGCATCGAAACAAGGGGCGCCCGTCTCTGTCAGCGGCAAACGTCTGATGTTTTTTGCCCTCGCCATAGGCGTTCTCGCCTTGTTGATTATCGTCGGTGTGTTTGTGATTCTGCGCTAGACGAACGGTGAAGCGTTGTTGCGGGGTTTACCCGCCTGTTCTCCGTGAGCATGCATTCACTCTCTGAGTCAGAGCTCTAGGCCCTTGAGGACCAGATTTTCGTTCAAACCCACTTCCGGTCTAATCGGAGTGCTGATGCCAACATGATTTATACTGGCCGGAATTCAAATGTGCCGCTGCCTGGCTGAGGCGGTTCGGTGTCGAGGGAAGAGAGCGATGTCGCTACTAGATCTGAAGACCGCCCGGTACCCCTGGGAAACCATAAATAGATTGCCTGAACCATCCAGGAACTTGGACCACCACGACTTATTGGTCGACGTCCTGCGTGAGGAGTTCGAGGACACCCTTCAAGAACTCCGCAACTTGGCGGCTGCGCCCGATCTACATTCCCGCTAATACCGCCCCGCCACCGGGTCCAAGACCCGCAGATTGCCCCCTTAAGATCCGGCGGTATATCTTGCTGCCCAGTCCAGCATAATTGGGAAGCATCCCGATTTATCTATTGAATGTTCCAGTTGTGAAATCGCAGGCGCGCCTTGCGGCATCCCCGAGCCCACGATGTTGCGCGCCCCTCGCTTTCTTGCTAGGCTTCCGGTCGTATCCGCCAGCTAAACCAGTGGTCTTAATCGATTGGGCCTGCCACAGGGGATGGAGTTTTGTTCTATCGTATTACGATGAATACCGGGCATAAGTCGCCATGCGGCCAGGGACGATTATGGATTCCTCTGACCCCACGGTTCCCTTAGCAATGAAGTTGAAGTATTTTATCAAGCGCTTACTTAAAGCCGGACTGATCGCCGGAGTCCTGACATTTGCGCTTGGATTCGCTAACGTGTTCGAACAAGCGAATCCCCCTATTGTCCTCACTCTTTTCGCTCCATATGGTCAGGATCTTCTAGCAGTTGGCGTCATCATGGCGGCTATCTCCGGGGCGGCGCTTTTGGTGATGAGGCGATTTCCCTGAATCACCTGCGGTGGGTGCAGATCGGTCGTTAAGCCCATAAAGGTTACGAACCGCGCTACGCCGATGATGGAGCAAAGGGAGAGCCAGAAGATAGTCAGCGAATGGCTGGGACATGCGAGTGTCTGGGTAAAATGGGTCTTTGCAGCCAAGTTGGTCCGGATTTTCAAGTTCGCAATACTTGGGCATCCGGTCGGGTTCTGGCGCAAAGATCTGAAGTTTATCTGGAGGTTGTCAGTTGAGATTCGTTCCCAAATCCGTTCTTCGCCGCCCCAAGAGGGCTACCAAACGCCCCGATTTAGCTATAGAATAACCTTCGTGCCGAAGTGGCGGAATGGTAGACGCGCCGGTCTCAAAAACCGGTCGGGGCAACCCGGTGTCAGTTCGACTCTGACCTTCGGCACCACTCATTATAGGCACAAAAAAGGCCCGTAGACCGAAATCTGCGGGCCTTCTTCTTTGGCCAAATCACCAAA
>CAXEOX010000080.1:0-14225 GCA_963997925.1 uncultured bacterium
GCCACTAAAGGCACATCCCAAAAAGAACGAAGTCCGGCCTGAAATTGTGGAATCAGGATATCGAAATCACCCTCTAGCTCATCCTCGTTCGATGGGTGGAAAGCTTGCGAACAACCTTTCTTTATCACCGGGCCAGCGAGAGACTAATCCATTTGAAAAACATGCCCTGCTTCTCTACCAGGAATCTCCCACCCCGAAACATAGGCGTTGGTAGGGGTATCCTGCTCGAGATTAGCCAAGCTGATTACGATCCGATCGAAGGGCACCAATTTCCGTAGTTCCCGACCCAAGCCATTGTACACCTCGGATATATCCAGATATGATTCAATGATTCGTCCAATCTCGGCCATCACTGAGTTTTCTTCGGCCATATGCCGAAAGTGCATCTCACGGTTTTGCAACTCCCGGTCGGCGACCTTCCGCTCGGTGATGTCCCGCGTCATTGCAAGATAATAACTCGTTTCACCCAACTCTATTAGATTCACGCGGTTTTCTATTGGGACGGTTGAGCCGTCTTTCCTGCGGAGCAATCGTTCGGACATTGGTGGGACATTCGGTTCTATCTGATCCCTAGCCTCGTAAGCCTCTTCGGGAGTCAATCCTTCAAGGAGTTCGTAGCCTGCCATCGCCAATAGCTCGGTTCTGGTGTACCCGGAGAGTTCACATCCGGCTGAATTAATGTCCACGAGCATCAACTGCCGGTCCATGAGAAAAATCGCGTCGGCGGCGTTCTCCATCAACGACCTGTACCGCTGCTCACTTTCAAGAATCGCCTGCTCGGCCTGCTTGCGGTCAGTGATATCCGACAAAAACCCCTCGTAGTAGAGCAGGGAACCATTGTCATTGCGCACGGAACGGAAGGTGGCGGAAACCCAAATCGCGATTCCGTCCTTGCGCAAAATGCGCTGTTCAAGTCCCGAACTGGAGCCGTGCTCGTCTACTAGGCGTCTCGTTTCGGGCCGCTCGTTAGGATCTACGGTAAGCTGTCTCCTGAAATCGGTGACGTTGGCCATCAGATCTTCAGGGGACTCGTATCCACACATTTGAGCAAGTGCCGAATTGACCGACCGGATTATTCCGCCGGGGGTAGCTTGGTAAATACCCACAGCTCCATATGCGAAAACGTTCCGATAATTATCTTCGGCGATTCGCAGCCGCGTCTCGGCCGACGAGCGCTGATCGTCGAGCTCCGCATTCTCAATGGCGGGAGCAATGGTGTTAGCTAGGTGCTCGAGGATTTGCTGTTCTTGCGGTACGTAGGCCCGTACCTCTCGACTGCGCAGACCGAGAGTACCGATGACCTTACCCATGTAGATAAGTGGCAAAACGATGATCGAGCGTAATCCAGCTTCAATAAAAGCCCGGTCACCGGGGAATCTTAATGCCACGGTGTCGTTATACTCTGAAATCAGCGGTTGACCGGTAGTTACGACTATGTTTGTTCGGTTCTCTCCTCCCAAAGGTACAAAATCGGGGATCGACCTATGGGGCAGAGATAACCCGGCGTCGTACTTTCGTTCGGTTAAGCCGGCCTCCCGATGAATCACGTTGACATAGATATGATCGAACTCTACGAGTCTTTTAACTTGGGCAGTGAACTGATGGTAGACCTGATTGAAATCTCGATTCGAGGACAAGATCAATCCGATTTCCGTGAGGCAATTGTCAAGGATTTGCTGATGGTTCTGGTTTTCGAGTGAAGAGGACTCCATACCGTGCTCCTCGGTGGCAGAGTTAACCGACTGGAGATTAGAACCGTAAGATAACCAATTATCTTGGTCTTCCGGATTCTGGCATTTTGGGAGTTGTTCTCCGGCCTTACTGGCCAAGGTTTTGCAGAGTGTAGCACAGATAACAAAGACCATTATTCGACCGGCGATATGGGAGAAAATTCGGGACGAGTTGATTAGGCCAGCCCTGGGTTTTGGGGCAATGAAATCCGGTATAGTTAATCCTGGTTAAACAAAAACTCTAACAATAACCAAAGGAGTAAACCTGTGGTTGATATAGGATTTGTCAGGGTAGCTGATGTTAGTGAGATTCCGCCCGGCGGGATGAAAGCGGTCAAGGTCGGCATTCAGGAAGTCTTGCTGGTCAACGTTAATGGAACGATTCATGCTTGCGACAATTGGTGCAATCACCAGCATTACCGCTTGTCCGCCGGTAGCGTCGACGGGGAAGAGGTGCGTTGCGACCTGCACGGGTCGAAGTTCAACGTTGTTTCTGGGGACGCGACAAACCCGCCCGCTAGTGAACCATTGAAGGTCTTCGAGGTCCAGATAGACGGTTCGGACGTTCTCGTCAAGCCATAAGATTAGCCCAATATAAAAGGACCGCCCCTATTCAATAGAGGCGGTCCCTTGTGTCGAACGCTTGCTTGCGGTGTCTGCTAATTGCCGGTAGCCGCTCCGCAAACGGTGTCTATGATGAGCCTAGTTACAATATAAGGGTCGCAGTTGGCGTTGGGACGGCGGTCTTCGATGTAGCCTTTCTGGTCCCTTGCTACCTGCCACGGAATCCGAACCGACGCGCCTCGGTCGGAGACGCCATACCGGAACTCCTTGTAGGAGCAGGTTTCGTGTTCGCCGGTCAGCCGCTCCTCGATGCGGTCGCCGTAGTTGGCGATATGAAGCTCAGCCTTGGTTCCCAAAGCCTCAGCTGCGGCGACACACGCATCGTAGTCGTTCCTCATCGTGATTGTTGAGAAATTCGTGTGGGCGCCTGCTCCGTTCCAGTCGCCCTTTACCGGCTTGGGGTCCAAGGTGGCGCTAACTTTATGCTTCTCTCCGATGCGGTAAAGGAGCCATCTGGCGAGCCAGAGGTGGTCGGCAACTGCCGGAGCCGCAATTGCGCCGATCTGGAATTCCCACTGTCCGGGCATGACCTCACCGTTGATTCCAGCGATGGCTAATCCGGCATGCATACAGGCGTCTAGATGTTCCTCCACTATAGGACGTCCGAACACCTCATCGGCTCCCACTCCGCAGTAATATCCGCCCTGGGGTGCCGGGAAACCGTTGTCCGGCCAACCCAGCGGCTTAAGGCCGTCGAAGTAGGTGTACTCCTGCTCGATGCCGAACCACATGTCCAGCTCCGAGTATTTGCTGGCCGACGCAGCGCAAGCTGCTCTGGTGTTGGAGGGGTGGGGGCTCATGTCGGTAAGCAGGACTTCACACATCACCAGTTTGTTTTCCCCCCCGCGTATCGGGTCGGGAACTATCAAAACCGGATTCAAGACACAGTCGGATTGTTCTCCCGTGGCCTGGTTGGTGCTTGAGCCATCGAATGCCCAGATGGGGGGAGCTTCGCCATCGGCAATCACTTTGCCCTTGGAACGCAGCTTGGCGGTGGGGGTTTGTCCGTCAACCCAGATGTACTCAGCTTTGTAACTCATAACACTCCATCTCTTTACTTGATCTAGTTAAGTTTCGAAAATGGCATTCTAATATCATTGTACTCGCTGATGTTAAAGATGCTTTATTAACCTGTTAATTCTTTGTTACGTTTTGCAGCTTCCTGCCGGGGACATTATATCAGCCGGGTAAATCATATCAGCCACGATCGGGCTGCTATGGCCTGGGCCTCAAGCTCAGTATGTTTCCACATAGTCTTGCTTCGGCGGCCGTCCCAGCCCGAATGATCGGTTCGAAGCGTTATTAAGGCGGTTCCCGAATTAGCCGGGATCCGGTTTTAACATTAAGATGGGACCGCTCTATTTATCTCCGGCATCCTGACCGCCATCTTCTGCGGGGCTTTCGTCAACCTGTTCAATACGTTTCGCTCCGGGCCGCCACCCCACAACAATCTCCGGTCCGGCTGGAGTGGATAGATATGAGGACGCTCCCGCCTGTAGCATTCGAGCGATAGCGTCGGGGCAAACCGCGTCCAGGACATCCAGCATGTCGGCGAAGGAATATCCTTCGTAGCCGCCCGGCCGGTCTTTGCCTGGCCCGCGGCGTTCGTGCATCTGGGCGCCGATCCAGTTCTGGATAGCGGAGGCTATCTCAGGGTCAATCATTCGACCTTACCCCTCCCTTTCCCGAGACTTGACCATGGTTCAATAACGGCCGGTTCAACCAACCTATTTCGAACACCGAAATGGCCCTTAAACTCACTAAGACTAGCCACATTCTTCAGTATAATGCTCGCCAAACCGGCCTTCCGCTCTAAGTACTTCATCACTTTTCCGGTCGCGATCAATAACCTCCCAGATCCTTCGGGCATCGGTGGGGCAGTTGATAATGACGCGCACGTCTTTGTTCACTCCGAAGAGTGCCCGGTCTATCAGTAAGCGATTCGACATATGGATACCGGTCACCAACAGATAAAACAGGACGATGACGCCGATAGCTACCTTCAGTATCACCCACCTGGCTTCAATTAACAATTCCATATCGGTCACCGCTTAAAGAATCTCTGGTTCGACGCCTCTGTTCACCAACAAACATGTTAGCATTGGGCAGCATTATCAGATACGTTTGGATCGAGACCGATCTCCGGTTCAGTCCATTCGGCAGTTCTTTAAAGGATCATCCATGAAGTACAAGGTTTGGATCTGTGTGGAGTCTTGCGACGAAGAGTACGAGCAGTACGAGGATGTTGAGGTGCCCTTGGCTGAGGTTGCTACGTTAGACACTGAGGCCGAGGCTTTGGGATTCGCTTCGGCGCTCCAACAATACGGGGCGGACTTTTTACTTAAACAAAAATAGCTAGGGTCACCTGGACAAGAAAACTTCAGCGTTGCTGGCCCGCCGGCCCCACCACTCCGGTCCTTCCAGTACGTACTTCCACTCTGGGTTCTGTTGAGTATCCCTGAGCGATGCCATGACCTGGCGAAAGACCGGTGCGTCGGCTTCGGCAAACTCGAAGTACCCGACGAAGTCGTAGCTTTCTTCTAGACCGTATCCGTCCGGGGCATGGACGAGTCGGCGGTTGATATTGGGTACTCCGGAGGCGCTGGCTAGAGCGTGGCCCTTCACTACCATTTCCTCGTTCTCGTTGTACCGGGGAAGGAAGAAACTCTCTCGATGCAGGAAATCCATCTTCCACCAAGCTTCGGTTTTGTTCATGGGTGTCACCGCCGCCAGCGGGAATTTTTCTCCCGTGCCCGGCGGCAGAGCATGGGCGTAGGCGAACTGGACCATTGCGTGGCTGGTGTAGCTGCGGGGGCGCTGCACCCCCGCGAGAGTCTCCACCGACCCTCCACTAGCTACGATCAACGACCGTAATCCAGTCTCGTAGGTTTTGATCGGCTCCAATTTGGCGCATTCCAGCCGGATAAGTCCATGGGAACCGTAAACCTCAGGATGGGATACCTGCTGCTCGCTGGTTAATCCGGACTCGGCCTTAAGCAACTGGAACCGGCCCCTTGCAAAAGCCTCGTCGGACGGCGGGCCGTCAATCTCATGCATGTTCTCTAAGCCTTGGCCCAAGTGGTCTATAGCTTCGGCAAGTTTCCTGTCGACGCCACCAACGCCAAAGGTCACGAACAGAAATAACTGGTGACCGGTGACGGTGGTTGTCAGGTTGAGGTCTGCAGGTTGCATCGGAACATCCTTGTTGGATGATTTAGGAAACGAGCACCCAGTTTCCCTGGGATAGAGTATCGACTGTTGGCGTCCAAACCGGGTCGGAGTGTTCCCTACTGGGGTACTACCGAACCTGAAATTCGCCGATGGCGACCAGGGTTCCTTCAACGGACAGGTCGACGCGGAAGATGCCGCGCTCCCATAATCCCAAATCGGTCCAACCCCATCCACTGGTTTGGAAAGCAGAGTCCCACCACGGTTCAACATACATCTTGGCGCTATGCCGGGAGAACTCGCTACCGTCTTCCCGGTAGTAGATCGCGTCTATCACGAATTCCCCACGGTCTTTGGGGCTGGGGAAGTTGAAGTGCAGCTCCCAAGCGATATACCGGGCTGATGCTTGATCGAACTTATCCGCATAAACCCTTTCGCTTTCAGGTCTTAATTCGAAGGGCGATTCGAAGAACATGATATCCGAGACATAAGCGTCTAACAAGGAGATATAGCCGTGATAGTTCTCGGGAGTAAAGGCCGCCGGCGTGGCCGTGGGAATCGGAATTGGGGTGTACCGGGTTATCGGTGTTGTTGTGACTAATATTCTTCGCAGAACACGAGTGGCCGTAGGCTTCACGGTGGGTGTGGGGAACAGAGTATAAGTTGGCTGTGGCGTGAAAGTAGGTCTGGGAGTGCCCGTGGGCAAGGGCGTATACGTCGGCAACGCCGTCGGAGTCGGGAAGGGCGTAAATGTTGGCAATGGCGTGTATGTTGGCAATGCCAAGGGAGTTGGGAAGGGGGTAAACGTAGGCCTGGCAGTAGCTGTAGGGAAAGGGGTGTACGTCGAAAGCGGAACCAAAGTCGGCAAGGGAGTGGGCGTTGGCTCCTCCGGTGTAGGAATCTGCGTCGGAACCAAGGTCGGCGTCTCGGTCGGTTGCGGAACTACCACGACGATCGATGTAGGAGTCGGTGTTGACTTAGCCGACTCGGTCACCGATCCATTGCCCACGATGGCGAAGGCAACGACCGACGCTATGGCTACTACGGCGACCGTGACTCCGGCGACGATCGAAATCATTCGGCCACCGCTGCCTCCGGTCCTGGGCAGGCTAAGAACCTGGCGGTGGGCAACTTCACCCTCTTTGCTGATGAAGAACTGCTCTTGCCCGGAAGTCCCAGAAAAGTCTCCTTGCGGCCGAACCCCTAACGTTACGATGTAGTAGTCTTCGTCCTCGGATGACTCGGCAATCTCGAAAGCCATGGAGGAATCTCGAAATCGCCCGCCGTATTCACCGGGGGTCTCTCGCGCAGTCTGCATGGCCAAAAGTCTGGCTTGAGCCAGAGAGATGTAGCCCAGGGCTTCACCATCAGCGGTGAAGTCAAATTAGTCCTCTTTGTCGTTGATGTCTTCGGACATAAGCCGCTTATAACACTATGAAATTTTCCCTAAGGCGGACCAGCGGTGTTAAGTGAAGAATGCGTACAGTGTAAGTTCAACCATATTAACAGAGTCATAAACCGAAACGGTCAGTCCTAGGCACGCCAGGCATGAACGATTCAATGAAAATGCTGGCATGATTGTACCCATTACTGGAACCATCTTGGTTGTTCTTGGTACGCACATCTATCAAAGCCCCGCCACCATAGGCACGGCGCTCCACTCAATCTTTACAATCTGTCGCCGAATTGCTATTATTTTCCTAGATAATGCGAACAGCGCAAAGGATGAGGCGGTATATCATGGACCGGCGCCCGCTGGTCAAATACCGGATTCCTATCCTGACCATCGGAGGTAACCCCAATTCTCGGTACATTACTTCGTAAACTAACCTCAGGATTCACTAAAAGCGAGCCCCAAGAAAACGACCCCAAATCATCACCACCCCAGTCACCACCGGTCACCAACAGTCTTCTGGCAGCTCTAACCACCGAACGTCCTTCCAGACAACCGGCTCCAAAGTCGTCTCCGCCTTCCCAAGCACCCAAAGCCGCGTCAGACAAGCCCCGCTCCCCGGCACATCCCAAGTCTCGCCCCCGTGTCGACTCTTCTCCAACCCAACCCGATCCTCTGTTCTTCGGAACTATTGCTGTTTCCGGTCTGATCGGCCGGGCCCTGGCAGGGATGGGATATGCCGAGCCGACACTCATTCAGAGTGAGGTTATCCCTCTGGTCCAGTCGGGAAGAGACGTGGTTGGTCAGGCCCAAACCGGGACCGGCAAGACAGCGGCATACAGCATTCCTCTACTTGAGACCGTGGACAAGAATGCAAGAGACCCCCAAGCGCTGGTCTTGGTGCCCACCAGAGAGCTGGCGGTCCAAGTCAAAGTCGAACTTTCTAAATTGGGGCAACATACCGGCGTGAAGGTAGTAGCCATTTATGGCGGACAGGCCATGGGCCGGCAGTTGGAATCGTTGCAACGGGGCGTCCAAATCATCGTTGCTACCCCCGGCCGGCTGATGGACCATATGCAGCGGGGCACCTTGGACATCGGGCGGGTGAAATCCGTCGTCTTAGACGAAGCCGACCAGATGCTGGACATCGGATTCGCCGACGACATCGAATACATCCTCCGTTGCACCCCGCTGGAACGGCAAACCCTTCTCTTCTCCGCTACGATGCCCGGACCGATCCACCGGTTGGCCCGCCGCTATCTGAAGGATCCCGCTTGGATCCAGGTGGGTGGAGACGGAGAGCCAGTGGAGGGCGTGACTCAGCGCTACTATGAAGTAGCCGATCGGGACCGTCCTACTGCCCTGGAAGAACTGCTTCGCCAGCCCGGAGTTATAACGCAGGCATTAGTGTTCCGGCGGACCAAGGTCGGAGTAGACATGCTGGTGTCACATTTGCAGAAGCGCGAGCACGACGTTCAAGCCATTCACGGCGACATGACTCAGGCCCATCGGGACCGGGTTATGGGCCGCTTCCGCTCGGGCGACCTCCGCGTTCTGGTGGCTACCAACGTCGCCGCCCGGGGTCTGGACATTCCGGCAGTGTCCCACGTTATCAACTACGACATGCCGGGGAATCTGGAAGAGTACGTTCATCGGATCGGCAGGACCGCACGGATGGGACGCCACGGTACGGCGATAACCTTTGTGTCCGAGTGGGATTTCCCGGCGCTGGACATTATCCAAGCCCATATCGGCGATGGCCTAGAGCGGGCCATTCTGGAGCCGGCTACCAACTAACGGCTGGGCTGGCGGCCTCCTGAATTAGGTCCGCCAGCCACATTCGATGTCCTCACCTCTGGACCCCACCTCGCAAACCAATCCTCAGCTCTGCTATGTCCCGGATCTATGGACTCTATTCTAGAGACTCGTCCTAGGTATCAGGGGCAGAAGATAGAGTGTCATTCCGATCCTTCTGTGGAAGGAGAGGAATCTTATGACTTGGGGACAGTCCCACCCCAGATTCCTCGACGCTGCTGTCCTCGGAATGACATAGACGTGGTCCACGCGACGCAGCTAATCGGTGGTGGGCTCTTCCAATCCGGATATCGCGCAACCTGGAGTGGGTCTTTCGGGGAAGATTCGGCAGCGTTGGGGCCGGTCCTGGTATATTCGGCAGGCTGAGGTAGTGTCTTCCAGCATGGGGCAGCGCTCCCCCGTATGTTCGGCAAACTTGACCCAACCACCGCCACCCGGCGCCGCGTCTACCTTTACAGTCAGACCTAATGCCATAGCCTGCTCTTCGAACCGGGAAGATTCATCCCCGCTTAACCTGAGGATTAGGGGGCCGCGGCAGCACATTGCCCGGCACTGGTTCATGCATATATCTGTAGCTGCTTCGGGTGTTAGGTCAACCAAGGGATGCCGCCTCTTGCCTTTCCAAAGATCTATTTAACCAAAGAAGTTTCCAAGTTCTTCATGGCGTCCTGAATACGCTCTACGTGATTCTCCATCAAGTCCAGTTTTTCCATCTCTTCCACCGAGAAATAACCGACATCGGTGGTCTCGTCGCTCAACCCCATCTCCCCACCGGTTACCACTGCCTCGAAGCTGATAGCCACCGGTTGGATAACGTTGCCGTCGGCGTATTCAACGACCATACCGGGGTTCGTATATACGCCCACCAAGCGGGTGGTCTCGACGTGAAGTCCCGTTTCCTCGTAGACCTCTCTAACGCAGGCCTCTTCTACGCTTTCTCCGGGGTCCATCCCGCCGCCGGGTATGCACCAACGTCCATTGTCGGTACGCTTGGTAAGGAGAACTTTCTCCCTGGATTCGTCAAATATGATGGCAGAAGCGCCGACCCGCAAGACACCCCGCTTCCCGATTCGGTCGCCATATATCAACTTGGCCATATGCGTTGGTGTCCCCTTTCCTACGGGCTACCCAGTCTTATTCCGGGTCTAGCCTACCAAGCCCGGAAACGCAATTCAAGGCGACTGATCCGGGCGAAGGTTGGTAGTTTGTTATGTGAACCAGCGCCCATGGTACAATCCACAAACCCCGGACATACGCATGCCAAGACACGCGGGGCGAGGTGAAAGTTGTCGTCAGCAAAGATAAACGGAATCGATGTTCACTACCAGAGTTTCGGCGAGGGTGAGACCATAGTTTTTGCCCATGGCGCGGGTGGCAACCTGCTCAGCTGGTGGCAGCAGATTCCCTTCTTCTCCCAGAATTATCACTGCGTAACCATCGATCAAAGGGGTTTCGGCCACTCTTTCGATGTTCCAGGGGGGCCCGGAGCCGGAGCGTTTGTTGAAGATTTAGTAGGACTGTTGGACCATCTGGAGATAGACTCGGCCCACTTGGTCGCCCAGTCCATGGGTGGCCGCACGATGCTGGGATTCGCCGTGGCCTATCCCCAGCGGACCAAGAGCCTGGTGATGGCCGATACCGTCGGCGGGATGGCCGTGCCCGAGGTTGAAGAGCTACAGAGGCAGTTGCGGGACACCAATCCGTCCAACATTTCCATCGGGCACCGGGCAGTCTCCCAGGGATTCGTCCAACGAAACCCTGCTTTGGCTAATCTATACCTGCAGATATCCCAGTCCAACCCGCTGCGCTCCGAACCGGTCGGTGTTCCGCAGCAGGGCCCTACTCCCGCCCAGCTTGGCAGCTTGCAAGTGCCGACCTTGTTCATAGTTGGTGAGGAAGATCAGATCGCCCCTCCGGCGGTCCTTGAGGCGGCAACCAAGACCATTCCAGGGGCGCGGTTGACCAGAGTGCCGGAAGCGGGTCATTCCGTCTATTTTGAGAAGCCTGACATCTTCAACTTTGAAGTATCCCGGTTCATCCAGAGCGTTACGGCGCCGTCTAAGGTAGCAACCGCCGTATAAGTTCGACATAGGTGAATCGGGATATAGTCTATCTGGCCTTCGTCATTCCGGCGAAGGCCGGAATCCAGGATGCCGCGGGAACAATCCAGTTTGTCGACACCGGCGTCTGTCGGTGAGACGGTTGAGCCACTTCGCCTTGTATGCCGGCTTCCGTTCCGGTCGTGGGTTACTAGCCGGTCGGCCGGTCCATAAATGAGCGCAACGATTCTTTGGCCTTGGAGTAATCGTAGGTTTCAAACCTGCGTTGTCGCAACCTAACGACGTCGCCGTTAAAAAACCTTTCGTAGAGAGTCTGCCGAGAACCGAATTGGGTGCCCACCAAGTCCCAGGCCAGCCGGAACAGCTTGATGCGTTCCGGCGCATCGGCGGTGGCGCCTTGATAATACTTGGCGATGGTCTCGGCCATGGGACCGTTCAAGTCCTGATCCGATGGCGTCAGCATCAATCCACCCGCCGCCAGTTGCTCTATGATCCACACGATCCGGGAATAAGCGTCGGGGTACCAATTCCTCATCGCGATCCAGGGTTCCGGGGCCGGCCAGATGCCCTCGCCCAAGAACGGCCCGGCGTCCGCTTCCGCCGCCCTCATATATGACCGCACCGTCTCCAGAGTGTCGATAATCTCGGAGATTTTCTCCTGTACGTGACCGAACCCGGTGATGCCGATACCCTCGGCGATACCATGGGTTATACCTAGAATGAACTCCAGCTTGGCGATGCTCTTAACGGCCACCTGCTGCATGTAGTGACGCCACATGGCCACTTCCTGCAGGGTGTGGTTGGCCAATTCTATGTCTTCATATGCGAACACCCGGTCCCAAGGAATCAGCACATCGTCGAAGACGGCCAGGGCGTCCATCTCGTCGTACTGCCCGGACAACGGGTAGTCGTATAAGGAGTCGCCACGGTCGTAAGATTGGCGGCAGATGAACTTGAGCCCGGGGGTGTTGACCGGGATGGCGAATCCGATGCAGTACTTCTTGTCCTCTTCAGCATCCGGGCGCAGGGGCCTATAGACGGGAGAGAAAATCTCGTCGGAGAAGGGCGCCAAGGTCGCCAGGAGTTTTGCGCCCCGGACGATGATTCCTTCGCTGTTGGTATCTACTGCTCCTAAAGCCACATAGGGGTCAGGTAAGTCGCTGATCGGAACCGCCCGGTTGACCTGAGGATGCCCGAATGTGTGGGTGAGGCACAGGTCATTTTCCCGGACGTATTCATAGTACCGAATAATGTTGTCCGAGAAGCGCTTGTCCTTCTGTCCGTAAACATGAGCCGCTTGGCGCATGGCGGTTAGCTGGATGTTCACGTAGTCGGGGGTCCGCCCCAGCATGCCGTAGGACCAGTGGGCCACCACTTCCAAGGCCTTCCGGCGCTCCAACAAATCTTCCTGGGTTTCGGGAATCATGAACGAGCGGGCAACCGGTTCGCCGGAAGAGGGAGACTTGAAGGTCATCACATCGTGATGTTCCGGGGAGACCTGAATGTCATATATCGAGGCCAAAGTATTGGCCATGCGGGCCAGTTTTGGATGGGTGGTCACGTCGTCGACCCGTTCCCCTTCCAGCCAGATCTCCCGCCCGTCGCGGATGCCTTCCAGGAATTGTTTTCCGGTCCGGACCGCCATGCGTCACCCTCATCCATATAGCCTCGAATCTGGGCAATCGTAGCATGGAGAGGCACGGGAAGTCACGACGGGGGAATTGCCACAGAGGCACGGAGACCACGGAGACGAAATTATTTTTTCGTCTCCGTACCTCTGTCTATTCGTGGCAGACTTAGGCGGACGCCTCTATCACCAGGTTGGGGGCGCAGGCGCGCATGACTGCTAGTGTGGATTCTAGGGTGGGACGGGCGGCTACTACCCGAACAATGGCGACATCCAGGCCCTTGGATAACTTGCCGAAGGCGGCGGCGGCGCCTTCGGCTTGGCCGTAGTAGCCGACGTTCAGGAGCAGGTCGCTGGAGAAAGCGTCGGCCACGTCGTCACGGGACGAACCGGCGGTGCGCATCCGGTCCAACTCAGCCAACTCCTCGGTATAGCCCATGCGTTCGAAGTGGCCGCGGTAGCCCAGGCTCCGTTCTTTGGTGGTGGGGACTTCCTGTCCCAGCGCGTAACCCATCGTAGAACGGGCGTAGGCCCGCTTGGCCATATCCACGTCGTCGTCAACGCAAACCCGGATATATTCCACCATCTTGATCCCGGAAGGGTCCCGGCCAGCCTTGGCTGCCCCTTCGTTAATCCGCTCCCGGCTCCAAGCGATCTGCTCCGGATTGCACCAGTTGAGGCATGCGCCGTCGGCCACTTCTCCGGATAGACGGAGCATCTCAGGACCCAGTGCGCCCAAGTAAACAGGTGTTTTGGGAGGGGGGGTGATGTCTAATTTGACGCCTCGGAGAGTAACAACATCTCCTTCGTATTGAACCTGTTCACCGGCCACCAAGCCTCTGACCGTATTCATGTAGTCCCGCATCATGGCTAGTGCCGATAATTTTGGCATGCCCATGGTCCGGCGCGATCTGGGACGGTAAACGCCGCCGGTCCCGATACCCATGTGGAATCGGCCTCCGGTTATCTGGCTCACCGTTCCGCCACTCATGGCGAAGGCGACCGGGCTGCGGTACATGACCGGAGACACGGCGATGCCGGTGTCCAAACCCTCCGGTGTCACATCGCGGCTGGCGGACCAACGCTGGGCGCAAAGGTGGAAGGCGTCTGTACCCGTGCTCTCCGGAGTCCAGATGCTGGTATAGCCAAGGCTGGCCGCCTCTCGAGACAGCTCCGCCTGTTGGTCCCACGTGAGATTCAGGCTCCAATCAAGTCCGATTCCAATCTCCATAGCCGATCCTCCAGAATTCTGTCTCAGGTTTAGGTCAGCACATCGGCATCCGCCGGTACTTTTCTTCGCTTCATCAGGTGCCTAGCCATACTACCAGAACCGAACATATCTTGGCCGCAACTCCGGGTTGCGCGCGCTCCGGCTAACCGTTAATCTGGTCGAACTATCCGAAGCACATCAAAGGTGGAGGCATGGCAATGGCTATATGGAGGCTTTATACCGGCGACGATGGGCAGTCACATCTTGAGGAATTGCCCCTGGAATCCCATCCTGAACTTGGTGAGATTGCTAAGACCGCTGGGATCTCTTTCCGGTCCAGTCCTGCCGGGTATTTCAGCGATTGGCACAACGGTCCCCGGCGACAGTACGTCATCACCATCGGCGGAGAGGTTGAGCTGGGGCTCGGCGACGGTTCGGTCCACCGGTTCGGTCCGGGACACGTCACTCTGGTTGAGGACCTGACCGGTCAGGGACACACCACTAGGTCGGTGGGGGATGAACCGAGGATTTCCGCGACCATCCCGTTGGAGTAACTTAATAACCGGGTATCGGACGCTTAAACGCAGCGATTTCAGGT
>CAXEOX010000081.1:0-14166 GCA_963997925.1 uncultured bacterium
GCTGATTCGTTTTCCATCGAAGACGCTGCGGCAGAGGCAGAGTGGTATGGTTCGATTCAATCAGCGGCGATGCGAGGTATTGACGGACTTCCCTATGCCTACGACGCTGTCACAACGTGCCCCCGAATCATTCCGGAAACCGGACCGTTGCCGAAGCGTGCTGCGATGGCGGCCTCCGCTCGATCAGTGACATGGTTGAGAAGGCTGGCGTCCCGGGATTCAATCTCGTTGCGTAGCGTGGTGCCCTGGCAGTACGCGATGGCGGGGTGGCGTGGCGACGGCGCGGTGCTGGTTTCCTCCAGCGTGTCGATAGAGATATTGGAAAATCCGGCCATTATCAACTCGTCTTGAATCAGTTCGAAATCATGATAACCGTGGGGAGTTCGCGCCATAAAAAGCGGTGGGTCGTCAGGGAATACGGTGGATGCCGCCTGGGTTACGACATCGGCGAACTGGTTGGTTTCGATCCTGTCCCAGACGTTAAATATGAAGCAGCCCCCAGGTTTCAGCACATGCCGGACTTCGGTATAAGCCGCGACCCGGTCAGGGAAAAACATGACGCCGAATTGACAAACAACGGCATTGAACGTGGCCTTATCGAACGGCAACTCCATTGCGTTGGCCTGCTGCCATACGATGCGGCTATCGGGGTCTTGTTTGCTGGCGGCATGATCCAGCATCGGTTGGTTGAGGTCAGTCACGAAGTAGCGAGCGTCCGGAGCTAGACGTGGGGCCAAGGCGCGGGCCAGAACCCCGCTGCCAGCCGCAGTTTCCAGAACCCTGTTTGGCGCCAGAGCCGCAGTGCGCTCCGCAAGATCGTTGGCATATGCCTCAAATATCAAGGGCACCAGATACGTGTCGTAAATCTCGGGGATAGACCCCACAAATCCGCTGTCGTTTTGAGTCATATGTTTTTATTCAGCCGCAGCCCGGATCAAAAGAGTTTCTTGTGGAACTGCGAGGCCTCCTTCTACTCGATATTTTTCTAGAGCCTTTGCTATGTCCTTGACCATGGCCGTTCGAGTGACAATGTCCAGCTTTGCTACATCACTAGCATACGCTGTGCTCGCCATGTCTCCTGGGATGGAAACTTCCGCCGGGCCGATGCGGCGCTCGACTACCAAGACTTCCATCTCGATCTTCGAAAACCCCGCCTCGACAAGCAACCCGCGGATAACGTCCGGGTCACGGAATGAAAAAGGTCCTAAAGACTGCTTTGCGATCTCGGCGCTTACGTATCTTGTTAGACCGTCGGCGATGGCGATACCCCAAGGTGGAAGGGAACTCCAGATGGTCAACGCGACAATTCCTTCGGGAGCTAATACTCTGTGTATCTCTTTCAGGGCAGCAAGCTTGTCGGGGAAGAACTGGAGCCCTTGCTGGCAGAAGCCGATATCAAAACTAGCATCCGGAAATGGGAGGGCGATTACATCTCCTTGGTAGGGTCTCCGGAGCAAGCGGCCAGTACGGTGGCTCCACCTCCTGCGGCCATCAATGTGAGGAATCTACGCCGGGATAGGCCGTTGTACTTGGCATGATCCCATAGATGATCACTGATCGGCTCAGTTTTATCGTTCGTCATTCCCTAAATCAACCTTTCGTCTAAGACGGTTAGCTTTGAGCTATCTCTGTTCCACCGGATAGGTTGTTCCAGTGTCCATAGAGCAGGCCGGTTACCCCGGTGGCAAATATGCCGCTACCTTCAACTTCCAGTAGGACTTGAGGCAGGCTTTGGGTGGCCTGACCGATGGATAGGATCCCGCTTTTGGTTAAGTCGAACTGGCTGAAGTGACAGGTACAGGGACCGAGTACGTTGTGCTCGGACTTATACATGCCATTCAGGGGGCAGCCCATGTGGGCGCAAGAATAGCTGAAGACGACGATGTCACTGTCCGGTCCGACGCCCCAAAAGAGCGGAAGTTCCCAGATTGACCAGGAGATTGTTGTGCTCCTGCAATGGGTATTGGAAGTCGATGGGCTGGCCGTCGGCCAGATCGGATACGCCGGCGATCCGCAGCCGGGTATAGGTCTGGGTAACTCGGCTGACATCCGCGGAAACGGCGTCTATCGCCTGGGTCATCCCGATCGGAGACGCAAGGATGCCCAGCGCGCCGCCGACTCCCACAGACGCTTTGAGAAAATCTCTTCGAGAGGCAGTTGATTTTTCTAACGTCATTCAGTTCCTCCGAGAATAGATACTTGGCATCGTGGTTAGACGGGCGTCCAAACCGGACGCCCGTTGCAGCGTGGCTACTTATCTGCCGACCCATCGTCCGTAGATCGGATATTGGCTGCAGATGAACTCGATGTAGGCAGGCTGGCCGGAGTCGTTGGCCGCCAAGGCCCTCTTCAGGGCCGGGCCCACCTCCGAAGGTTCGGTGACCCGTTCGGTGTGGTAACCCAACGCGCCTATGACGTTGGACATGTCAATCTCATCATTTCCAGTTACCTTGTAAGTGAATGGGTCATGGCCGTCGCCCCAGAATCCTGGGCCGTAGCCCGCGAAACCGCCGTTGCTGACGTGCACCACGGTGATGCCCAGCTTCTCGCGCAACGCCACTTCCAGGTTGCCCAGCATGTAGCCCAGGCCCGCCTCGCCGGTCACGGCGATGCAATGCTTCTCAGGGAAGGAAATCTTCGCTGCTATGGTCGCGGCCAGGCTGAATCCCAGCGACGAAACGTTGCCCCATCCCAGGAACCCTCGCGGCACCAAGGTTTCGTATACCGTGCTGAGTTGGTCCCTGGTGTTGCCGGATTCGTGGGTGACGAAGGACTTGTTAGGGTCCAGTACCTCCATCAAACCCGCATAGACCCTGTAGGGATTGATGGGCTTGTCGGTGGAGGCCATAACTTCCCGGTATTGGGCCATCGCGGAATCCCGGGCTGTCTTTACCTCCGCAGCCACGTTGCCGAGGGCCCTGCCGTTGCCCGAAGTTTTGTCCGACAACTCTTTTTCCAACGCCTGCAATGAGAAACGAGCGTCGCCGATCAGCGCCGCAGCCGTCGGGTAGGACTTGTTCACGTGTAGCTCGTCCACGGTGCAGTGGATGATTGTCTTGTTGACCGCATTGGGGATCCCGTGGCTGAACCGGCCCGGCGAGAGACTGGACCCTATCGCCAGGATAAGGTCGCTCTTTTCCAGGTAGTGATCGACTTGGTCTCCACGGACACCGACGAACAGCGGGTGGTTCTCCGGGAACGCTCCCTTGGCTTTCAACGTACTGATTACCGGTGCGTTGGCCATTTCCGCAAAGGACTTCAGCTCGGCGGAAGCGCCTGCGTAAATGACGCCCTCACCGGCATAGATCAGCGGGTCTTTGGCGTTCAGCAAAAGCTCGATGGCCTTGGTAACGTCTTCAGGGTTGGGGGCCGACTTCCATCCCTTGACCGGGATATATGGGTCGGCGGTCTCGTCGTAGAGGCCGGTGGGGTCGGGAATGGCCAATACCACGGGGCCGGGACTGCCGGACCGCAGCATGGTGAAGGCGCGGCGCATGAACTCGGGTAGCCGCTCCGGCTTGTCCACGTAGCCGTACCATTTGGAGACGGATTTCATACTGGACGTGACATCGAACTGGCTGTTCTCGGTGGCCCCGATGGGCACGCCGTCGGTGATGCAAAGCACCGGGGAACCGTCCTCGAAGGCCTGGGCCATGCCGGCGTAAGCGACCTGTAGCCCAGCCGCGTTGACTCCACCTTGGAAGGTGCAAACCCCGATGGGATTGCCTGCATTGATTCGGGAATAGGCGTCGGCCAGGGCGACGGCGTACCGGTCGTCCCTCATCATCACCATGGGAACCCCTTCCTGTCCAAGGGCGTTATTAACATGACAGACCGGGAAAGTGGAGACCCACTTTATCCCTTCTTGTTTGAGGATTCGCGCAACTCCAGTGGCCACGTTGATAGTCATATATCCGTCCTCCGATTTTGTTTGAGCCCATGCCGTAGCGCGGGCTGGAACGTTGAGTCGATCTGGCAGTGACCACCCGGTGATCCGAATGGGCGCATGAGCAAATGGCCCGGTGGGTCACAGCGCCTATATATTACTATGATTCGGCGGCTTCGGAAGGACAGTTCGAGATTTTGTATATAGTTGGACATAGTAGGTTCAGGGACGAAGAGCTAGCTTGATACGGGACACGTTGACATCTACAGCCCCGGACTTGACAATTACCGCCAGTATAAACGCATTAATTATTCTAGTTATTGGCTAAATCCGTTCATGACGAGGTATGCAATGGCCGACCAGAATATCGCTTTGATGGCACACCTGATGCGGCGCGCCGGGTTTGGTGCAGGCCGCGAAGAGTTGGAAGCTAGGGCGGCGAAGGGGTACGAGGCAACGGTAGAAGAGTTGGTGAATCCAAAGGAAGAGCCGATAGACCAATACCGGTTTGTCCGCTACCACCCGGAATTCATCAGGACGGTTACGCTGCCCGGCATGGGTGGAGCGAATTGGCTTCATACCATGATTGCCACCAAGCGTCCGCTCGAGGAAAAAATGGTGCTTTTCTGGCACCAGATTTTCGCCACCGGTATCTCCAAGGTCGACCACTACAACGTTATGAACGCCCAGTTGACCATGTTCCGGGAAAATGCCATGGGTAACTACCGGGACTTCCTGGTGGCTCTGGCGAAAGATCCGGCGATGATTTACTGGCTGGACAACAACGAGAATCATGCCGAAGCGGTCAACGAGAACTGGGGACGGGAACTGCTGGAGCTATTCAGCATGGGGGTCGGCAACTATACGGAGGACGACGTTAGGGAATGCTCCCGCGCGTTCACCGGTTGGACCATCGCCAAGACTCCGCCGCGGGCCTATGGCCGCTACGATTGGGTATTCGAATTCTTGGAGTCGGACCACGACGACGGCGAAAAGACCTTCCTGGGCCACACGGGAAATTTCGACGGGGAAGATGTTATTGGCATAATCTGCCAGCAACCGGCTACGGCCCGGTTCGTGGCGCGCCACTTGTACAACTTCTTCGTCGCCGACGAGCCTCAGGTTCCTTCGTGGTCGGTGACGCCTCCCAAAGACCCAGAAGCGATAGAGATACTTGCTAAGGCTTTCGGTGATTCCGGATATGAACTCAAACCCGTATTGAGCGTGCTGTTCAACTCGGAATTCTTCAAGAATGCTCGTTTCGCGAAGATAAAGAGCCCCATCGAGGCCGTGGTTGGAGCCGTCCGGTTCGCCGGCGGAGCCGAGTTTCCCGCGCCGGGGATCGGCAACCTGGCCAGGCAGTCGGGCTACATGGGCCAAGAGCTGCTGAATCCGCCCAGCGTGGAGGGTTGGCACACGGGTGTTGAATGGGTCAACAGCGGCGCCCTGATGAAGCGAATCAACTTCACCGCCGGGGTGCTGGGCGACATCGAACGTCCCGGCATCCAGACGATTATCGGCAAACTCCAAGCCGAGGGCGACTTGGCTCCGGAAGACTTTGTGAACACCTGCCTCGATTTGGCAGGTCCGTTAGAGGTCAAGCCCGCCACCCATCGAGAACTTATAGAGCATGCCAGTGAAAAGGGAGACCTTAGCTGGAACTCGAATCAGGCCGCCAACGCCTCCACCGCAAGAGTGGGGGAGATGCTGAAATTGATAGCTTCGGTAAGGGAATTCCAGTACTCCTAACTTTGGGCTTGATGGAGGATGCCATGACATCCACGAAGAAAGACCCGGTCCTAGTTGTTCTTCAATTGTCAGGTGGCAACGACTACATGAACACGCTGGTCCCCTACACCGACCCGCTGTACCGGGATTATCGGCAGAACGTAAGCATTCCGGAGAACGACGTGTTGGTCCTTGATGACCACATCGGCTTACATCCCAGCATGGGGCCTCTAAAAGGTCTTTACGATCAGGGCAAGATGGCCATCGTCCACGGCGTTGGCTACCCAGATTCCATCCGGTCCCATTTCCGCTCCATGGACATCTGGCACACCTGTGAGCCGGACAAGAACGGGGAGGAAGGTTGGCTGGGCCAAGCGGCCCGGGACCTGGACCCCAACAAAGAGAACATCGTCACCACTGTCAGCTTTGGATACAGCCTCTTCCGCGCCCTGGTATCGCCGGGAGTCCCGGTCGCCTGCGTGGACAACCTTGACTCCTACGGTCTGCTAACCGATATCGGCGTTCAAGAAGAGAGGACTAAGATACTAGATCGGTTCGCCCGCATGTATGCGCCGGCCGTTGGCAACGACATGGTCATGGACTACCTGGGCCAGACGGGTCTGGAGGCCATGGCAGGCGCCGATATCCTGAAGGTGGCCCACCAGAATTACGCATCCAGCGTGGAGTACGCCGAAACCAGCATATCTCAGAAGCTCAAGAGTATCGCCAAGGTGCATCTGGCCGGTTTGGGTACTCGCATCTTCTACTGCGACCAAGCGGGATTCGACACTCATGCCAACCAGTTGGGCACCCATGCGACCCTGTGGAAGGATGTGTCCGAGGGCATAGTAGACTTCTTCTCCGACCTGCGGGAACACAACGCCGCTGACAATGTGGTCATGCTGCTGTTCACCGAGTTCGGACGGCGGGCCAAGGACAACGGCTCCGGCACCGACCACGGCTCCGGCGGCGCCGCCTTCGCCATCGGCGATGCGGTCAAGGGTGGCCAATACGGGGAGTATCCTTCAATCAAGCTTGAAGACCTGCAACATGGCGATCTGGTCCCCAACCTGGATTTCCGAGGCCTGTATTCCACGGTCTTAGAAGACTGGCTGGGACTGGATGCCAAGCCCATCGTCAAAGGTACTTTCGAAAAGCCGAGATTCCTCTAGGGCACGGCCTCCTCTCCCCTTGTGGGAGAGGATTGAAGTGAGGGGTATCACCCCCATTAAGGGGGGAAGGGATATCTCAGATGAAAACGGCTCCATAATCTCCGTCGTTAAGGTTCTTGAAGGTAAGGAAAATGATTTCACAACAAGTAGCCGGAAGAGTTTTCAATTTCAACCGTGAAGTGAAGCTAACCCCGGCATGGCGCAGCAGGTCCATCGTTTCGGTGGCGGTAGGCGAAGGGGACGACGTGTTTCTGGTCCACCGGGGGTCTGATTACTATCCCAACGTGCCATGGACGCGAACGATGCGCGGCAGCAAGCTCAGCAAGGTGATTATCGGCACCGTACCTGACGATGAGAAATTCGTGGGTCAGTTTGGTGGTCAAGGTGAAGCTGCTGGCGAGTTTACCTGGCCGGTTGCTGTTGCCCTAGACAATCAGCGCAACGCTTATGTTACCGACGAATGGCTCAACCGGGTTTCTGTCTTTGACAAAGAGGGCAATTTCCTGAAGATATGGGGTAAGGCAGGTAGCGGCGAAGGGGAGTTTGAAGGACCTTCGGGTATAGCTTTCGGACCGGATGAGGTCTTGTACATAGTAGACGGCCGCAACAACCGTGTTCAGAAGTACACCAAAGACGGCGATTTTCTAGGGCAATGGGGCAAGGGGGGACTGAACGCTCCTTGGGGCGTCACCGTCGACCAACACGGTAATGTGTACGTGGCCGACCATGAGAACCACCGAGTCCAGAAGTTCTCTCCGGACGGTCAACCGCTAGCCACTTTCGGGAGCTACGGGACCGGTGACGGTCAACTCAACCGTCCGTCGGATGTGGCGGTTGATCCGGACGGCGATGTGTACGTGTGCGATTGGGCAAACGACCGGATCCAGATTTTTGGAACCGATGGCGCGTTTATCACCAGCTTGTTGGGAGATGCCAGGGAGCCGTCAAAGGCGGCGATGGGAATCATCGAGACCAACCCGGAGATGGTACAACAGCTCCACGAGATGCCCGACCAGGCAGCCATTGGCCGGTTCTCTTTCCCCACCGGGATTGCTTTCGACCCCGAGAAGCACCGCATCTTGGTGACGGATAGCCAGCGGGGCCGGCTGCAGATATACGACAAGGTTAAGAGCTAGCCGAGGGACCCACATTCCCCGTCATGCTGATCCTTCAGCGGAAGGAGAAGAATCTGTCCACGACGCTGAGATTCTTCGCTGCGCTCAGAATGACATTGTGGGGGCGTCCGAGTTTCCCGGACCCCGATCTCCTCACGCATCGCCAAATCTCTGGTCCTAGAACCGCCGCAACTTCGGCGTGAACATCGCTAGAATCAGAATCAGTATGATTCCCATGATGCCAATCACCCTGGCGGCCATGGGCGGTCCCCACGCCATCGCTATCCACCCGGTAGACATGCTTCCTAGGGCGAATGAATAGATGGCCAGGGAACGCAGGCTTATCACCCGGCCTCGATAACTGGCGTCGGCGGACCGCAGCAATGCCGTCAGTGTGAAGACCTGTATCGACCCGAACCCCATCCCGATAAACGCCAGAATCGCCATCGATACGTAAAAAGATTCGGTCGTAGATATCGCCAGTATGCTGATGTGCCAAAGGAGCGCGGCGGCGATCATCAGCTTGCCGACATGTCGGAGATTCCGGACCATCGCCCAGGCCAAAGACGCGCCAAGCGCACCGAATCCGAAGGCGAACATCAAGACACCCAGGCTGGCGGAATCGGTGCCCAGTACGTCGCGGGCAAAACTGGGTATCAAGCTGGTATGGAAGGTCCATCCAAAGAACTCGATGATGATTGCTACCATCAGCGTGCCCCAGATGATTTGCTCGCCCTTGGCGTACTTCAGGCCGGATATTATCGAACGGAGCACCGGCTCTCGTCCTGCTGTTGCAGGCTTCTTGTCTAGCCTGATGGCAAGGGCGGAGAATCCGCTTAAACAGTAGAGCCCTGTAATCATGGCGTAGGCCCCTTCAGGACCGTAGGACTTGAACAAGATTCCGCCGATCAACGGCCCCAGAAGCATAGCGAGGTTCATGCCCACTGAGTTGAATGCCGCCCCGTTGCCGATGCGCTCTTGAGGCAATGTGTCGGCGACCAGCGCCTGGGCAGTGGGCATCTGGAACACCCGAACAACCCCCGCCGCCATGGCTATGCCAAATATGTGCCAGACCTGGATATGACCGCTCAATATCAGAACAATCATGGCCACGCCTAAAATTGCGATGATGAATTCTACGGCGGCCAAGATGCGGTTACGGGGCAGGCGGTCGGCTATCGCTCCGGCAAACAAGGCAAAGATGTTCAGTGACATCCGGGCGGTCCACGTCAGCCCGACTAGGAAAGCGTTGTCGGTTAGGGTAAGGACATACCATCCCATCACCAGAGCTTCCATCTGGGTCCCCATCCCTAGCAGGGTGGTAGATGTCCAAACTAAGGCGAAGCTACGGTGTCGGAATATCGAAAGAGGATATGCGGCGCGTCTTAACGCACTAGGTTCTTTCAACTATAAATCGAACGAGATCTGCGACAGTGGCCTTGTGTGCTGCCTGGCAGGATCTTATTACGCTCCTGGAAACGTTACCCCAGCATGGCAGGGGACTAGAAACGTCGAATATCGACGAATGTCCAACGTATGGTAATGCAGATAACGATCAATAACCATATCCTTGAATAACGCCTTCTTGTGGTTTTGGACGGCGATGTGGTAGTGTCTCTCGCATAACTTGCGATAAGAATAGGAGGAAGCTCATGGGTTACAGGCCGAGACAGCTAGGACACGTCAACATATTCGTGCGTAATGCGGAGCGTTCCCGAGATTGGTATGAGGATCTTCTGGGTCTGCACACCCAAGGGTTCTTTCCCGGCCGAGCCGCTTTCATGAGTTCCGACCTTGGGAACTCCCATGAAATTGCTCTAACGGAAGTGGGGGAAGATGCTCCCGCCGTCCAAAGGGGCCAGATTGGCCTGAACCATATGGCCTGGTACATGGAAAGCCTGGATGATCTGGCGGAGATTTATAACCGGATCAAAGAGAGGAATATAGACATCGAACGGGTATCCGACCACGGTCATGCCATCGGCATCTACATCCACGACCCCGACGGCAACGGTGTCGAGATTTCTTACGAGATGCCCGCCAGCGAATGGGGCAATGACCCAAGCAAGTACATGATTGGCGGTACCGAGAAGGGCCGCATGTCCGGGCCTTGGGACGCTGACATTGCCAAAGCGGCAACAGCTCCGGTCTAGCCTGCCCCTCCAGAATTCCAACTAGAAAAGGGCCGCCTCGATTCTGTCGAGGCGGCCCTTTTGGTTTTCGGATAGTATCGCTATGGTCGAGGGTTTCTGACTCCCAGCGGGCAGTGGTTCGACAGGCTCATCACGAACGGTTGTGGATGTTTGATCCGTTCGTCCTGAGCTTCCCGAAAGACCCAACCACGGGTTTTATCCGAGTGTCATGTAGCTCTCAGAACTCCTTCATCTGGGGCAGGACCTCGCGTCCGAACAGTTCTAGCTCTTTCATGACTTCTTGGTGGCTGATGCCGGGCTGTTGGAAACCTAGGTCCACGATGCCGATGCCAGCCTGGTCGTGGTATTCCTTCAGTTGTTTGACCACGGTGTCGGGACTGCCGATGAATGTCATCAGGCCCCGGGAGTCCCTGGTGGCGTTACGGCCACCGTCACCGACGACGTGGGGTTTGGACTCGCCTCTGGCACGGGCCGCTTGTACCGCCTGGCTTATGCTGGAAGGCAGTCCAAGGCCACGCTGGAACCCCCCGGCCGTGAGTTCTTCCATACGTTTTTGCGCTAGGGCATCCGTCTCCGCCAAGTATATGGCGCCCCGGAATATGATGTCGTCTTTCGCGGGCTGCCAGCCGGCTTCCCGGCACCAGTCGTTGTACCGTCTAGTGACCTTGGCTGCGTTCTCCGGCCGGTCATAGGCGAGGCCCAGCCCCAGCCGGTTTTTGGCGGCGTAGGCCACCGTGTCTTCGCTTCGGGTGGATATGATTGCCGGAGGCAATGGCTTTTGAACGGGAGGTGGCCAGACCGAAACGGTTCGGTATTGGTAATAACGGCCTTCCCAGGAAAAGGGCTGGGGTTCGGTCAGGGCTTTTAGGATCAAGTCCATGCTCTCCATCAGCCTACCCCGGCCTTCCTCCGGGTTAATCCCGTAGGCTTGATCTTCGCTTATGGTGCTGCGCATGAACCCCATGACCACCCGGCCATTGGTCATGTTATCCAGCATGCCAATCTCTTCGGCGGCGCGGATGGGATTCATCAATGGCAGCAACTGGCCCATGAGGGCAATCTTGGCTTTCTTGCAACGTTCGGCCACGGCGGCGGCCATGACGACGGGGTTGGGAGTGGTCCGGTTGCCCGAGTAATGGTGCTCCGACACGCTGATCCAGTCGAACCCCAGTTCCTCGGCAAATTCACATTCTCGAAGGCCGTCTTGGTAACTCCGGACGGATGTCACAGTGTCGAGGAAACTGGGCGGCACGGGCCATTCTGCAGGAAATTTATGCCTCTCCGAGTAGCCCATCGACCCAAAATATGATGCCTTCAAGGTTGACCTCCAGATAACTCCGCTCGACCCAATCTTGAAGCCAGGCGCAGTTATCTCCGGTTAGTTTCGTTTTCGGTTCGGTTGGACTTCCCCGCCAGTATAGTCGGAATGCTAGGCGGGTTCCACCGCTAGGTCAATATATCGAACCAGATGCGCACGGCAGCCCCGCCTACCACCAAGGCGAGGGCGTAGCGCAATAGCCGCGGTTGCATGCGGCGGCTAATGATGGCCCCCACTTGGGCAGATGGCACCGACCCGGCCACCATGATGAGAGCTAGCTCTATCGGCACTTGAGCGGTTGTCAGTTTCCCGGTGATTCCGCCCACGGCGGAGAACAAGATTATGCCCAGGTTGCTGGCGATGGCGATACGGGTGGGAACTTTCAGGATGTATAGCATCGAGGGAATCAAGATAAAAGAACCTGCCTGACCCACCAGGCCTCCGGAGAAACCCACTGAGCCGCCCAACATCAGAGCCACCGGAGCATTGAAATCGAACGGTCCTGGATCGGACTCGTCTTGGGATGAGCGGGATCCGGGGAGGAAAATCAACGCTGCTGCGATGAGGGCCATCGCAGCGAAGATTGCCAGAATCGCCCCATCTGGTACCCAGGCTGAGACGATGGCGCCAGCCAGGGCCGAGACACCCGCGGATATTCCCACGTACCGGACCAGTCTCCAGGAAACCATTCCGTAGCTGCGGTGCCGGGCTAGGCCGGAAACGGCTCCGGCAAATCCTTGGACCATGGTCAGGCCGGTGATTTCCTTAACGGATAAACCAGCGATGCCGGCCATGCCAGGTACATAGAGAAATATGGGAGTCATGATTAGGCCGCCCCCCAGGCCAAGGAGGCCGGAGAAGAAGCCTGAGAACAACCCGACCCCCAAGACAAAGTAGGGCATGTTTAAGCCAAGGGCCGCTTAGGTTGGGACATCCGACGGCGCGGGTCCTGAGCGGGCGGACTGCAAGTCCTCTTGGGTGATCTTAGAAGTTTTCGCTAGTTCGTCTTCCAGACCGGTCGGGGGATGAACGTCTTTCAGGGCAGGAATCACTTCCTCACCCATCAGCCGGATGGAACGCATGATTTTCTCGTGCTCAAGGCCGCCGAACATGCTCCAGCAACTTACGTGGGTTACACCCAGTTCCGCAGCCCTTTTGAATTTCGCTATCACCGTTTCAGGACTGCCGAAATAGAGACGTTCCATGAAGCGATCGTCGTCCGGCTCCCCTTCGTAGGGCTTCACGTCCACCCTTCCGTTGGTTACCTCCAGTCTGCCCAGCGCCCTTCCGGCCCGGTTCTGCCAGCGGGCGTATTCGATCTGTTCCCGGGCTTCCTCGTCGGTTGGCGCCACGTGGGTTATGGCTTGCATGCCCAGTTCGATGCCATGTATGTCCTTGCCCAGATCCATACGGGCATGAATCAACGACGTCAGGTGCGCCCGCATGCCATCTCCGCCCAGGAGCCCGGTGGTGACCGGCATCATGTCCCATTTAGCGGCCAGTTGCATCGAGTCGATGCTTGTTCCGGCCAGCCACAGCGGCGGATGGGGTTTCTGTAGAGGTTTGGGCCATACGGTTACTTCGTTGGGAATCTTTACGTATTCACCGTTGTAGGTGAACGACTCGTCCTGGGTCCATGCTTTAATCATCACGTCCAGGGATTCGCTGAACCTCTGGCGGGATTCGGGCACGGTGATGCCGAAGCGGGCGAACTCGTGGGGTTGGTATCCCCGTCCGACACCGCAGATGAACCTGCCATCGATGAGGTTGTCCAGAACCGCGACTTCTTCCGACAGTCGCAACGGATCCCAGATGGGTACAACTATGATGCCAGTGGCAATCTTGATGCGCTTGGTCCGTTGGCCTATGTATAGCGCCTGCATCAGTGGCGCGGGGGAGTTGCCGTAGTTGGAGAAATGGTGCTCGGCGATAAGGCAGTAGTCGAAGCCCATCTCTTCCGAGTACTGGATCTGCTCAACCCCTTCCTCGAAGAGGGTTTTCCAATTTCGTATCGTTGGATTCGGCCATTCATAAAAAAGACCAAATTGCATGTGCTCTCTCCTGTTGTTTCATCGCGACGAATCTCTTTAGTGCGGCGTACAGAAGCCGGGCGGGGCTGTTGAGCACTGATGGAGATTGATGCCGCCGAAGTGAGGTCCACCGCTACCGAAGTGGTTCTACCCTGATTAAAGGTCTATTGGAGTTCGTCCTTGTAGGCCATGTAGGCCATCTGGGTGATTTGCCCGACGCGCTCTTGGTTGGCGAAGTCGCTGAACTTGCCGACGTTGACCCGCTTTGCCGTCTCTTCCTCGGATAGACCCTCGTCGAATCCCTTCTTTATCTCGCTGTTGAGGATATGCAGCAGTTCTCTGGCTTCCTCGAACTCCGCCTTGCCTCCCACCGGTCCGTGGCCTGGAACGATGGTATCAGCGTCTACTTTGGCCGTCTCGTCAATCACCGTCAGCCACTTTGTGATGTGGCCGTCGGGGAACGCCGGGAGGGTCTTGTGAACCGCTATGTCTCCCACGAATAAGACCTTGTCGTCGGGTAGATAGGTCAGGATGTCGCTGTTCGAATGGGCGCGGCCGAGGAAGGAAAGCTCAATCACCCGGTCACCCAGGCGGATGGTCATCTTGTCTTCGAATGTAACGTCTGGCAGCGTCATTCGGATCTGGTTCAGTTCGGGAATCAACGCTTCCCGTTGCCGGTACCTTTGCATGTTGGCGTCAAACTTTTCTTGCAACTCGGTCCGGCAGTTCTCGTGGGCCACGATCGGGGCCGGCAGGAAATACTG